>JAUXYM010000069.1 GCA_030694365.1 Nevskia sp. | reverse complement strand
AAGAGCCGGCCGACGGTGGCAGGAAGTGACTCAGGGTTTTAGACCGCACCGGCCGCCTCAATAACAAAAAACACATTGATTTTATTATTGATTCGGCCACGTGTCGGTCTCGCTGGGAAGATCGGACGTCAAATTCAGACGCATCACTTTATTCAACTATTTCGTGGCCGAATCAATAAAGAAGCTGTCGCTGGAGATATTGTCTCAGCAGTTGCTTTTGCGACTCATCGAGGCGGTTGTCGTGTAGACGGCCAGCCTGGCCTGCATCACGTGACTGGCGGACTGGTTGCCCCGATCAGCGCGGATGAGCACAGCCGGTTCGAGCTTGCGCAGTGACCGTTGCCTTGAGCTCCCTATGCCTCAGCGAATGCCGACGGTCACCGGTTCGCGTGCTGCCACGGCGGTGGCGTGGGCGTCCATGCCGTTCTCCTCGAAGGCTACGGCCCAGGCTTCGAAGTCCGCCGCCGGCAGCGCCCGCGTGAAGTAGAAGCCCTGCTGCAGCTTGCAGCCGAGAATGCGCAGCTGGCGCATCTGCGCGGTGTTCTCGACGCCTTCGGCGATCACCCCGAGATCGAGATTCTGGGCCAGGGTCAGCGTCGCAGAAACGATCGCCAGCGCCTGCTTGGAAGCGCCCATCGAGGTGACGAACTGGCGATCGATCTTGATCTTGTCGATCGGCAGCCGCTGCAGGTAGCTGAACGACGAATAGCCGGTACCGAAATCGTCGAGGCCGATGCGGAAGCCGAGGCGCTTGATCTCGGTCAGCATGGTGTGGCTGTACTCGGTGGAATCGAGCAGCGCGCTTTCGGTCAACTCGAAATCGATCAGACGCTCGCGCGAGCCTGGCGCGCTGCTGAAGCCGCGCAGCAGTTGCAGGATGCGGCCATCGTGCACCTGGCGCACCGACAGGTTCACCGATACCCGCAGGCGGCGGTTCTTGGCAGCCCAGCGCTGAGCCTGTTCGTGCGCCTTGATCAGGCACAGCTCGCCAAGCTCGTTGATCAGCCCGGATTCCTCGGCCACCTGGATGAACTCGCTCGGTGGCATCAGGCCGTTTTCGGGGTGACGCCAGCGCAGCAGCGCTTCGGCACCGACCACCAGGCCTCGCTCGACATCGACCACCGGCTGGTAGAACGGCTCGAACTCGTTGCGATCCAGGCCGCGACGAATCTCGCTGGCCAGCGCCAGTTGACGGCGCATGGTGCCGGTCAGCTGGGCCGAAGCGAAGCGGGCGTTGTTGCGGCCATTCTTCTTGGCGACGAACATCGCTGCGTCGGCGCTGGCGATGATCTGTTCGGCGGTTTCGCCATCGCCCGGGAACACGGCGATGCCGATCGACACCGACATGTTCAGCAGGTGGTCGCCGAACGGATAGCTTTCGGCGAGGCCGCGCAGCAAACAGTCGGCGTGCTCGCGCAGTGGGCTTTCCAGCGCACTACCGGCATCGAGACCGTCGACGGTGATGGTGAACTTGTCGCCGCCATACCGGCACAGCAGCGCGCCGGGCGGCATGAAGCGGTGCAGGCGGGCAGTCGCTTCACAGAGATAGCGATCGCCGGCCTTGTGGCCGAACTTGTCGTTGACGGCGCGGAAGTTGTCGAGATCGACATAGAACAGCGCCACCGGTTCGCGGGTCTGCCGCGAGCGGTCGATCGCCCGCTGCAGGGTTTCTTCGAGCCGAGCGCGGTTGCCGAGGCCGGTCAGCGGGTCCTGGTAGGCGAGCCGGCGCAGGCGTTCGGCCTGATCGCGGAACTGGCGCAAGGCGACGGCCATGTCGCCGAATTCGTCGGGGCGGATCGGCGGCAGGTCGATGTCGATCTCGCCGGCGTTGACCTGGCGGATGGCGTTGGTGGTGGCCTGCAGCGGCCGGATCACCGAGCGGACGATGCCGAGCGTCATCAGCACGCCGAGCAGGCAGGCACCGACAATCACCGCCGCCGACAGCCGCACCAGATCCTTGAGCCGGCTGTGCTCGGCGGCCTGCAATTCGCGGGTGCGCATCTGTTCGCGCTTGCTGGCGGCCTGCAGGGTTTCATCGATCAGGTCGATGCGCTGCTGCAGCGCCGACAGCAGCGGCGGTGCGCGTGCGGGCTCAGTGGATGCCGCGGCATTGACGGCGCGCGCTGACAGGCCGTCGATTTCGTCGCTGGCTTCCTCGATCAGCCTGGCGCTGATCGGATCGCTGTTCGACAGCTTGAGCAGTTCGCTATCGAAGCCGGCCTTGGCTTCGATCTGCGCCTGCCGGGCGAGGCTCTGTTGTCGTCGGTCCGGGGTCAGGATCGCGGCGTTGAGCTGGGCGCTGTGCTGGCGCACCCGGTTCATTGCCTGCTGGGCCGCGTAGATGGTTTCGAAGCGCTCGAACTGCTGCCGGCGCGCCGTATTGGCTTCCTGGTCGCGCAGGATCACCGAGCCGATTACCAGACTGGCACCGCCCAGCACCGCAACCAGACCCAGGCAAAGGGTCATCAGTCGGGTTCTGACGCTGAAAGTCGGTCTCTTCATCAGGGATGGGCGCGTGCCGGCAGGTGCATTCGGCCTCGCGCGGAATCACAGCAAGACGATGCTGGAATGATAGTTGAACGAGGCCGGCAGTCGCGTGACTCAAAGAGCCTAGGATTGCTTGACTTCCGTGCGCTGACGCACTGTTTCAGGGCGTCGATGCCGTACCGTCCAATAGCGCCCGCGCCACTTCCGGCAGCAGCAGTGTCGCCAGCGCCTGATCCTCGACGACCCGGCGGCGCACCGCGGCAGCAACGCTTCAAGCGCCAGGCGCAACTCAGCCTCGCGGCTCGCGCGCAGGCGCAGGCGCAGGCGCAGGAAATCGCTCTGATACCGCGCGATGGAGCACAAGCCGAAGGTCACTGTGGTGACGCCACGACGCACGCTCTCCTTGAGCCTGGGCCTGCGGGCCAGCCCAGATTGCCTGTGGGTATCGAGAAAGCCGGGCAGCATTTGAAGGTTCGCCACGTTGATGACTTCGGGACAGCCGGTTTCGTCGATCGGCGTGGCCGAAATCGCGGCCACGGTGCCGTCACGAATGCAGAAATGACGAATTGCCGCTGCCCATCGCTGCCATCGAAATGACCGCCGTTGTTGATGATCTGGTCAAACGCTGCGTTCGCAATCATGGTTCTAGGGTCTGTTGGCTGTGGTGGGCGGGAGACGATATGAAAGATCAGAGAGTGAGCGCAATCTAAAAGCTTGCCGTTGGTTCGGAGCCGCTGGATCGGCGCGCCATGAACGATCGGTAGCAAAAGCCGGACGCCGTCAACTGGCCTTGGCTGTCCTGCGCGAGGATCATGCGGTCATCAAATGGCGGACCGTGTTCCGCGCATCGAGGAGTGAACAACATGAATTCGATCAAGCAGCTCGCAGCCACTCTGCTGCTCGGCCTGGCCGCTGTCGGCCCGGCATTCGCGGCACCGGCGATCAATACCTTCGGCGAAGGCGGCGGCTACTTCAGCGATCCGAAGCGCACCGATACCGCGATCCGCGGCTATGACCCGGTCGCCTATTTCACCGACGGCAAGCCAGTGAAGGGCAGCGACAAGTTCGTCCATGAGTGGATGGGCGCGAAGTGGAAGTTCGCCAGCCAGGATCACCTCGACAAGTTCAAGGCCGAACCGGCGAAATACGCGCCGCAGTACGGCGGCTACTGCGCCTACGGCATCGCGGTCGGCAATGTGGTCAAGATCGAGCCGGATCAATGGACGATCGTCGATGACAAGCTGTATCTGAACTACGACGACGACGTATCGAAGAAGTGGAAGAAGGACAAGGCGGGATACATCAAGAAGGCCGATGCCACGTTTGACACCGTGATCAAGAAATAAGGCGGATGGCCATGAACCGGATACTGGAGAAAGTTCTTCGGGGCCTCTCAGCCGTGTTATTGCTGGTGGGGCTGTCGTCGGCGATGATCGCCGGTGCGGCGTCGGCGGTGTTCGCACCGGGCGGTGTCGCGATCCGCGGCTATGACCCGGTCGCCTACTTCGTCGACGGCAAGCCGACGCCGGGACGCGACGAATTCGCCACCGACTGGATGGGCGCGAAATGGAAGTTCGCCAGCCAGGC
The DNA here is from genome assembly GCA_030694365.1 of Nevskia sp. GTDB lineage: Bacteria > Pseudomonadota > Gammaproteobacteria > Nevskiales > Nevskiaceae > Nevskia. The sequence continues at coordinate 28,085 of JAUXYM010000069.1, read as the reverse complement.
CAATCTCGATCGCTTCAAGGCCGAGCCGGCGAAATACGCGCCGCAGTACGGCGGTTACTGCGCCTATGGCACCGCCAAGGGCCATCTGGCACCGACCGAACCATCGGCCTGGTCGGTGGTCGATGGCAAGCTGTACCTGAACTACAACGAGAAGGTCAGCAAGCTGTGGCAGAAGGACATACCCGGCTACAAGGCGGCTGCGGACAGGCAATACAGCGGTCTGCTGAAAGCGCCTGCCGAAGCCGAGTAAGCCCGCCGAAGTTGCCGCTGCGCGCTGTCCGTGGGAGCAGGCATGGACGATGGCGCAAGCAAGTTAGAATATTGCTCAAATAACACCCGCTTAGCTGCTGGATCCTGATACCTGAAGTCACAGGCAGGATCGAGCATGAATTCGGACCTTCCGGGTATAGCCCGTGCTGAGTCCCTGGCGGCAAGGTAGGTCATAACGGCGCACAGGGCGCTCGTTCGGAGTTGTGAGGGATGCGAGATCGTTTTCCGGGAGGCCTTTATCGCCTGATGGACAGCCCGCTGGGCGCTGTTCTAGGGGCGATGGCCTATGGCCTTTGGGCGCTGTTCGTGAACCGCCACGTCGGCTGGCCGCGTGCCGTGCTGATCGGCGTGGCGCATTGGACGATGAGCGTGATCATCACCATGAGCTGCGTTGCGCTGATGCGCGCGCTGTTCTGGCTGCCCAGCACGCCGAAACGCGGCGCGCTGTTGGCGATCACCGGCAGCCTGACGCTTACCTACACCCTGCTGATCAGCGTGCATCTGTTCATTGGCACGCCGAGTATCTTGCTGACCTTGGCGCCAGGCCTGGCGCCGACCATTGGTTTCGCCGTTATCTATTCCATGCTGATGTATCGAGAGAATGCCGACGATGCCTGGACGCTGGCGCTGAAACGCTGCCGGCCCGTGGCCGCGACGACTCCGCTCGGAGGTCCGCATGCACGCGCGTGACCCGCTTGGCCGCGCCGTTTCCTATGCGATCGACATGCTCCGCCAGGGCGCTGGCATCGCCAAAATTTCCGAACGCGCGGGCCTGCGCTTCGATGAGCAGATCGGCCCGCATCTGCGCCACATCATCGAGCACTACGAAGCCCTGCTGACCGGCATCGATCAAGGCGTCGTCGACTACGACAACCGCAGCCGGGACCGCAGCGTCGAGCGTGACCCGGGCATCGCCAAGGCCCGTTGTGAACGTCTGGCCGAAGGCCTGACGGCGCGGCTCGATCGCCCGTGGCCGGAAACCATCGCCGTGGCTTTCGATGGCGGCGTGGCCGGCGCTGACCGCTTCGTCAGCGGATCAACCCCGCTGCGCGAACTGCTGTTCGTCGCCGGTCATGCCGTTCACCACTACGCGCTGCTGCGTCTGGTGCTGAAGCCGCAGGGCCTGACCCTGCCCGAAAGCGTCGGCAAGGCGGCCGCGACGCTCCGCTACGAGCGCGAGCACCAGGCTTGACCATGGGTCTGATGGGCGGCTTGATCGGCTTCGGCGACCGGCCACCATGAACAGTCCGGCGGCCGAACCGGTGGCCACGGCGCGCTTCCAGACCACCTGGCGTGATCGGCTCGGCATCCAGCTGTCGCGGCTCGCGCGCTGGGAATTCTGGCCGTCCTGGGCGTTCTATCCGCCGATCGTCGTCTACATTTTTGCCCGCTCGGCACGGGCCACGCCGTTCATGGCGGTGACCGCCGCCAATCCCTGCCTGAAGGCCAGCGGCATCGTCGGCGAGACCAAGCAGGACGCGCTTCAGCCGCTGCAGGCCAAGGCACCGGACTACGTCGCCGAGTTCACCATGCTGCCGGTGGCCCTGTCGCACGCCGAACGCCTCGAAGCGCTGCGCCGTTTCGTCGCGGCGGGGCCGGGTTATCCGCTGGTGCTGAAGCCGGATATCGGCCAGCGCGGTCGCGGGGTTGCCGTGATCCGCAGCGAAGCGCAGGGGGCGGACTATCTTGCTGCGGCGCTGGATGATGTGGTCGCCCAGCGGCATATCAGCGGTGCCGAGTTCGGCGTATTCGTCTACCGCGATCCGAAGACCGCGAGAGTCGAACTGCTGTCGATCGTCAACAAGTGCTTCCCGACCGTCACCGGCGACGGCCGCCACTCGCTCGGCGAGCTGATCCTCGATGACTCGCGTGCCCGGCTGATCGCCGCGGGCCTGTTCCAGCGTTTCGCCGGCAGGCTCGATGACGTTCCGGCCGATGGGGAAGTGGTGCCGCTGGTCGAGATCGGCGCCCATTGCCGAGGCTCGCTGTTTCTCGACGGCCATGCACTGAAAACCGAGCCGCTGCGGCTGGCGATGACCGCGATCGTCGACGCCGTGCCCGGCTATCACTTCGGCCGTATCGACCTGCGCTGCCCGGATGACGAAGCGCTGCGCAACGGGCGCGGCATCAAGGTGATGGAGATGAACGGCGTCACCGCCGAATCGGCTCACATCTACCATCCGGGCACGCCGCTGCTGACCGCGTGGCGCGCGATGATCGCCCAGTGGAAGCTGGCGATCGAGATCGGCGAAGCCAATGCCGCAGCGGGCGAGCCGACGATCAGCTTCATCGACCTGCTGAAGCTGTGGCGGGCCGACATGAAGCGCGGCGAACGCTGGTTCTGAGCGGCCTGCAAGCCGGGCTGCCGGCCGCATGGCGACGATGAACGATCGGTAGCAAAGCCTGTACGCAGACCACTGGCTGCGGCCGTCGCCGACGCGCAAGCTGCAGGCTCCGGCCCACAGGGGCCACCGGTGCCACAGGAGCAAGCTCATGGACTTCATCCGGAAACACGCCATCAAGCTGCCGGCGCTGTTCGTCTGTTTCATGTTCGTGCAATCGCTGTTCTACAAATTCACCCGCAACGTCGAAACCATCTACATCTTCGAGGAGAAGCTCGATCCCTGGGCGGCCAGCCTCGGCTTCCCCGGCCTGTTCGCGCCGGGCGGTTTGTTCAGCGCCTATGTCGTCGGCTCCGCCGAACTGGTCGCATCGAGCCTGATCCTGTTCGGCACCTTGGCTGCCCGCCCGCGCATCCAGGGCCTCGGTGCGCTGCTCGGTCTGGGCGTGATCAGCGGCGCGATCATGTTCCATCTGTTCACGCCGCTCGGCGTGTCGGTGCGCAATGCCGATGGCAGCTTCGATGGCGGCCAGTTGTTCGCGATGGCCTGCCTGGTCTGGCTGTGCTGTGCGCTGATTGCCTTCCTGCGTCGCGACCAGTTGCTAGGGCTGATCGGCATTCGCCGGCCGATGATGCCGGCCTAGAATTTTTGAATCAGTGTTTGAAGAAAATTATCCCTGCAAAAGCGCGGAATAGTGCACCGACGTCAACAAAAGAAACCGCAGGCGGATCAAGCCAGGCCTCCCAGCCAACGCAGCCCTCAACAATCCTGTTTCCGCCGAATCGACAACCTCACTTCCGACGGCCGCGCGCCCAGATACCAGAACTCATACTGCCGCCACGACGCCAACGGATCATGCGAGGTCAGCACGATCAGAACCGAGCGGTGACGGGTAATCAGCAGGATGGACGCTTGGGTCAGCGGGCTGCGATCCGGTGCCAGCCACTTGTCCGCCAGTTCGGTGACCAGCAAGGTCAGGCGCGCGCCAAGGTCGCAGGGCACGTCGGGTTTGAGGGTTATCGCAAGCTGCTTCATGACCATAGATTCCAGAATCTACCCGCCTGCACCTTATCCTCGCGCATCCAGCGCCCCGGCGTCACGCCATCTGGCAGCCCACTGCCATGCGACGCCAGGCAATTTCTCTTACGGCTGAGAAGCCCGAGAACTTTGACGCTTGTTGTAGCGAATCGAACTCCAAACCGATGCCCCGATGAAGGCGATACCGAGCAGCCCGGTGAGCACTTCCGGCACATGGACGACGGTGCCGGCGATCATGATCACCGCCAGCATGCCGATCGCATAATGCGCGCCATGTTCGAGGAACACGTACTCGTCAAGCGTGCCCTTGTTGACCAGATAAACCGTCATCGAACGGACGAACATCGCGCCGATGGCGAGGCCGAGCATGATGATGACCACGTCGCGGGTGATCGCGAAGGCGCCGATGACGCCATCGAAGGAGAACGAAGCGTCCAGCACTTCCAGATACATGAACGCCGCGAAGCCGCTGCGCTTGACGCCGTTGGCGACGGTGGCACCCGACTCGCCGAACAGGCTGCCGAGGGCGTCGACGGCGATGTACAGGATCACGCCAGCCAGCCCGGCCACCAACACGTCGTCCTCGACGACATCGGGCAGGAACCAGCGGGTGCCAAACAGGGTGATCAGCGACACCAGCACCGCCACGCTTTCGATGCGGCCGAGGCTGGCCAGCCAGCGTTCGCTGCTGCCCAGCCAGTGCAATTGGCGCTTGTCGTTGAACAGGAAGTTCAGGAACACCAGCAGCAGGAACATGCCGCCGAACGCCGCGATCGCCGGATAGGCATTGCTGAGCACGGCGCTGTATTCGTCCGGCCGGTTCAGGGCCATGTCGACGACCGGCCAGGTGCCGAGGCCGGTGGCCACCGAGACGATGACGATCGGAAACACCAGGCGCATGCCGAACACGGCGATCAGGATGCCGACGGTCAGGAACAGCCGCCGCCAGTATTCGTTCATGTCCTTCAGCACGCCGGCGTTGACCACGGCGTTGTCGAACGACAGCGACACTTCCAGCACTGCCAGCACGAAGGTCAGCCACAGCGCCGAGGCCAGCCCGAGTTCGGTCTGATGGCCCCAGACGCCAGCGGCGATCAGGCAGATCGCGGTGACTAAAAAGGAGATGCGGAAATCACGCACAGCGGATAGGCGTTCCGGTTTTCAGGTAAGGACGAAGGGCTGCACGCAGCGTGCCGCCGCGTGTTGCTGTCAGCCGACGGAAGCCGGCCGGACGGAGCCTCATGTCGTGCTCAGCGGTTGTGCACCGGCTGATCGGTGACGACGATGCCATCAGCATCGGCATACAGGTAGGCACCCGGCTTGAAACGGACGCCAGCGAATTCCAGAACCTTGTCTTCGACCGCCGAATGCAAGCCCTTCTCGCTCTTGCGCGGATGGGTGCCGATGGCCTTGATGCCGATGTCCTGGTCGGAGATTTCGACCGAATCGCGGATGTAGCCGTAGACGACGATGCCGACCCAGCCGTTCTTGACGCCGAGCACGCCGAGGTTGCCGCCGACCAGCGCGCAGCGCGGCGAACCACCACCGTCGACCACCAGCACCCGGCCCTTGCCCGGCGTTTCGAGCACGGCGCGCACCTGGGCGTTGTCCTCGAACACTTTCAAGGTCTTGATCGGGCCGTGGAAGTCGAGCTTGCCGCCGAAATCGGCGAACACCGGCTCGGCCACCTGGGCGTCGGGATGGGCGTCGGAAACGTCGGTGGTGGCGATCATCTGATTCTGGGTCTTGGACATGGGCATTCAGCTCGGTTCGAAAATAGCGGAAGAGGGTCAGGCGAAGATCGAATGGCGGCGCGCCAGGCTTGGCAGCAGCAGCGCGTACAGGCTCAAGCCGATGAAGGCGACCAGGGTCCAGCCCGGCAGGCTGATGCCGAGGAACGCGGCATCAATCTTCGCGCAGTTGCCGTCGCCCTTCAGCACCATCTGCACGACTTCGGCGACCGGCAGCATGCCGAGCAGGTAATCCAGGGTCGGGCCACAGGCCGGGGCTTCACCGGGCGGCAAACCCTGCAGCCAGACGTGACGGGCGGCGATGCCAGCGCCGACCAAGGCACCGAGCAGCGCCAGTATCGACCAGACGCGGCGGCCGCCAGCGGTCGGTGCATGAAGCGCGGCACCGAGGAAGCAGAGGCCGGCAGCGGCCATGGCGACGCGCTGGAAGATGCACATCGGGCAAGGCTCCAGCCCGAAACCGTGCTGCAGCACCAGGGCGAAAGCCAGGCCGGAAACGCAGAGCAGGAAACCCACAAAGCTCAGACGGCGAAAACTGAAACGGGTCATCGGATTCCAGATCGGGGGAAATGGCGGGAGTGAGACCGCAGCCAGACTCATGGGTTCGGAGCCAGCGCGGCCGCAACGGCTTCTGCAGGTTCGGCGTCCGATGCAGCTGGAACCGCTCGAACCTGATCGAAGCTTGCCGCGACGCCATTACACTGCGGCTTCACTTGAGACCCATTCTAGCCCGATGAGCCTGAGCATCCGCATTCGCCAGCACGGTGGCCCCGAAGTTCTCGAAAGCTTCGACGAGACGCTGCCACCGCCCGGCCCCGGTGAAGTGCAGCTGCGCCATACGGCGATCGGCCTGAACTTCATCGATACCTACTTCCGCGCCGGTGTCTACAAGGCGCCGCTGCCGCATGGCCTGGGCCAGGAAGCGGCCGGTGTGATCATCGCGCTCGGCCCCGAGGTCAGCGGCTTTGCGGTCGGCGATCGCGTCGCCTATGGCACCGGCCCGCTCGGCGCTTACAGCGAACTGCGCAACTTCGCAGCCGCGCGGCTGGTGAAGGTGCCGGACACGGTCAGCGATGAAGCCGCCGCCGCGCTGATGCTGAAAGGCATGACCGCCTACTACCTGCTGCACCTGACCCACGCCGTGCAGCCCGGCGAAACCCTGCTGGTGCATGCAGCGGCTGGCGGCGTCGGCTCGGCTCTGGTGCCATGGGCGAAGCGGCTTGGTGCGCGGGTGATCGGCACCGTCGGCTCGGCGGGCAAGGCGGTGCTGGCGAAAACCGCTGGCTGCGACGAGGTGATCCTCTATCGCGAACAGGACGTGGCCCGCGAAGTGCGCCGCCTGACCGCTGGACGCGGCGTCGATGTCGTCTATGACTCGGTCGGCAAGGACAGCTTCGCCGGCTCGCTCGATTCGCTGAGAACGCGCGGGCTGTTCGTATCGTTCGGCAATGCCTCCGGCAAGGCCGCGCCGTTCGAGCCGGTGCTGCTCGCCGAAAAGGGTTCGCTGTTCTTCACCCGGCCGACCCTCGCCCACTACACCAGCACCCGCGCCGAACTGGATGCCGCCGCCAACGCGCTGTTCGCCGCGATCGCCAGCGGCGTCATCGAGCCGCAGATCAAGCAGCGTTACCCGCTACGGGATGCCGCCCAGGCACAGATCGCGCTGGAATCACGGCAGACCAGCGGCGCGACGGTGCTGACGGTTTAAGCGCCATCAGACTGCGAGCCGCCGCTCCGCCGTCAGCTCGTAAACGCCTTTGCCGATCAGCGGCTGACCGGCGGCATCGCAGTGATAGGGATCGAGATACTTGTTCCGAACCGGATCGAAGACGAAGTTCAGATCCAGCCATTCGACGAGCTTGACGATCGTCGGTCCAGCACCCTTGCGGATCACCAGGTAATCGACTGCGCCGTGGGCCGCCGCACGGAACATCAGGTCGACCGTATGGCCATCGTCCTTGCCGTCGGCGAACACCCAGCCGCCTTCGTCGTAACGGCTCCAGCGCAACGGCGTGGCGAACAGATTGCGGATCGCCACGGCCAGCTCCTCGACCGTGCCTAGCGGCTCGAAATGCGGGTTCTGCCAGGTGTTGAAGGTGCCGAACTGCGGCCGCGCCCGGTACAGCATGTATTCGCTGGTCATCGTTTGCTGCGGTTGTTTTTTTGAGGCAGGGCGCGAAGTTTAGCCTTGCCTCAGCCGCCTGCCCCTACTCCACCTTTGATGCCGCCCTCGGTCAAGGCCGCCGGATCGAGCAGCGCCCGAAGTTCAGCCTCGCTCAAACTGGTCTGCGCCAGCGCCACCTCCAGCAGCGGCCGGTTTTCGCGATAGGCCTGCTTGGCGATAGCAGCCCCTTTCTCGTAGCCGATCACCGCGTTCAGCGCGGTGACCAGGATCGGGTTGCGCGACAGTGATTCAGCGATGCGCGCTTCATCGACTTCGAAGCCAGCAATCGCCTGGTCGCCGAGCAGCCGCGCCGCGTTGGCCAGCAGGCTGATCGACTGCAGCAGATCGTGGGCGATCAGCGGCAGCATCACATTGAGCTGGAAGCTGCCGCTCTGGCCGGCGATGGTGATGGTCGTGTCGTTGCCGATGACCTTGGCGCAGACCATCGCCACTGCCTCGGGAATCACCGGATTGACCTTGCCCGGCATGATGCTGGAGCCCGGCTGCAGCGCCGGCAGGCGAATTTCGCCAAGGCCGGCGAGCGGGCCGGAGTTCATCCAGCGCAGATCGTTGGCGATCTTGGTCAGGCTCACCGCCAGGGTCTTGAGCTGGCCGGACAGTTCCACCGCCGTGTCCTGCGTGGCCATCGCCGTGAACAGGTTCGGTGCCGGCACGAAGGCCACCGCGCAGCGCTTGGCCAACCGCTTGGCGAACTTGGCGGCGAACTTCGGATGGGCGTTGATGCCGGTGCCAACTGCGGTGCCGCCCTGCGCCAGCCGCTGCAGGCGCGGCAGCACCGCTTTGATCCGCGCGCTGCCATCGCGAATCTGGCTGGCCCAGGCACCGAGTTCCTGATCGAAGCGCAGTGGCATCGCATCCATCAGATGGGTGCGGCCGGTCTTGGTGACGCCGCGCAGCGCCTTGCCCTTGCGCTCGATCTGCTTCGCCAGTTGCTTGCAGGCCGGCAGCAGGTCTTCGCGAACCGCGAGGACGGCGGCGACGTGGATCGCGGTCGGAATGGTGTCGTTCGAGGACTGGCCGAGGTTGACCTGATCGTTCGGGTGCACGGCGACATCGAGCACCGAAGCCGCCAGCCGGGCGATGACCTCGTTGGCGTTCATGTTGCTCGAGGTGCCCGAACCGGTCTGGAAGACGTCAATCGGAAACTGCGCGTCATGGCGGCCGGCGGCGACTTCAAGGCTGGCGGCGACGATCGCCTGGGCGACGGCGCCATCGAGCAGGCCGAGTTCGGCATTGACCTCGGCAGCGGTGGCCTTGATCAGGCCCAGCGCGCGGATGAAACCGCGCGGCATCTTCAAGCCCGAGACCGGGAAGTTGTCGACGGCGCGCTGGGTCTGCGCGCCCCACAGGGCCTCGGCCGGCACCCGGACCTCGCCCATGCTGTCATGCTCGATGCGCTGTTTGGCCATGACCACCGGCTACCGGCCTGAAGAATGTGTCGGACGGTAGCGAATCACGGCCGACGACGCGAATCGCCGGCTGGGCCTGTGGCAACAGAAGAAGCGATGTCTCACGTAAAGAACGCAGAGACGCAGAGAAAAGCCAAGGCGAAAAAGCCTTTCTTGATTAGCAATGAACTTCAGCCGGCCTCGGATTGGCTTGTCTCCCCTCTCCCTTCGGGAGATGGGCGGGGGTGAGGGACTCTCAAGCAAAGGATTTCTCAGCCGGAAAGTCCCTCATCCCAACCCTTGTCCCGGAAGGAGAAGGACTTTGCCTTCTTCGGCTGAGCTTCGTTTCTAATCAAGAAGCCTTTTGAAAAAGCTTTTTCCTGGTTTTGTTTCTCTCTGCGGCTTTGCCTTCTCTGCGTGAGCACTATTTTGATTTTCTTCGCGCAACGATAGCTCGCGTAAAATCCCGCCCTCGCCGCGGGTTTTCGCGCGCGACACTTTTCGAGTACGAGCTCCGAATGAATCTCAGCAGTCTGACCGCCATCTCACCGATCGACGGCCGCTACGCCGACAAGACCCAGGGCCTGCGCCTGATCTTCAGCGAATACGGCCTGATCCGTTACCGGGTCGAAGTCGAAGTGCGCTGGCTGCAGGCGCTGGCCGCCCATCCGGGCATCCCGGAAGTGCCGGCACTATCCGCTTCCGCCCAGGCCCGCCTGAGCGAAATCTGCGATGGCCTCGATGTCACCGAAGCGGCCAAGGTCAAGGCGCTGGAGGCGACCACCAATCACGATGTCAAAGCCGTCGAGTACTACCTGAAGCAGCAGGTCGCGAGCCACGCCGAGCTGTCGGCGATCAGCGAATTCATCCACTTCGCCTGCACCAGCGAGGACATCAACAACCTCGCCTACGCCCTGATGCTGCGTGATGCCCGCGAACTGGTGCTGCTGCCGGCGCTCGACAAGCTGATCGGCACCCTGACCAGGATTTCCCATCAGTACGGCGAGCTGCCGATGCTGGCCCGCACCCACGGTCAGCCGGCGAGCCCGACCACTTTGGGCAAGGAGATCGCAGTGTTCGCGCATCGCCTGATCATCGAGCGCAACCAGCTGGCTACCGTGGCGCTGTTCGGCAAGGCCAATGGCGCGGTCGGCAACTACAACGCGCACACCATCGCCTATCCGGAGGTCGACTGGCCGGCGCTGTCGGAAGCGCTGATCGAAGGCATGGGTCTGGTCCAGAACCCGTACACCACGCAGATCGAGAACCACGATTTCGTCGCTCGCTACTTCCACGCACTGATGCGTGCGAACACCATCCTGATCGACTTCTCGCGCGATGTCTGGAACTACATTTCGGTGGGCTACTTCAAGCAGCGCACCGTCGAAGGCGAAGTCGGTTCGTCGACCATGCCGCACAAGGTCAACCCGATCGACTTCGAGAACGCCGAAGGCAATCTCGGCATCGCCAATGCGGTCATGGAACACCTGACGAGTAAGCTGCCGATCTCGCGACTGCAGCGCGACCTCACCGATTCCACCGTGCTGCGCAATCTCGGCGTCGGCGTCGCCCATTCGATCATCGCCTTCCAGGCGCTCGAAAAAGGCCTGTCCAAGCTCGATGCCGATCCGGCCAAGCTGGCTGCCGATCTCGACGACAACTGGGAAGTCTTGGGTGAGGCGATCCAGACCGTGATGCGCCGCTACGGCCTGCCGGAGCCTTACGAACAGTTGAAGAAGCTGACTCGCGGCCAGCGCCTCAATGGCGCGGCGATCCGGGCCTTCGTCGAAGGGCTGGAGCTGCCGGCCGATGCCAAGGCACGCTTGCTGGCGCTGACGCCAGGCAGCTACACCGGCAATGCCGCCGAACAGGCGCGCAGCCTGACCCCTTGATTGGCGCGTGACCAGCCTCGCGAACCGCGAGGCTGGTCACGCGGTCTCAGAATCTAGCACCCACCTCATTCGTTTCACAGCCCAGGATGCCGACGCTCATGCCCGCCAAGTCCCTGTTCCGATTGCCGCTGCTGTCCGCCGCCGTGCTGCTTGCTGCCTGCAGTTCACCGGCTTCGCGTATCGACGACCAGAAGTCGGCCTACGAAAGCTATCCGGCCGAGGTACAGCAGAAATTGGCGGCCGGCCAGATCGGCATCGGCTACACCCAGGAACAGGCGCTGATCGCGCTGGGCCAACCGCGCCGCCGCTTCAATCGCACCACGGCCACCGGCAGCGAGGAAGTGTGGAGCTACAGCGCGCGCACCGGCCCGTCGTTCGGCTTCGGGCTCGGCGGCGGATCGGGCAATGTCGGCGGCGGCATCGGCCTGAGCACCTACGGCAACAATGCCGACGAAAAGATGCGCGTGGTGTTCGTCGACGACAGGGTCACGGCGATCGAGGAGATCGTCAAATAAGGCCTTCGCGGGCCCCTACTCTTAACTACTCTTCCGGCGCCACCGCTTCACGGGCACGGATCGCGGCGCGGATGTGCTCCGGCACCGGCATCGCTTTCTGGTCGAGGTAATCGAACCAGACCAGCACGCCGCGCACCGTGGCCATCAGCTGATCACCGACGAACAGGCCGCTCAAGGTGTTCATGCTGCTGCGGCCGATCTTGGTGATCCGCGTGCCGATGGTGAGCTGCGCCGGGTAATGCACCTGCTGGATGAAGTCGGCACCGATCGACGCCAGGATCAGCCCGTAGTCCTTCCACATGCGCGGATCGTCGGCACCGAACGGCTCGAAATAGGCGACGCGGCTCGATTCGTCGTAGGTGAAGTATTTGGCGTTGTTGACGTGGCCGAGCATGTCGACATCGCCCCAGCGGACATCCAGCGGCAGGCGATGACGGAAGACATCGAGCCGGATGTCGCGGTTGTGCTGGCTCACGACAGCACCCGCAGATTGACCCGCAGCCGGGTCATCGTCGCCAGGCGCAGCCGCGCGTTCTCGACCATCACCAGGCGGCGCGGATTACCGGCTTTCGACCACTCGGCAATCTCCGCGATCGACCGCCCGCAGCCGATGCAGACCGATTGCGGATCGAGCTTGCAGGTGCCGACGCACGGCGAGGCGATGTCGTCGGTCATTTGCTGCTCATTCAAGAACGATGCGGAAATCGACCCGGCGGTTCATCGCGCGACCGGCTTCATCGTCGTTCGCAGCCACCGACTGTTCCTGACCGTAACCACGGGTGGTCAGCAGATTGCCGGCCACGCCTTTGGCGATCAGGTACTGACGCACGGCTTCGGCACGCTGCTTCGACAGCGCCATGTTGAAGCTGGCGTTGCCGACGTTGTCGGTATGGCCGGCAATCTCGGCCTTGATGTTGCCCTGGCCGGACAGCGCGCGGGCAAAGCCATCGAGCACCGTCGTCGCCTGACCGGTCAACACCGCCGACGCGGTTTCGAAGGTCACCGACTGCAGGCTGATGGTCTGCTCGACCGCGCAGCCCTGACCGTCGACCGCGAGGCCGGCAGCGGTGTTCGGGCACTGGTCGCCGATATCGAACACGCCGTCATGGTCGGTATCGCCGTTGTCGGCCGCACAGCCGACTTCGTTGACCACGGTGCCCGCGACGGTATCCGGGCACTGGTCCTTGGCGTCCTGCACGCCGTCGCGATCGGAATCGGCGAGGCAGTCCTGACGGCCGGTCACCGGATCGACTACCGCGACTGCGCAGTCTTCCGGCGGCAGCGGCGCTTTACGGCTAGAGCCGAACGACAGCGGAATATTCAGGCCGACCAGCACCTGGAAATCGACCAGAAAATTTTCGTTCGCGGGTGCGGAATCGCGAGCGTTGTACTGGGCCAGGGCCTTGACCTCGGTGCGCAGTCCCCAGCCCCAATCCCAGGAACCGAAATGCAGCGGCACCAGCACGCCGGCACCGACATTCAGCGCCGGATGGACATGGCTGTCGCCGCGCACGTCTTCGAGCACGGCACCGCCGCCGGTCAGCAGATAAGGCTTGAAGCGTGGCAGCGCCGGAGTGATGAACTCGAACAGGCCGAAGTCGTAGACGTAGTCGAGCATCAGCGAATTGCGATAGTCCTTGCGGCCATCGATATCGCGCTTGCGCTGCACGCCGAGGAACGACAGTTCCAGCGAGCTGTGGTCGTTGTACGCCCAGCCCGCCGTGCCCTGGAAGCCGTAGCCGTTCTTCGAATCACGCTGGCCGTCGCCGAACTCGTAAGCACCGGACGCGCCCAGGTAGAACTTGCCCTGGTCTTGCGGATCACCGGTCGAAAGTGCCATCGCCTGCGGAGCTGCCAAGGAGGCTGCACAGCCAAGCAGCGCCAGCCAGTGGCGGATTTGAGAGGTCATGCCGAAGAGTCCGTTCTTTGCGAAGGGTGAGAGTGTAGCGAAACGATCCGCCGGAAAACCGCTCAGACCGCCGTGGCAGCGTCGCGCAGGGCCCGCGCGCATTCCGGCACCAGTCTCGGGCCGCGATAGATCAGGCCGGTGTAGATCTGCACCAGGTCGGCACCGGCAGCCCGCTTGGCGGCGGCATCGGCACCCGACATCACGCCGCCGACGCCGATCAGGGGGTAGTCCGGGCCAAGCCGTTCACGCAGCCGCGCAAGGATCGCGTTCGAAGCCTTGAGCAGCGGCGCGCCGGACAGGCCGCCGGTCTCGTGTGCATGCGGCAGTCCGGCGACGGCGTCGCGGGTGATCGTGGTGTTGGTCGCGATCAGGCCGTCGATGCCGTGACGGCGCGCGGCATCGGCGATGCCGATCAGCGCTTCCTCGTCGATGTCCGGCGCGATCTTGACCAGGATCGGCCGGCGCACGCCGTAGCGGGCGGTCAGTTGTTCGCGGGCATCGCCGAGTGCGGACAGCAGCGAATCGAAACGGCTGGCCTGCTGCAGTTCGCGCAGGCCCTTGGTGTTCGGCGAGGAAATATTGACGGTGAGGTAGTCGGCCACCGCGTAAACCTTGTGCAGGCAGGCCAGGTAGTCGAGTTCGGCCTGCTCCATCGGCGTATCGGCGTTCTTGCCGATGTTGATGCCGAGCACCGCGTGGCGACGGACGCGACCAGCGCGCTTGACCAGCGCATCGACGCCCTGGTTGTTGAAGCCGAGGCGGTTGATCAGCGCCCGCTCCGACGGTAGCCGGAACATCCGCGGCCGAGGATTGCCGGGCTGCGGCCGCGGCGTCACGGTGCCGACTTCGATGAAACCGAAGCCCATGCGATCGAAGGCTTCGATCGCTTCGCCGTTCTTGTCGAGGCCGGCGGCGAGGCCGATGCGGTTGCGGAAGTCGAGACCCATCAGCCGAACCGGATCAGCGACGATGCGGCCGGACAGCAGGCCGCCGGAAGCCGGATGGCGCGACAGCAGCGCCATCGTCAACTCGTGGGAGCGTTCGGCATCGAGTGCGAACAGCGCACTGCGGGCCAGTCGGTAAGCTTTCATCGCGGCATCAAACCTGGGCCATCAAGCGGGGCCATCAAAAGGAAAATCATCGGCAAGTCATCGGCAGACGAGCGTCCGGCAAGGCGATCAGCTCCCTGCCGTCAACACACCCGGCGGCGGGCCGGCACGCTGCGGCAGTGGCGTCATCATCGGCACCGGCACTTTCGGCAGCCGCTCCGGGCTGCGCTTGAAGCGCCCAAGGTGCCACGGCAGATCGCGCAATTCCTGGCGCAGCACATCGCGGCCCAGGGTGAACGGCAGGCGCAGCACCACCCGGGCGAGATCGCCGAACAGCCTGCGTCGGCTATCGCCTTCGTAGAGCGTGCCGTAGCTGCCGACCAGGGCCATCAAGGCCCGCGACAGATGCAGGAAATCACGCCGCAGCACCAGTCCCGCCTGCTGGCTGTTGGCCATCAGCTGCAACACGGTCTGGCCACGGCGATGCAGGCCGTCGATGCCGCCGGCGCGCAACTCGTGGATGAAGCTGCGTGGGGTCAGCGGCGTGACGCCTTTCTTGCGCAAGGTGTCGTCGAGCAACTGGCGAATCTCGTGCCAGCGCATGCGGTTGTCTTCGGGGTGCGTCGAGATCTGGATCAGCGCGTCGGTGAGCAGCGCGGTGTCGGCGAGGATCGCACCGGCAAGGTAGTCCCAGACCGGCCGCCACTTGCCGTTGAGATCGACGACATTGCCCCAGTCGATCAGGTTCAGGCGGCCATCGGTGCCAACCATCAGGTTGCCCGGATGGAGATCGCCATGCACTTCGCGATAGACCAGCACGTGGAAGAGCACGGTGCAGGTCAATTGTTCGATGACCTTGCCCTGGAACGCACGGCGGTCGCGGCGCGGCAGGCGGTTCAGCGCCCGGCCGAGGCTCAGCGCATCGCCGAGGTATTCCATTTCCAGGATTCGCCGCGAGCTGCCATACAGCTCCGGCACCTGCCACAGATCGGTACCGCGTAGGCTGCGCTGGTAGAAGCGCTCGTGGTTGGCGGCCTCGGCCTCGAAATCGAGTTCCTCGATGAAGCCGGCGACGAACTCGTCGACCTGCTCCTGCATTGCGCGCAGGAACGGCGCCAGGCGTGAATGCGGTGCCCAGTACTGGGTCGACATGATCGCCAGACCGAGCACCATCTTGCCGATCGCGAACTCGCGGTCGATGTTGTGGCGACCGACCTTGATGATCACCGGTCGCAGCACTTCGCGGCCGTCCTCATAGAACGGTTTCTTGGCCAGATAGACCGAGCCGATCGAGCCCGACTTCAGCGGCTTGTCCGCCTCGAAGCCGAGGTAGAACTTCTCCGGCGGCTTGCCGTAGCACTCGACGAAGGCGGCACGCACTTCATCGGCGGTCATCGGCGCCACGTCTTCGTGGAACACCATCAGCTCGCGGGCAATTTCCTCGGGCAGGAAATCGGCATTGGCGGCGGCGACCTGGGCCATCTTGACGAAGAACGGCCCGAACTCGTTGACCATCCGGGCAATGATCTGCGCCTGCGCCTTGTAGTCTTTCGGATCGGCGGCGAAGAACGGCTTGATGTAGCGCAGCGCGCGAATCTGCCGGCGGACGATGGCGGCATCGGTCTTCACCTGCGCGGCGCGCTTCAGCAGCTCGTTGAGCTGCCACTGGTTGAAGCGCCGGCCGGCCTTCAGCAGGTTGACGATTTCCAGCAGCAGCGGCTCGTAGGTGCGCAGCACCAGCCGCACCATGTCCAGGCTCATCTCGCCAAGGCCTTTCAGCTCGGGCGCTTCGAACAGCTCGTTGAAGAAATTCCAGAACTCGTTGACCAGCGCGTCCGGCACCGGCATCGGGCTGCGCGCCACGATCTGCTCGACGACGAAGCGGATCAGGTCCTCGGTCGACTGCTGATCGGGAATCAGCCGGCGGCGACGCAGCGCCTGGGTCAGGCGGCCGGTGTGCTTGAGCAACGGGTGCACGTAGAGCGCTTCGAAAATGCGATCGATCGCCGCTTCGAGATCTTCGCGCGAGCTGTCCTGCTCATCGGTCAGCAGCGCCACCAGCGGCGCGAAGCCGCGGGTCAGGCGCACGGTGGAAATGCCTAGGGTGGCGATCTCGCGAACCACGCCGCGCACCTGGGCGGTGACCGACACTGACGCGGGCCCCGAGGCTGGCGAAACTTCCGGAATTGAATCAGCGCTTGCTTCGAGGCTGGGCGCGACAACTGGCCCTGGTACGACCGCCGGGCCGGACGACTTGACCGGCTTGGGCGGCAGCGGTGGCGTGCCTCGCTCGCTCACGACTCGCCCTTGGCTCCGATCAGGTGGCCCATGCGGAGCATCTTGGTATCGAGGTAGCCCTCGTTGTACGGGTTGCGGCCGCGTTCGATGCCGACCCGTTCGGTGACCTGAACGCCATCCTTGACCAGGGCATCGAGCTTGGCCGGGTTGTTGGTCATCAGCCGGATGCGGCACAGGCCGATGTCGCGCAGGATGGCCACAGCCAGGCTGTAATCGCGATCGTCAGCCGGGAAGCCGAGCTGATGATTGGCGTCGACGGTATCCGCACCTTCATCCTGCAGCGCGTAGGCGCGCACCTTGTTGGCCAGGCCGATGCCGCGGCCTTCCTGGCGCAGGTAAAGCAGCACGCCGCGGCCGTCGGCAGCGATCTTTTCCAGCGCCGCGCGCAGCTGGAAGCCGCAATCGCAGCGCAAGGAGAACAGCGCATCGCCGGTCAGACATTCGGAATGCACGCGCACCAACGGTGCCGGGCCGTCGGTGGCACTGAGATCACCAAGCGTCAGCGCCAGATGTTCCTTGCCATCGACAGAGCGATAGGCGCGCATGGTGAACACGGCGAATGGGGTCGGCAGCTTCGCCGTGGCGATCAGCTTCGGTTGCGGCATGGTGGTTTCGGGAGAGTCAGGCGCCAACGAAATTCTGGCCGCAGACGCGCAGCGTACGACCATTGACGGCCGCTGCCATCGGGCTGGCCAGAAAAGTCACCGCTTCGGCGATGTCGATCGGCAGTCCGCCCTGCCCCAGCGAGGCCAGACGGCGGCCGACTTCGCGCGGGCCGGTCGGCATTTGCGCGGTCATCACGGTCTCGATGAAACCCGGTGCCACGGCATTGATCGCCCCGCCGCGACTGGCCATCTGCGCGGCCATCGCTTCGACATAACCGATGACGCCGGCCTTGGTCGCGCCGTAATTGGTCTGGCCGGCATTGCCGGCGATGCCACCGATCGACGAGATGCAGACCATCCGCGCGCCGTCATTCAAACCCTGCTTCAGCAGAGCCTCGTTGATCCTGAGGATTGCTGCGAAATTGACGTCGATGACCATGTCCCAGAGATGCGGGGCCATGTTCTTGAGCATCTTGTCGCGGGTGATGCCGGCGTTGTGGACGACGATGTCGACACCGCCGAAGCGCGCCACCATTTCCTCGGCAATGCGCTGCGGCGCATCGGCGGCGGTGATGTCCAGCGCCAGACCGTAGCCGTCGAACTTCGACAGGGTTTCGCCCAAAGCACCTTCTTCCTGCGGCCGATCGATGCCGACCACCTTGGCACCTTCGCGGGCCAGGGTCGCGGCAATCGCCGCACCAATGCCGCGCGCAGCACCGGTGACGATCGCCACCTTGCCGGCCAGCAGCTGCTGAAACGGCTCAGCAACCTCGGCCGGCGGCGCGCTCAGCGGCAGGGTCTGGCCGGTGATGAAGGCCGAGTGCGGGCTCAGGAAAAAGCGCAGCGGCCCGGCCAGCGCCTGGTCGGCACCGGGGGCGACTTCGAGCAGGTTGGCGGTTGCGCCCTTCTTGCCGATTTCCTTGGCGAACGAGCGGACGAAACCGCGCAGGCCCTGCAAGGCGGCCTGGGCCGCCGGCGTCGCGGCAGTAGCCGGCGCGCGACTCAGGATCAGCACCCGGCCGTTGGCCGGAATGCGGCCGGCTCGAGGCTGCAGGAAGTCGTACAGCTCGCGCAGCCGCGCCGGGCCGTCGACGCCGCTGGCATCGAACACGTAGGCGAACGCCGCTGCGGCCCGATCCTCGGGATTCGGCTCGGTCTTCAGCGCCACGCCGGAGGTCGCTGCCGCCGCCTTGATCCGCGCCAGCCCGACATGTTCAGGGGCGATCTGCACCGCAGCACCCGCCTCGCTGAGCGCGACCAGCAAGGGCGCAGCGAGCGCGCCAGCCGTGGTGCCACCGAACATCACCGCCTGGCCGCCGAGCGAACGGGCGGCATAGGCAGCGTCGGCCCGCTTCAGGCGCGGCGGGCTGGGCAGGCCGAGCAGGCCGCTCAGGGATTTGCCGAACGCGGAGTGGGTGAACTCGAGATACCGATCGCTCATGAAAGCTCCATCACATCGGCCGCCGTAACGGCCATCAAACCTGAATTTGCCTGTCGTAGCCGCGCTGGCGGGGAGGCCGAAGCGTGACGACGGGCAAGCATTATCGCAGCGCATCAGCCACAGCGTCAGCGGATTTCACGATTCAGTCAGCAACTGTTCTTTTTTCGGGATCGGGCACCGAGAATTTCGCCCGATTGACGCTACCGGCCCCGCTGCGCAATAGTCCGCCAGCGCCGGGCCATCCTGCATGAAGCCCTGCCTGAATCGGTAAAGCCGAGTTGAGGGGAGATCTGACAATGAAAAAAACCACCATCGTGGTCGCCGCGTCGCTTGCGTCCTTTGCCGCTGCAGTCGGGCTGATCAGCCAGGTTCGCATTGCTTCGGCCGCTGCAACCCCCGTCAGCAGTGTGGTGAGTAGTCTGGTCGTGGTGCCGATTGAATCGGTTGCCGCAGCCCCGCCGATGAGCCGCCGCGAGCGCATGGCGCGCATCGTTGCCGAACAGGCCGCGATCACTGCCGAAGCGACGGCTCGCAATACGCTGGCCCGCAAGGCCGCTGCGCGGGACAGCGCTTCGCGATGACGGTCCGCACCTGGCTCGACGCACTGACGGCCAAGGGCATTTCGCATAAACTCCAGCAGCTTTCAAGGGCAGCAGCGCCAACAGCAAATTTCTGCTGCAAGGTTCGCGGCCCGTAGGCACGCGGCCTGCAAGCAGCTTGGATCAGTAACCGACAGGCGTGACCAGCGCCACACGAAATCACAAAAACGCGAGCGGAAACGATCCGCCCGCATCACAGGGGTTTGCAATGAAACTCAGCCGTGTTGTCGTCATCGTCGTCATCACTGCCGTCGTCGTTTACTTCGGACTCAACATGCTGCTGCCGCGCGGCAGCAAGACCGCCACACCGGAAGCCGCTGCCGCCACCGGCGAAACGGTCACCGAAACGCCGGCTGCCGCCAGCGAGCCCGCTCCGGCCCCGGAAGCGCCGACCGAAGTCGCGCCAGCCACGGCCCCGTCCGAAGCACCGGCTGAGTCCTCCACGGCTCTGCCGAAGATGTCCGACGCGGACGCCCGCAAGATTGCCGAGAACATCGGCCGTGACGAAGGCACCCCAGTCGCGGTCACCCCGGTGGCTCCGGCGGCAGGCGGCGACAACTCCTCGCTGAGCGAAGAGGAAGCCCGCAAGATTGCCGAGAACGTGGCCAGCGAAGTCGCCACCCGCATTGCCAATGAATCGGCTGCGCCGGCTGTCCGCGAACCGGCCCCGACCGCTGCGCCTGCCCCGAAGGCCGCCAAGCCGAAGCCGGCGCCGAAGCCCGAGGTGGTTGCCGCGGCACCGAGCAGCGATGCGCCCAAGGCCGCCAGCAAGCCGGCTGCCAAGCCCGTCGCCCGTCCGAAGGCCGGCAACGGTTCCGACGTGATTTCCAGCTGGTGGTCGAAGACCGGCACTCAGTCCTCGGCCGGCTTGGGCCTGGTCTATGCCGGCGAAGCCTCGTCGGAAAAGGCCGTGGTGCTGATGTTCAACAACGCGGTCGACCCGGCAGCGGCGGCCAGCCATATCAAGCTGGTCGACTCGCGTGGCAAGACGCCGAGCGGCGCCTGGTCGTCCGGCAACAACCCGCGCGTGCTGGCGTTCAAGGGCGTGGCTGCGGGCCGCTACACGGTGATCCTGCGTCCGGAACTGGCCGACAGCAGCGGCAAGACGCTGGGCAGCGAACTAGTCGGCCCGGTCTACGTTCACTGATCAAGGACGCCGGTCATCCTGATTGATTCGTGACTACCGTCATCCTGGTTCGCCATGGCCAAGCCTCGTTCGGTGAAGCCAACTACGATCGCCTGTCGCCGCTCGGCGAGCGCCAGGCGATCGCCCTTGGCCAGCATTGGCAGGCTGGCGACTTCAGCGCCGACCGCGCCTACAGCGGCTCGCTGCAGCGTCAGCGCAAGACCGGCGAACAGGCGCTAGCGGTGATCGGTGACCAGGCCCCCGCAGCCTTGGACACCGACCCGGCATTCAACGAGTTCAACCACACCCAGCTGATCCGTGCCTACCTGCCGCTGGTTGCCGATCAGCACCCGGAACTGGCCGACGATCCACATCTGGCGATGCGTGACCAGGCGGTATTCCGGCCGGTGTTCAACACCGTCGTCGGTGCATGGATGCAGGGCCTGCCGCCGTATGTGCCGATCGACGAGACCTGGATTGCCTTCTGTGCCCGCTGCGTCGCCGGCCTGCGCCGCGCTGCGGAAGGTGCCGAGCGTCTGGTGGTGTTCACCTCCGGTGGCGTGATCACGGCGGTGATGCGCGAAGCCCTGGGCCTCGACAACGCGACCTCGCTGAACCTGGTCTGGAAGATCTGGAACGCCTCGATGCACGAGTTCCAGATCCACCCCGAGAACGGCAGCCTGGCGCTCGCCGGCTTCAACGATATCTCGCACCTGCGCCTACAGCGGGACCACGCGATCATCACTCGCATCTGAAACCCCAGGCTCGGGCTCGGGCCTTGCCGAGTCCTTTCAAGACTCAGAGCGTTTCGAAAGTCAGTCCGGCATGGGCCTTCAGGCGCGAGATCAGGCGATCACCCATTGCCGTCGCCGGCGTCCAGAAACCGCCGGCCACCGATTCCTTGGGCACCTCGAAGGCCAGACAAGCCACCGCTTCGCCGAGCATCTTCGCGGTCGAGCCATAGCCGGGGTCGCGATCGCCGGTGACTTTGCAGCGCAGGCTATCGCCGGCGGCAGTCTTGCCGATCAAGCGCATGTCGAAGAAACCCTGTTCCTGCGCCTCCGGCGTCGGCCCTGCACCCGGCTTCGGCAGCACATGACGTTCCAGCAGGCCGCGCGTCGGCTTCAACGCGGCCGCCAGCACGAAGCCACCGAGCCCGGCGGTGATGCCCCAGGCCGTCGCCCTGCCCTTCAGGCCGCTGCCGGTCATCATCGCTTCGTCGTAGCGGAAGTCCGCACCATAAGCCTGGCCGGACAAGCCGTTCGAGCGATGGACGATGCGGGTATTGATCGCCGCCATCACGAACGGCGCGATCCAGCTGCGAGAGTCCTCGTCGTACTGGGCCAGGTTCACATCCGGCTGGCGCGGCTTGGCTGCCGTGCTCGGCGGCGTGATCGAGTACGGGTCGCCCAGCTCCTTGCGCAGGCCCGGGTCGTCGCCGACTTCCTTCAGCACGTTCATCAGGCTGGCGACGGTGCCGCCGGAAAAACCACCGCGGAAGGCCTTGATACGCAGCTTCACCCGCTGCGCCGGCACGCCGAACCTGGCGCGCGCCTGGGCCTGCAGGAAATGCACGCCCAGATCGGACGGAATCGAGTCGAAGCCGCAGCAATGGACGATGCGCGCGCCGCTCTTCTGCGCCGTCGCTTCGTGGCCGGTGATCATCCGGCGGATCCACTGCACTTCGCCGGTCAGATCGCAGTAATCGGTGCCGGTTTCGGCGCAGACCTTGACCAGCGGCGAGCCGTAGAAGGCATACGGACCGACGGTCGACACCACCACGCGGGTGGTGCTGCACAGCTCGCGCAGCGCGATTTCGTCGCCCGCGTCGCAGACGATCACCGGCAGATTGCGGCCCTCAGCCCCGAGCGACTGGCGCAGTTGATCGAGCTTGGCCGTCGAGCGGCCGGCGATCGCCCATTTCACCTCGCCGCCAACGCCGTGGCGCTGGTACAGGTAGCGAGTCAGCAACTGGCCGACGAAGCTGCTGGCACCGAAGACGACGAAATGATGGCTTGGCTGACGCATCCGGACGCTCTCGAACCGAAGGACCCAGCAGGCAGCTTAGCCGCAAACGGTGCCGCTGCCGGTGACACGAAAGTGCCTTGCCGTCAGCCCCTCCGGACGGCACAGTGCACGGGACTCGCCCCTGCTTGACGCTGTGTCCCGCGTCCCGTCAACTCCATGCCGATGAATGCCGACGCCCTGCCGAACCTGCCTCCGAAACCGGAGCGCCCGCTCGATGGCGACTGCTGTGACAACGGCTGCGAGGTCTGCGTGTTCACCGCCTATGCGGAAGACTTGCGCCGCTGGCAGGAAGCCGTCATTGCCATCACGGCGGAGGCCAGTGCCACCGAGGCGGATGGCAACATCCGCAAGTAAACGAACGACAAGCGAATAACAAGCGAACCACAACAGCACCACCGCAGAACCGAGGAGAACACGATGCCGCTCAACCCACAGGTCCAGGGCTTCCTGGGCACGCTCGCCGCCGCCGGCGCCCAGCCGTTCCATACCATGGAGCCGGCGCAGGCGCGCCAGGCGATCAACATGCTGATGAGCATGATGCCGCCCAGCGCAGCACAGATCGCCAGCGTCCGCGACAGCCACATCGCCGGCCCCTCCAGCGAGCTGAAGCTGCGCATCTACAGCCCCAACGGCAAGGGCCCGTTCCCGATCCTGATGTACTTCCACGGCGGCGGCTTCGTGATCGGCGATCTCGATACCTTCGATTCCCTGTGTCGCGAAACCAGCGCCGGCGCCGGCGTCGTGGTGGTCTCGGTCGACTACCGCCTCGGGCCGGAGCACCCGTTCCCGGCCGCTAGCGATGACTGCCTCGCCGCCACCCGCTGGGCCGCCGCGCATGCCGTCGAGATCAACGGCGATGCTGACCGCATCGGCGTCTCCGGGGACAGCGCCGGCGGCAATCTCGCGGCGGTGACCGCACTGCGCCTGCGCGATGAAGGCGGCCCGGTGCTGAAGGCGCAGCTGCTGGTCTACCCGGTCGTCGATGCCGATCCGGACGCCTATCCGTCGATGACCGAGAACGCCGAGGGCTATCTGCTCGGCCGCAAGGACATGGACTGGTTCTTCGGCCACTACGTCCAGGACGAGTCGGCGCTGGCCAGCAGCAGCCTGCGGCCGATCAAGGCCGAATCGCTGCAGGGCTTGCCGCCGGCGCTGGTGATCACCGCCGAGTTCGATCCGCTGCGCGACGAAGGCAAGGCCTACGCGGCGAAGCTGAAGGCGGCTGGCGTCGCCGTCGAATCGAAGAGCTACGACGGTGCGATCCACGGCTTCTACACTTTCTTCGGCGCGCTCGCTGTTGGCCGTCAGGCGGTCGATCAGGGCATTGCCTGGCTGAACAAGACCTTGGTCGCCTAGCGCATTCCTCCGGCAGATTGTCTCAACCCCGGTCATACCCGCCTGCGCGGGCATGACCAGAGCGTCCCGTTTATCATCATCCATCGGAGACGCGATTCCGACCTCCCGCAACCTGCACTCGCCTCCATCGCTTCCCGCAATTCCTGACGTCATGAACGGCGACCCGCGGAATCGTCCGCATTCGAGCAAGAACCAGCGTCGCCAGTTGCTGCGCCTGCGTTTCGACGAACCGCTGGAAGCGCTGTTTCGCGGCCAGTTCGAGCGCAGCGCGGTCGGCTCGCGGGCGATGGCGCTGATCATCGGCATGCTGATGATCGCCGCCACGCCGCTGTACGACCACTGGGTGCTGCAGGCACCGGACAGCTTTCTGAAGGTGTCCCATTTCCTGCAGTTCGTCGTGCAGATTCCGTCGATCGCCCTGGCCCTGCTGTTCACCCTGCGGCCGAGGCTGCAGCGCTGGTCACCGGCGGTGATGATCTTCGCCACCCTGGTCACCGCCAGCGGCGCGATGGCCCAGCACATCTTCGGCCGCCTGCTCGGCTTCGACATGCCGCACGATTTCGCGGCGATCACCGTCACCTCGATGCTGATTCTCGGCCGGCTGCGCTTCTGGGTGGTGCTGCCCTGGGCGCTGGCGACGATGATCCTGACCACCTGGGCGCAGCTCCAGGCGCTGGGCCTGCCGGCGTTCTACAACGCGGTATCGGCCTGGATGCTGGTGTCGATTTCCGGGGTGGCCGCCTACCTGCTGGAATATTCCTCGCGGCAGAGCTGGTATCGCGGCCGGCTGCTGGAAATCCAGGCGACCCGCGACGTCCTCACCGGCCTGCCGAATCGCCGCTACTTCGATCTCGAACTGCGCAAGCTGATCCGCGAAGCGGCGCGCCAGCGCCAGAACGTCGCTCTGCTGATGCTCGATATCGATCACTTCAAGGACTACAACGATCTCTACGGTCATCCGGCCGGCGACCAGTGCCTGCGCCTGGTCGGCAACTCGCTCGGCAAGGCGATGCGCCGACCGCAGGATTTCTGCGCCCGCATCGGCGGCGAGGAATTCGCCGCCGTCTGGTTCGACGCCCAGCCGGACAAGGCCAGCGAACTCGCCGAAGCGCTGCGCGACAGCGTCCACGGCCTGGGCATTCCGCGTTCGCTCGATGGCAGCAGCCTGGTCACCGCCTCCGGCGGCTTCGCTCAGGTGATCGCACCGACGGCCGGCGATTCACCCCGGCGCATCGCCGCTGACTTGGTCCGGCGCGCCGACGCCGCCCTTTACGCCGCCAAGCGCGCCGGCCGCAGCCGCCTGGTGATGTCTGGCGACCATAGCCCGACGGCCCCCCGCGACACGCCGCCCCCGGAAGCGCAGGCGCCTTGACCGGCGCGCCACCCGTCGCAGCCAGCGCCCGGCGCCGCAGCCTCGTCCAGCGCGCGCGCGATCTGTCGATCGGCGCCAAGCTCAGCGGCGTGGTGGCGATGTTCCTGGTGGCGATGATGGGCGCCTTGATCATCGTCGCGTTGTCGTTCTCGATGACCTCCGGCGTGCGCGCCTATGTCAGCGCCGAAAGCCAGTGGTCGAAAGGCCAGAAAGACGCCGTCTACGCGATCACCCGCTATCTGCAGACCGGCGATCGCCGCGCCTGGGCCTACTTCCAGAACGCCGTCGCCGTGCCGCTCGGCGACCGCCGCGCCCGCCTGGAAATGCTCAACCAGCACTATGACGAGCTGGTCGTCTACCAGGGCTTTCTCGCCGGCGGCGTGCCCGCCGAAGACATCCCGGAAATGATTTTCCTGTTCCGCAACTTTGGCCACATCGCCTTCCTCGCCGAAGCGGTGGACATCTGGGGCAAGGCCGACGACTGCGTGCAGGAACTGATGAACGTCTCGCGCGAAATCGCCGTGGCCGAGAACACCGCGCAGTTCGACGACCAGCGCCGACGCCTGTTCCTCGATCGCATCGACGCCATCAACACCAAGGTGACCGGGCTGGAGCAAGGCTTTTCCCGGGTGCTCGCCGAAGGCGCGCGCACCGTCCAGTGGCTGCTGCTCGGCGTGATCATGACCGCCGCCGGCGTGCTGCTCGGCCTGGCCATGCTGGTCGCCTGGCTGGTCTCCAGCGATCTGCGCAAAAGCATCGACGGCCTGCGCGACGGCACCGTCCGCGTCGCCCATGGCGATCTGAGCACCCAGGTCGAGGTCCGCTCCCGGGACGAACTCGGCGTGCTGGCCGGCGAGTTGAACCGGATGATCGCCAGCCGCCACCAGGCTGAAGTGGCCTTGAAAGCGGCGACCCAGTTCCGCGAAAAGATCATGGAAAACGTCACCAACGCGATCTACACGATGGATCGCCAAGGCCGCTTCATGACCGCCAACCGCCGCACCAGCGACATCACCGGCTATCCAGTCGAGGAACTGATCGGCTTGCCGTGGGCGGCGCTGATCGCCGACCCGGCGCATCTCGCCGACCTCTATCCGCGCTACCAGCAGACCATCGATGGCGGCGATCCGATCAGCAACTACGAAGTGCCGCTGACCCGCAAGAACGGCAGCGTGGTGACCATCCATTTCAGCATCGCCGCGCTCAGTCAGGACGGCGAAATCTTCGGCGTCGTCGGTGCCGCCGAAGACGTCACCGCCCGCAAGCGCGACGAGGCCGAACTGAAAGCGCGCGCCGACGAACTGACCCGCTCGAACGCCGATCTGGAACAGTTCGCCTACGTCGCCTCGCACGATCTGCAGGAACCGCTGCGCACCGTGTCCGGCTTCGCGCAACTGCTGCAGAAGCGCTACGAAGGCAAGCTCGGGCCGGACGCCGACGAATACATCGGCTACGTGACCTCGGGCGCGCAGCGAATGAAAAGCCTGATCGAGGATCTGCTCGCCTACTCGCGGGTGTCGCGAGCCGCCGATGCGACCCAGCCGGTCGATCTGAACCAGGTCGTCGCCACCGCGCTGGCCAACGTCCACGGCGCGATCAGCGCTGCCGAGGCGACGGTCACGGTCGGCGAACTGCCGGCGATCCGCGGCAACGAACGGCAGATGGTGCAGTTGTTCCAGAACCTGATCGGCAATGCCGTGAAGTTCCGCCGCCCGGAGGTGGCACCAGTGGTCGAGATTGCCGCCGAGCGTCACGGCGACGACTGGCAACTGACCGTGCGCGACAACGGCATCGGCATCGACGAGAAGCATGCCGAGCAGGTCTTCGGCCTGTTCCAGCGCCTGCACGGCCGCGAGAAATATCCCGGCAACGGCATCGGCCTGACCATCTGCAAGAAGATCGTCGACCTGCATCGCGGCCGGATCACGGTCGAAGCGGCGGAGCCCGGTACCCGCTTCCGCATCGTGTTGCCGGCAGCTGTCCCGGCCTGATTCGCGTCAGGCCGCGCAACACGCCTATGCCGCGTCGGGCGGTGCCGGCTGCGCGGCACCGGCAGGCGCAGACGACGGCGCGGCCGCAGGCACCGGCTGGTCGTCGTCACGATGCTCGTTGATCTGCTCGTCGATCTCCTCGAAGCATTCGCGCACCTGGTCGGCTGCGAGCACCGCATAAGGCTTGAACGCCGGCACCGCGAGCGCTGCCGCCTGCTGCGCCGCGTGCATCGCTTCCATCCGCGTGCACAGTTCGCGGACGCTGACCAGCAGCGTTCGCGCGCCGGCACGCGCCTGCTCGCCCACCTCGTCCATGTTGCCGTCGAACAGGCCGTGCATGGCCTCTTTCAGGGTGTCGAGGCCGAAGTCGGCACCGGTACGGCCGAGCGCGATGGCGTGGGTCTTCATCGCCACCGCCGCCGCGTCGTAGGCCTTCAGCACCGCCTGTGCGTCCGGGCCGGTGTCGATCGTCGTATCGCCGATGCGCAGGCTGCCATCGGTGCCGACCCGCGCAAGCGCCGTCTGGCCGCCGGCCTCGATCACCACCGTGTCGCCTTCAAGGCCGATCGCGCCATCACCCGCATGGTGACGTTCGCTGCGGGGGTGCGGATGGTGGTAGTGATCGTCGTCGCTGCAGCCGGCGAGCAGGACGGCGGTCATGACCAGCAGCAGAGGCAAGCGTTTCATGAGCTTTCATCCTTGATCGAAGCGGATATCGTCGGCGCCGGAAGCGGCAAGCCTCGCCGGCTTGGATGCGTGGCCAGCTACTGCCGGATGCAGTCAGATGAAGCTAGGGAAACTCTGCACAGGTCTAGCTACTAGAAAGCAGGCGACGGAGGACGGCGATGCAACAGATCAGTCTGGCGGAGAGCGGGTACGGGCGGAGCCGCAAGGTCACGCGCAAGCAAGTGTTTCTGGCTGAGATGGAGC
>JAUXYM010000060.1 GCA_030694365.1 Nevskia sp. | reverse complement strand
GACCCGGCCTATGACCACAAGGCGGCGCGCGCCGGCGAAGCCCGGTAGCCGCATGTATCTCGTCGACACCTCGGTCTGGATCGATGCCCAGCGCCCACAGCCGGGGCCGAAGGGCCTGCAACCGGTGACCGCCAACTGCTTCGACCCCTTGAGTTTTCCCGGCTTCTTCGCGACCTGTCCCGCAATGGCCTTTGCAATCGCCACCTTTCGGCTCGCGGAGACGGTTAGATCGCTACTTCACCCTTGATGTGCGGGTGAGATCGGTAGTCCTGCAACTCGAAATCTTCGTACACATACTGGTCAATCGCGGCCGGGCGACGCTTGAGCAGCATGCGCGGCTCAGGATAGGGCTCTCGCGTCAGCTGCAGCCGGACCTGTTCGACGTGATTCGAGTAGATGTGCACGTCCCCACCGGTCCACACGAAGGTTCCGGGCTCTAAATCGCACTGCTGCGCCAGCATGAGCTGCAGTAGCGCGTAGGAGGCTATATTGAATGGCACCCCCAAAAAAACGTCGCAGGACCGCTGGTATAGCTGAAGGTGCAGCTTTCCCCCAATGACGGCGGTCTGGAACAAGCAGTGGCAGGGGGCTAGAGCCATCGATGGAATATCTCCGGGATTCCACGCGGAAACGATCTGACGCCGCGATGCCGGGTTCTCCTTGATCGTATCGACGAGGAGCTGGACCTGGTCAACGCTATGGCCGTCTGCGGTTTCCCACTTCCTCCACTGCTTGCCGTAGACCGGACCGAGGTCACCGTTCTCGTCTGCCCATTCGTCCCAGATGGAAACGTTGTTCTCCTTGAGGTAGGCAGTATTGGTATCTCCGCGGAGAAACCAGAGCAACTCGTGGATGATCGATCGCAGATGAAGCTTCTTCGTCGTCAGTAGGGGAAAGCCTTGGCTCAGGTCGAACCGCATCTGGTGACCGAAGACAGCCAAGGTTCCGACGCCAGTGCGATCGTTCTGTGGAAGGCCCTCGTCAAGGACCCGCTGGATCAACTGCAGATACTGCTTCATCGGCTTCTCGTCCCGTCGTGTTCTGGCCGCTTTCACCGATGCGCCTATAGCTACCGGTTTGCCTGCCTAGATGAGGCGAAACTGTGCAGGGCGAAGACGAAGCCGTCAATCGAATTTCGTGCGAATCGCTTTGCACGGTTTTCGCCTCGAAAAGCAACTGAAAACCTAGTGTGCTTTGAGAAAAACTGACTCGTGCGAAGCGCTTCGCTCGTCACTTAGGCACACCACGCCGAGGAAGATATCGGCACTGCGCTGGTAGAGCTGGCAGCTCAGTTTCCCGTCGGCGACATAGAACTGGAACAGCGCATGGCAGGGCATCAGCGCCATCTGGTCCAACTCGCCGACGTTCCAGGCCGAGACCAGCAGACGGCGCGAGTCCGGCGTCTTCCGGAGCTGTTCGAGCAATTGCTGGATCTGGTCGATGTGGCGGCCGTCGGCGGTCGGCCAGCTACGCCACTGGCGGCCGTAGCCTGGGCCGAGTTCGCCCTGCTCATCCGCCCACTCGTCCCAGATCGAAACGCCGTGCTCTTTCAGGAACGCGGGGTTGGTGTCGCCGCGGAGAAACCAGAGCAGTTCCACGGCGATCGACTTCAGATGCAGCTTCTTGGTGGTCAGCATCGGAAAGCCCTAGGCCAGATCGAAACGCATCTGGTGCCGAATACCGAGCGGGTACCGGTGCCGGTACGGTCGGTCTTTTAGGCTCCCGTATCGAGAACATGCTGCATCAGATCGAGGTACTGGCGCATCGTCTCAGACCTTGTTTCGTTGGTAGGCCACGGTCATCAGCGTGATACCGGCCAGCAGCATCGGCACGCAAAGCTGCATGCCCATCGTGAACCAGCTGCTGCCGTACAGGTAACCCAGCTGGCTGTCCGGCACGCGAACGAATTCGACCGCGAAACGGAAAGCCCCGTAGAGGATCAGGAACAGGCCGCTGATCGCCATCCGCGGTCTCGGTTTCGAGCCGAACCACCACAGGATCAGCAGCATCGCCAGGCCTTCAAGCCCGGCTTCGTAGAGCATGCTCGGGTGGCGCGGCAGGCCATCGCCGAGCTTCGGGAAAATCATCCCCCAGGGCAGCGTGGTCGGCGCGCCAAACAGCTCGCCGTTGATGAAATTGCCGATCCGGCCGGTCAGCAAACCGAACGGCACGGTCACCGAGATGAAGTCGGTGACCGTCCAGAAGCTCAATTTATGTTGGCGCGCGTAGACCTGCATCGCCACCAGCACACCGATCAGCCCGCCGTGGAAGGACATGCCGCCCTGCCAGATCCGGAAGATCACCAGCGGATCCTTCAGGAAGATCAGCTCACCGGCCGCATCGACGTTGTAGAAAAACGTGTAACCGATGCGGCCACCGAGAATCACCCCGAGCACGCCGTAGAACAGCACGTCGGACACCCGTTCCGGCGTCCAGAACTTCAGCCAGTCGTAGCGCCCGCGCCGGCAGCTCAGCCAGTAGAAACCGGCAAAGCCAAGCAGATACATGATCCCGTACCAATGGATCTTGACCGGCCCCAGCGCCAGCGCGACGGGGTTGAAATCGGGGTGCGTCAACATGCCGGTGACCGTCCGAAAAGAACGCGCAGATTCTGGGGGCAGATTCTAGGAGAACTGCTCGTTGATCGCCGTGACGATATAGCCCTTCAGGTAACGGGTCTCGGGAATCGCCGGATGGACCGGGTGATCCGGACCCTGCTCCAGGGTTTCCAGGATCTGCAGGCGCTTCGCCGCAGCCCGGGACTCGCGCAGCAGCACGCGCTGCAGTTCGTCCGGTGCCAGATGATGCGAGCAGGAACAGGACACCAGCACACCGCCGGGCGTCAGCAGATTCAGCGCGGCGCGATTCAGGCGGCCATACAGACCGAGGCCTTCCTCGTGGTCGCGCTTGCGCTTGATCAGCGCCGGCGGATCGACGACGACGACATCGAACTTGCGACCGTCGAGAGCCATCTGTTTCATCACTTCAAGGGCATCGCCCTTCACGGTTTCAAGGGTCTTGCCGTTCAGCTCGGCGTTGCGGGTGGCAGCCGCCAGCGCCGGCACCGAGGAATCAACGCAGGTTGCCGACGCCGCGCCATGGCCGAGGCCGCGCAGCGCCCAGCCGCCGGCGTAGCTGAATACGTCGAGCACGGCGGAATCCGGCTTGATGTAACGAGCCAGACGGTCGCGGTTGTCGCGCTGATCGAAGAACCAGCCGGTTTTCTGGCCGCCACGCATGGCGACCTCGAACTTGATGCCCGATTCATCGATGACCACGGTTTCCGGCACGTCGCCGATTTCCTCGACGTACAGGGGCAGGTTTTCGGCTTCCCGCGACGCGCTGTCGTTGCGCAGGACGATGCCTCTAGGTCCGAACGTGGCCTGCAGCGCTTCGATCAGCCGGCCTTTCAGATGCTCCATGCCGGCGGTGCCGATCTGCACCACCAGCACATCGCCATAGCGATCGACGACCAGGCCTGGCAGGCCGTCGGCCTCGCCGAACACCAGGCGGTAGAACGGTAGGGCGTACAGCTTGTCGCGCAGCGATGCGGCAGCCTGCAGGCGGCGCGACAGCCATTCGGCGTCGAACACGGCATCGTACTGGCCGGTCAGCAGCCGGCCGCAGAGCAGGGCTTGAGGATTGATGTAGCCGGCGCCGATCGGCTTGCCGCGACCATCCTCGAAACGACACAGGCTGCCAGCGGTGACCGACTTGATCGGCGTGCGGGCCGTGTCGATTTCATTGGAGTAGATCCACAGGTGGCCGGCGCGCAGGCGGCGGTCCTCCTGGGTTTTCAGGCGGATGATCAGATTGGACAAGGGAGCGTTCGCGTGATGCCCGAGACAGGGTGTCATCGGGGAGGTGTTCTGAGTATCATACCGATCATCTGAAAAAAGACCCCTTGCCACGGTGTTTTGTCGCTCTGTCGACACCGGGATCAGGGCCTGTGCCAACGATCTTGCAAGCGAGCGAGCGGGCGTGGAATCTCTAATCTCATACACACCCCAGACTTGGGCCTTCGGCCTCTATGTGGGTGCCGTGCTGTTCGTCGTCACCCTGATGATCGTGCTGTCCTCGGTGCTCGGCAGCCGCAACAATGGCCGCGCCAAGAACGAGGCGTTCGAGTCCGGTGTGGTCGGCGTCGGCGGCGGCCATCTGCGCTTTTCGGCCAAGTTCTATCTGGTGGCCATGTTCTTCGTGATCTTCGATCTCGAAGCGGTGTTCCTGTACGCCTGGGCGGTGTCGATCCGCGAGAGCGGCTGGGCCGGTTATGTCGAGGCCTGCATCTTCATTGCCGTGCTGCTGATCGGTCTCGCTTATGTCTGGCGGCTCGGAGGTCTGGACTGGGCACCGAAAACGCTGGCCGGCCGCCGCAGCCTGCCGCAGCTGAATCCGCCTGCCGATGTCGTTGTCCCTCCTCAGCCAGTCAAGTTGTGACCAGCCAGCGCCCTCTCGATTGACTATGGAATACGCCTTAAAGCGCATCGACAAGAACGGCCAGACCCACTCCCCGACCCCGCCCGGCGTGAATGAAGGCGAGGGCTACATCGAGGACGAGGTCAGCAAGAACATCGTGCTGACCAAGCTGTCCGATCTGGTCAACTGGAGCCGGAAGAACTCGATCTGGCCGTACAACTTCGGCATTTCCTGCTGCTATGTGGAAATGGCCACCGCGTTCACCGCCGTCCACGACCTGGCCCGCTTCGGTTCCGAAGTGATCCGCGCCTCGCCGCGCCAGGCCGATCTGATCGTCATCGCCGGCACCTGCTTCCAGAAGATGGCCCCGGTCGTGCAGCGCCTCTACGAGCAGATGCTCGAACCGCGCTGGGTGATCTCGATGGGTTCCTGCGCCAATTCCGGCGGCATGTACGACATCTATTCGGTGGTTCAGGGCGTCGACAAGTTCCTGCCGGTGGACGTCTACATTCCCGGCTGCCCGCCGCGCCCGGAGGCGTTCCTGCAGGCGCTGCTGCTGCTGCAGGACTCGATCACCGCCGAACAGCGCCCGCTGTCCTGGGTGGTTGGTGATCAGGGCGTCTACCGCAAGCCGATGCCGGCCGAGCGTGATCGCAAGCAGGCGGCCCGCAATGCGGAGACGATTCTGCGCAGCCCGGACTCAGTCTGATGGTGAAGCAGTGGCTAGTGGCTAGTGGCCAGTGTTCAGTAGAAGCTGGATGCCTTGTGCCTTTTCGTTTGCCAGCCACTAGCCACCGGCCACCAGCCACCGCTTCTTCGCCTTTACTAGCCGCTGACCACTGGCCACTAGACACTGCTTCCAATGGCTGACGACGCCCCTCTGAAGAACCCCAACATCCGTCCGCCGGTGGTGCTGCCACCGGTGGTGCGCGAGCTGTTCGATCGCTTCGGCGAAACCAATCTCGTCTACCAGAAGACCAGGGACGACGCGCCGACCGTCTGGGTGCCGCTGGAAATCCGCGACCAGGTGCTGGTGTTCCTCAAGCACCACGTGCCGCGTCCGTACAAGATGCTGCTCGACTTCCACGCCGTTGATGAGCGCATGCGCCGCAACCGCCAGGGCCTGCCGGCCTCGGACTTCACGCTGTTCTATCACCTGCTGTCGATCGACCGGAATTCCGACGTTCGCATCAAGGTGGCGCTGATCGGCGAGTACCCGGTGGTCAAGTCGATCACCAACATCTGGGCCAACGCCAACTGGTACGAGCGCGAAACCTGGGACCTGTTCGGCATCAAGTTCGAGGGGCACCCAAACCTGCAGCGCATCCTGCTGCCGCGGTACTGGAAGGGCCATCCGCTGCGCAAGGAATATCCGGCGCGCGCGACCGAATTCGATCCCTACCTGCTGACTGCCGGTCGTCAGGACGAGGAACAGAACGCGCTCAAGTTCAACCCCGAGGAATGGGGCATGAAGCGGTCCGAGAAGGATCACGACTACATGTTCCTGAACTTGGGCCCGAACCATCCGTCCGCGCACGGTGCCTTCCGCATCGTGCTGCAGCTCGATGGCGAAGAGATCGTCGACTGCGTGCCGGACATCGGCTACCACCACCGTGGTGCCGAGAAGATGGCCGAGCGCCAGTCCTGGCACACGTTCATTCCGTATACCGACCGCATCGACTACCTCGGCGGCGTGATGAACAACCTGCCCTATGTGCTCGCGGTCGAGCGCCTGGCGGGCATCAAGGTGCCGGCGCGAGTCGAAGCGATCCGCGTGATGATGGTCGAATTCTTCCGCATCACCTCGCACCTGCTGTTCCTCGGCACCTTCATCCAGGACGTCGGCGCGATGACGCCGATCTTCTTCATGTTCACCGACCGGCAGAAAGCCTATGACGTGATCGAAGCGATCTGCGGCTTCCGCATGCATCCGGCCTGGTTCCGGATCGGCGGCGTCGCTCACGATCTGCCGCAGGGCTGGGATCGCAAGGTCAAGGAATTCCTCGACTGGTTCCCGAAGCGTCTCGACGAATACCAGAAGGCGGCGCTCGACAACTCGATCCTGCGCAATCGCACCATCAACGTCGCCCAGTACAACGGCGAAGAAGCGATCGAATGGGGCATCACCGGCCCCGGCCTGCGTGCCACCGGTGTCGATTACGACTTGCGCAAGAAGCGTCCGTACTCGGGCTACGAGAATTTCGAATTCGAGGTGCCGCTGGGCAACAATGGCGATGCCTACGATCGCGCCATCGTTCGCATCGACGAGATGCGCGAAAGCTGCAAGATCATTCGCCAGTGCCTGAGCCACATGCCGGCCGGCCCGTACAAGGCCGACCACCCGCTGACCTGCCCGCCGCCGAAAGAGCGGACCCTGAAGGACATCGAAACCCTGATCACCCACTTCCTCGGCGTCAGCTGGGGCCCGGTGATGCCAGCGAACGAATCCTGCCAGCTGATCGAAGCGACCAAGGGCATCAACAGCTACTACCTGACCTCCGATGGCTCGACGATGAGCTACCGCACCCGCATCCGCACGCCGAGCTTCCCGCACCTGCAGGCGATCCCCTACATCATCAAGGGAGCCATGATCCCCGACCTGATCATGCTGCTCGCCACCATTGATTTTGTAATGGCTGACGTGGATCGTTGAGATTCTCCGTGGACCATAAAATGAACACTCTTAGCCACCCAATCGCCAAATGGCGCCTATGGCTAATTGTCGTGGTCACATTCTTCTGGGTGGCGTCGTGCGCTAAATCCGATGCGCCTTGGTATGCAGCGGTGGTCCCTGTACTTGTGTTTGCTTGGGCAATGACAGAGCCCTTCACTGGTGCCGTTCCACTTGTCGATTGGAAGGCAAGCGTGGCCGGAATAAACGACAACATGAATCAAGTAATGGCTCAAACAGCCCAAGTGATAGAACACCACAACCTAACTCTTGAAGATTTGAGAGATATCCGTGATCGGCTAAGCGATATCGAAGCAGATTTACGGAGTAGGCGACCATGACAGAAGCCGTCCTAAAACTTGCCGACCTTGTGGCTGGTCATCCTGTGACCACAGTGTATGTGATGTCCGACGAGGAACGTCACGAGATCGAGCATTGCCTGCATCACTACGATGACAACCGCGCCGCGTCGATCGATGCGCTGAAGATCGTCCAGAAGAAGCACGGCTGGGTGCCGGACGCCGCGATCGCCAAGATCGGCGAGCTGATCGGCATTCCGGCTGCCGACGTCGAAGGCGTTGCAACCTTCTACAACCTGATCTTCCGCCGGCCGGTCGGCCGCAACGTGATCAAGATCTGCGACAGCATTTCCTGCTACCTGACCGGTTACGACGAGGTGCGCAACGCGATCAGCGCTCATTTGCGCATCAACCTCGGTCAGACCACTGCGGACAACCGCTACACGCTCCTGCCGATCTGCTGCCTCGGTGCCTGCGATCATGGCCCGGTGGCGATGATCAACGATGACACCCATCGCGATCTGTCGGTCGAGAATATTCCTGCGCTGCTGGAGCAGTACAAGTGACGACGCTCGCAGAAACCAAGCCGCTGACCGCCAACATCGTTGCCGGTCGGGCACCGCTGAACCTGAAGGAATACTCGGCCGCCGGGGGTTACCGCGCGGTCCGCAAGGCGCTCAAGGAAATGGCACCGGGCGATGTCACCAAGATCGTCAAGGAAGCCAATCTGCGCGGCCGTGGCGGCGCCGGCTTCCCGACCGGCGTCAAATGGGGCCTGGTGCCGAGCATGGAGAAATCGCCGGGCAGCCGCTATCTGGTCTGCAATGCCGACGAGATGGAGCCAGGCACTTTCAAGGACCGGCTGTTGATGGAGTCCGATCCGCATTCGCTGGTCGAAGCGATGATCGTCGCCGGCTACGCGATTTCCGCGACCCGCGCCTACATCTTCTTGCGTGGCGAATACATCGAAGCGGCCAAGAACCTGAACGCCGCGATCGCCGAGGCGAACGCCGCCGGCTATCTGGGCAAGGACATTCTCGGCACCGGCTGGAGCATGGACCTGCACGTCCACACCGGTGCCGGCCGCTACATCTGCGGCGAAGAAACCGCGCTGATCAATTCGCTGGAAGGCCGCCGCGCCAACCCTCGCGCCAAGCCGCCATTCCCGGCGATTGCCGGCCTCTGGGGCAAGCCGACGGTGGTCAACAACGTCGAGTCGCTGTGCAATGTCCAGCACATCGTCAACAACGGTTCGGCCTGGTTCCTCGGTCTCAACCAGGGTAAGAGCAAGGACGGCGGAACGAAACTTTACGGCGTCTCCGGCCGTGCCAAGAAGACCGGCCTGTGGGAACTGCCGATCGGCACCACGGCGCGAGAAATCCTCGAAGTGCACGCCGGCGGCATGAAGGACGGCCTGAAGCTCAAGGCTTGGCTGCCTGGCGGCGCTTCGACCGACTTCCTGATGCCCGAACATCTCGATCTGGCGATGGATTTCGACACCATCGCCAAGGCTGGATCGCGCATGGGCACCGGCCTGCTGACGGTGGTCGATGACCGTCAGAACATGGTCAGCGTGGTCCGCAATCTGGAAGATTTCTTCGCCCGCGAATCCTGTGGCTGGTGCACGCCCTGCCGCGATGGCCTGCCGTGGACCTACAAGACCCTGGTCGCGATGGAGCGTGGCGAAGGCCGCCCAGGCGATATCGAGATGCTCGAAAAGATGACCCGCTTCCTGGCCCCCGGCCGCCCGTTCTGCGCCCATGCGCCGGGTGCGATGGAGCCGCTGCAATCGGCACTGAAGTTCTTCCGCGGCGAGTTCGAAGCCACGATCCGGAAGCAGTCGCCAAAGGTGGCAGCGTGAGCACGGCAGTGGCCGGTGGCCAGTGGTCAGTGGTCAGTAACGGCCTGAAGCAGATTGCGCGCCTCATCCCAGCTTTTTCCGTCTCTGGCCACAAGCCACTAGCCACTAACCACTGCTTCTCTGGCCCCTGGCCACTAGCCACTGGACACTGCTTCTGATGGCCATCATTCACGTAGACGGCAAGGAATTCACGGTAGATGGAGCAGACAACCTGCTTCAGGCCTGCCTGAGCCTCGGGCTCGACATTCCGTACTTCTGCTGGCATCCCGCGCTCGGCAGCGTCGGCTCCTGCCGCCAGTGCGCGGTCAAGCAGTACCGCGACGAGAACGACACCGTCGGCCGTATCGTCATGTCGTGCATGTCGCCGGCCAGCGACGGCACCTGGATCTCGATCGACGACGCCGAATCGAAGTCGTTCCGCGAAAGCGTCATCGAATGGCTGATGTCCAACCATCCGCATGACTGCCCGGTCTGCGAGGAAGGCGGCCACTGCCATCTGCAAGACATGACGGTGATGACCGGCCATGCCTCGCGCAAGTACCGCTTCACCAAGCGCACCCATAACAATCAAGACCTCGGCCCGTTCATCGGCCACGAGATGAACCGCTGCATCGCCTGCTACCGCTGCCTCCGTTATTACAAGGATTACGCCGGCGGCAAGGATCTCGGCGTCTACGGCTCGGCGAGCCGCGTCTACTTCGGCCGCGCCGAAGACGGCGTGCTGGAATCGGAATTCTCGGGAAATCTCACCGAGGTCTGTCCGACCGGCGTGTTCACCGACAAGACCCACAGCGAGCGCTACAACCGCAAGTGGGACATGCAGTTCGCGCCCAGCATCTGCCAAGGCTGCTCGGTGGGCTGCAACATCTCGCCCGGTGAGCGCTACGGCGAACTGCGCCGCATCGAGAACCGCTACCACGGCACCGTCAACCACTATTTCCTCTGCGACCGCGGCCGCTTCGGCTACGGCTTCGTCAACAACGCCGACCGTCCGCGCCAGCCGATGTTGAAGCGTGACGGCCAGTTCGCGACGATCAGCGTCGATGACGCGCTGCTCAATGCCGCGAACCTGCTGAAGACGGCGAAGGGCGTGGTCGGTATCGGTTCGCCGCGCGCCAGCCTGGAATCGAATTTTGCGCTGCGCCAACTGGTCGGCACCGGTAACTACTTCGATGGCCATGCCGCAGCCGAAGGCGTGCTGGTCAAGCGGATCGCCGAAGTGCTGCGCACCGGCCCGGTACCAACGGGAAGTCTGCGCGGCATCGAATCGGCCGACGCCGCCTTGGTGCTCGGCGAGGACGTGATGAACACCGCGCCGCGCGTCGCGATGGCGCTGCGCCAGGTCGCTCGCGGCAAGGCGACGCAGATGGCCGCCGAGAAGCACATCCCGGAATGGCAGGCGATCGCCATTGCCGACATCGGCCAGCACCACAAGCACCCGATCTTCATCGCCACGCCGGATGCCACGCGCATCGACGAACTGGCGAAGGAAACCATCCGTGCCGCACCGGCCGATCTCGCCCGCCTCGGCTATGCCGTCGCCAACGTGATCGACCCGGCCTCGCCCGCCGTCGCCGGCCTCGATGCCGCGACCGCCGAGCGCGCCCAACGCATCGCTGAAACCCTGCTCGCCTCCACCAAGGCGGTGATCGTCTCGGGCACCGGTGCCGGTTCGGAATCGGTGATCAACGCCGCCGCCAACGTCGCCTGGGCGCTGCATGCCCGCGGCAAGATCGTCGAGCTGATGCTGATCGTCCCAGAAGCGAACAGCCTCGGCACCGCACTGATGGCTGCGCCGAGCATCGACGAAGCTTTCAAGGCGATCGAATCGGGCAAGGCCGACACTCTGGTCGTGCTCGAGAACGATCTCTATCGCCGCGCGACTAAGGCCCGTGTCGATGCCGTGCTCGCCAAGGCCAGGCTGATCGTCGTCGATCACCAGATGACCGAGACCGCCGAGCGTGCCGAACTGCTGCTGTCGGCCGGCAGCTTCGCCGAAGCCGATGGCACCTTGGTGTCGAACGAAGGTCGCGCCCAGCGCTACTTCCAGGTTTATGACCCGGCCTACTACAAGCCGGATACCAAGATTCGCGAAAGCTGGAATTGGCTGCACGGCGTGCGCGCCCAGCAGCTCGGCGCATCGCCGGTCTGGGAACAGCTCGACCACGCGACGGCCGAAGTTGCCGCCGTGCTGCCGGTGCTGGCCGGCATCGTTCACGCAGCACCCGGTGCGAAGTTCCGCATCACCGGCCTGAAGATCGCCCGCGAGCCGCATAGCTATTCGGGCCGCACGGCGATGCGCGCCAACCTGTCCGTGCATGAGCCGCGTCAGCCGCAGGATGCCGACACCGCGCTGGCGTTTTCGATGGAGGGCCACAACGGCGTGCAGGCAGGCGAACGTCCGGCAGCCTTGACGCCGTTCGCCTGGGCGCCGGGCTGGAACTCGCCGCAGTCCTGGAACAAGTATCAGGACCAGGTCGGTGGTCATTCGCTCGGCGGTGATGCCGGCGTGCGCCTGATCGAACCCGCCGCCAATGCGCCGAAGGTGCCGGCCTACGCGAACCACGTGCCGGAAGCATTCAAGGCGCGTGCTGGCGAATTTCTGGTGGTCGCGTCGCAGCACATCTTCGGCAGCGAGGAACTGTCGGCGAAAGCCGCACCGGTGCAGAGCCGGATTCCGGCTGCCCATGTCGCGCTGAATGCCGCCGATGCCGAAGCGCTCGGTCTGGCCGATGGCGTGCTGGTCGACGTGCTGATCGATGGCCTGACGGTTCGTCTGCCGCTGCAGCGCCGCGCCGAACTCGCCATCGGTACTGTCGCGATGCCGATCCTGCCGGGCGTACCGTTCACCGCCACTGGTGGCAACGCCAAGATCAGCGGAGCCGCGCGCGCATGACTGCGATCATCGAGTTCCTGACTGCTCCGGCGATCGTTGCGATCATCGTCGAGGTCCTCAAGGGCCTGGTGATTCTGTTCGGCATGGTCATCGTTGCCGCGCTGCTGATCTGGATCGAGCGGCGCATGCTCGGCCTGTGGCAGGACCGTTACGGCCCCAATCGCGTCGGCCCGTTCGGCTCGCTGCAGGTGGTGGCCGACATGGTCAAGATCTTTTTCAAGGAAGACTGGATTCCGCCGTTCGTCGACAAGCCGACTTTCATCATGGCACCGATGATCGCCATGGGAACGCTGATGCTGGCGTTCATGATCATCCCGCTTACCCCGACCTGGGGCGTGGCTCCGGACCTGTCGATCGGCGTGCTGTTCTTCTTCGCGATCGCCGGCCTCGAGGTCTACGCGGTGATGCTCGGCGGCTGGTCGTCGAACTCCAAGTATTCGCTGCTCGGCGGCCTGCGCTCGGCGGCGCAGATGGTCAGTTACGAAGTGTTCATGGGCATCGCGCTGATGGGCGTGGTGATGTGGACCGGCTCGTTCAAGCTCAGCGACATCGTTGCCTACCAGGCCCAGCACGGCTGGTTCATCGTCTCGCAGTTCTTCGGCTTCTGTACCTTTTCGCTGGCCGCGATCGCGGTCGTTCATCGCCATCCCTTCGATCTGCCCGAAGCCGAGCAGGAACTGGCCGCCGGCTATCACACCGAATATTCGGGCATGAAATTCGGCATGTTCATGGTCGCCGAGTACGTCGGTGTGGTGCTGGTCTCGGCGCTGTTGGTGACCCTGTTCTTCGGCGGTTGGCACGGCCCCGGCGTCGAAGCGATGCCCTGGCTTGCATTCCCGTACTTCGCAGCCAAGACGCTGTTCTTCGTGGTGATCTTCATCCTGCTGCGCGCGGCCCTGCCCCGCCCGCGCTATGACCAGGTGATGGCCGGCGGCTGGAAGTTCTGCCTGCCGCTGGCCGTGATCAACCTGCTGGTCACTGGCGCCTTCGTGCTCTCGAATCCGTAAAGACTCATGAAAGCAATCCTCGGCGGTATCTGGAGCAACCTGCGCAGCATGTGGATGGTGTTCACCCACAGCTGGCGCAAGCGCGACACCCTGATGTACCCGGAAGTGCCGATCTACGTGCCGCCGCGCTACCGCGGCCGCATCGTGCTGACTCGCGATCCGGACGGCGAAGAACGCTGTGTGGCCTGCAACCTGTGCGCGGCGGCCTGCCCGGTCGGCTGCATCAGCCTGCAGAAGGCCGAGCGTGAAGACGGCCGCTGGTACCCGGAATTCTTCCGCATCAACTTTTCGCGCTGCATCTTCTGCGGCTATTGCGAGGAAGCCTGTCCGACCAATGCGATCCAGCTGACTCCGGACTACGAGCTCGGCGAGTACCGCCGCCAGGACCTCGTCTACGAGAAGGAACATCTGCAGATCGCCGGTCCCGGCAAGTATCACGACTACAACTTCTATCGCGTGGCCGGCATGGCGATCGCAGGCAAGCCGAAAGGCTCGGCGGCGAACGAGACGCCGCCGGTCGATGTGAAATCCCTACTGCCGTAGGGATTTCAGTGGCCAGTGGCCAGTGGCTCGGCTCAGTGGTCAGTTGAAAAGCGATGAGCGTTCGCGGTTACGAAGATTTGGTGGTTTGGCAAAAAGCGATGCTGTTGGTCAGGGAGGTTTACCTGTTAACGGCGGATATGCCAGATGCCGAGCGGTTCGGATTGACGGCGCAGATACGGCGCGCAGCAGTATCGGTTCCCAGCAACATTGCAGAAGGACAGGGACGCTTGAGCACAGGTGAGTTCAAGCAATTTCTCGGTAACGCCAGAGGTTCGTTGTACGAATTGGAAACTCAGATGCGATTGATGACAGACCTGAATCTGGTAGACGACGTGGCAGCGGCCAATATCCTGGCGACCGCAGGTGATGTTGCTCGTCTTCTCAATGGCCTCATCAATTCGTTGAAAGCCAAAACTGGCCACTGACCACAGATCACAAGACACTGCCTCTATGGAAATTGCGTTCTATCTCGCTGCAGCCGTCGCCGTCATCGCCACGGTGTTCGCCATCACCAACACCAATCCGGTGCATGCGCTGCTGTACCTGATCGCTTCACTGCTCGCGGTGGCGATGGTGTTCTTCTCGATCGGCGCGCCGTTTGCCGGAGCGCTGGAAGTGATCGTCTATGCCGGCGCGATCATGGTGCTGTTCGTGTTCGTGGTGATGATGCTCAACCTCGGCCAGGCGGCAGTCGATCAGGAGCGTCGCTGGCTGACGCCGAAAGCCTGGCTCGGCCCCGGCATCCTCTGCGGCGTGCTGATGATCGAGATGATCCGCGTGCTGTCGCCAACGCTGAACGGCGGCATCGGCGGCTCGGTGATCGACGCCAAGATGGTCGGCATCGCGCTGTTCGGGCCTTATCTGCTGGTCGTGGAACTGGCGTCGATGCTGCTGCTCGCAGCGCTGGTCGCCGCTTTCCACATGGGGAGACACGACTGATCCGCCCCGTGCGCGTCAGCGAGAAAAACTAGAACCATGACCACTACCGAAATCGCGACCACCGCCGTAGCGACGGTTCCTCTGGAACACGCGCTGATCCTGTCCGGCATCCTGTTTTCACTGGGGCTGCTCGGCATCCTTGTCCGCCGCAACATCCTGTTCGTGCTGATGTCGATCGAAGTGATGATGAACGCCGCCGCCGTTGCCTTCGTCGCTTCGGGCAGCCGCTGGGGCCAGGCCGATGGCCAGGTGATGTTCATCCTGATCCTGACCCTGGCCGCCGCCGAAGCCAGCGTCGGCCTCGCTCTCGTCCTTCAGCTGTACCGCCGGTTCCAGACGCTGGATACCGATGCCGCGTCTGAGATGAAGGGATGAGGACGCAGTGGCCCGTGGTCAGTGGTCTGTGGTCGGTAACTACGTTGAAGCACCTGGCTACCCGAAGCCCCGAAGCTTTCGGGGGTTCGCGGCTTTCTGCGGTTCTGACTCAGTCGCCGCTTTGCTGTACTGGCCACTGGCCACCAGCCACTAAATACTGATCAAAATGTTCGATCTCCTGTTCCTGGTTTTCCTCGCGCCGATGATCGGCTTCCTGTTGCTGTCCTTCGGGCGCGACAAGTGGAGCGAAAACACCGCCGCCGTGATTGGCGTCGGCTCGGTCGGCATCTCGGCGCTGGTCACCGCCTTGTGCGTGTTCCAGTTCATGACTAACCCGCCGGAAGGCGGCGTGTACACCCAGCATCTGTGGACCTGGATGACGGTTGGCAGCTTCAAGCCGGAGCTGCAGCTGCGGCTCGACGGCCTGAGCCTGACGATGATCTCGGTGATCTGTGGCGTCGGCTTCCTGATCCACCTGTTCGCCTCCTGGTACATGCGCGAAGACAAAGGCTACGGCCGCTTCTTCTCGTACATGAACCTGTTCGTGATGAGCATGGTGTTCCTGGTGCTCGGCGACAATCTGCTGTTCCTGTACCTGGGCTGGGAAGGTGTCGGTCTGGCGTCCTACCTGCTGATCGGCTTCTGGTACACGGACCCTGCAAACGGTACGGCTGCCCGCAAGGCTTTCATCGTCACCCGGGTTGGCGACACCTTCATGGCGATCGGCCTGTTCATGCTGTTCCGCGATCTCGGCACCCTGGACATCCAGCAGATCCTCGCGGCGGCGCCGGCCTACTACGCCGACAAGCCGGACACCATCACCATCATCGCCCTGCTGATGCTCGGCGGCGCGGTTGGCAAGTCGGCGCAGTTGCCGCTGCAGACCTGGTTGCCGGACGCGA
Organism: Nevskia sp.; assembly: GCA_030694365.1. GTDB lineage: Bacteria > Pseudomonadota > Gammaproteobacteria > Nevskiales > Nevskiaceae > Nevskia. The sequence goes on along the minus strand of JAUXYM010000060.1, from coordinate 3,515 downwards.
TGGCCGGCCCGACGCCGGTCTCGGCACTGATCCACGCGGCAACCATGGTCACCGCCGGCGTCTATCTGATCGCCCGCACCCACACGCTGTTCGAGCTGTCGCCGTTCGCCTTGCAGATGGTCGGCCTGACCGGTGCCGTGACCCTGCTGATCGCCGGCTTCACGGCGATGGTGCAGACCGACATCAAGCGGGTGCTCGCCTATTCGACGATGAGCCAGATCGGCTACATGTTCCTGGCGCTCGGTGCCGGGGCCTGGTCGGCGGCGATCTTCCATCTGATGACCCACGCCTTCTTCAAGGCGCTGCTGTTCCTCGCCTCCGGTGCGGTGATCCTCGGCTGCCACCACGAGCAGAACATCTTCCACATGGGCGGCCTGCGCAAGAAGCTGCCGCTGGCGTTCTGGAGCTTCGTGATCGGTGGTTCGGCACTCGCTGCCCTGCCCTATGTCACGGCCGGCTTCTACTCCAAGGACGAGATCCTGATCGGTGCCTGGGCCGGTGGTCATCAGGGCCTGTTCTTCGCAGCACTGTTCGGTGCCTTCCTGACCTCGATCTACACCTCGAGGCTGATCTTCATCACCTTCTTCGGCAAGTACCACGGCCACGCCAAGGTGCACGCCGGACATGGCCTCGCCTACAACATTCCGCTGATGGTGCTGATCCTGCTGTCGACCGCGATCGGTGGCTTCATCCACCCGCCGGTCGAGGCGGTGCTGCCGGCCACCCACCACGCCGAGCACAGCGTCCACAACAACATCGCGATGGCATCCGGTGCCGTCGCGCTGCTTGGCGTTGCGATCGGCTATGCGCTGTTCTTCGGTGAGCGCCGCTTCGTGACCAGGCTCGGCAAGAATCCGACCGCCAGCCTGATCGCCAGGTTCTGGTTCAGCGCCTTCGGTTTCGACTGGCTGTACGACCAGCTGTTCGTCAAGCCCTTCAAGTTCTTCGTCCACATCACCCGCAACGATATTTTCGACATTGCCGTCATGAGCGTCACCATTCCGCTGACCGCCCTCAATGGCCTGTTCTCGCGCACCCAGACCGGCCAGATCCGCTGGTATGCCGCCAGCATGGCCGGCGGTGCCGTACTGATCATCGCCCTGGTGGTGCTGTCATGATCCTCGTCTGGTTGATGGCGATTCCGTTCATCGGCGGCTTCCTGTGCTGGCAGGGCGAACGCTTCGGCCGCGGCTTCCCGCGCTGGGTCGGCCTGATCACGATGTCGATCGTGCTCGGTCTGTCGATCTATCTCTGGCTGACCGGTGACTACTCGCAGACCCTGCTGAATTCGGCCAATCCGAAGTGGGTCGCCGAGTTCCGCGCCGACTGGATTCCGCGCCTCGGCATCAGCTTCCATCTGGCGCTCGATGGCCTGTCGCTGGTGCTGATCGCACTCACCGGCCTGATCGGCGTGCTGGCCATCGCCTGCTCCTGGAATGAAGTGCAGCGCAATGTCGGCTTCTTCCACCTGAACCTGCTGTGGAATCTGGCCGGCGTCATCGGCGTGTTCCTGGCGATGGATCTTTTCCTGTTCTTCTTCTTCTGGGAAATGATGCTGGTGCCGATGTACTTCCTGATCGCGCTCTGGGGCCACAACGTGCCCGGCGGCAAGGGACGGGTGTTCGCGGCCACCAAGTTCTTCCTGTTCACCCAGGCCTCCGGCCTGCTGATGTTGCTGGCGATCCTGGCGCTGGTGTTCGCCCATTACAGCGCCACCGGCATCATCAGTTTCGGCTATCCGGAGTTACTGGAATGGACGCGTTCGGGTGCCATGTCGGCGCAGCTCGAGTGGTGGCTGATGCTCGGCTTCTTCATCGCCTTCGCGGTGAAGATGCCGGTGGTGCCGTTCCATTCCTGGCTGCCCGACGCCCATTCGCAGGCACCGACCGCCGGCTCGGTCGATCTCGCCGGCATCCTGCTGAAGACGGCGGCCTACGGTCTGCTGCGCTTCGGTCTGCCCTTGTTCCCGAACGCTTCGCACGAGATTGCCCCGTTCGCCATGTGGCTCGGCGTCGCCGGCATCGTCTGGGGCGCGGTGCTGTCGCTGTCGCAGACCGACGTCAAGCGCTTCGTCGCCTACACCTCGGTGTCGCACATGGGCTTCATCCTGGTCGGCATCTACTCGGGCACCGAGCAGGCGCTGCAGGGCGTGGTCATCCAGATGCTGGCGCATGGCATTTCCGCCGGCGCGTTGTTCATCCTCTGCGGCGAAGTCTACGAACGCCTGCATACCCGTGACCTGCGCGAGATGGGCGGCCTCTGGTCCCGTTTGCCGTTCCTGCCACCGATCGCGATGTTCTTCTCGGCTGCGGCGATGGGCCTGCCCGGCATGGGCAATTTCGTCGGCGAGTTCCTGATTCTGGTCGGCAGCTTTCCGGTCAATCCGCTGATCACCATCGTCTCGGCCTCGGGCCTGATCCTGGCGGCGGTGTACTCCTTGATGATGATGCAGCGGGCTTTCTTCGGGCCACCGAAAAGCGAAGAAAAACTGCGTGATCTGAACGTGCGCGAAATGACCACCATGCTGAGCCTGATGGCGCTGATCCTGTTCATGGGTATCTACCCGCAACCGATACTTGACGTGACCAAGGCGACGATGGCCGGCGTCCAGGCGATCTATGCCACCGGCCTGCCGGTGTCGGCCACCGCCATGATCGGGGTGCAGCCATGAACCGCCAACAACTGCTGGCGCTGCTGCCGATCCTGATCACCAGCGCCACCGTGGTCTGGGTGATGACGGCGATCGCGATCAAGCGCCACCACTGGTGGAACGCGACGTTCTCGGTAGTCGGCCTGAATCTGGCGCTGTTCGGCTGCGTCGTCGCCTATCTGGTCTCGCCGCAGATCGTCACCCCGCTGCTGATCGTCGACAGCTACTCCTGCCTGTACATGGCGATGGTGCTGGCCACCGGCCTGGCCACCGCGACCCTGTCGCACGCCTACATGGAAGGCTATGACGGCAACAAGGAAGAGGTTTATCTGCTGCTGAACCTGTCGGTGCTCGGCGGCCTGGTGCTGGTCTGCGCGCGGCACTTCGCTTCGTTCTTCATCGGCCTGGAACTGCTCAGCGTGCCGCTGTACGGCCTGATCGGCTATCTGGTCAAGGAGCGCCGTTCGCTGGAAGCGAGCATGAAGTATCTGGTGCTGTCGGCCGCTGCTTCCGCTTTCATCCTGTTCGGCATGGCCCTGATCTACTCGCAGACCGGCGCGCTGGCGTTCAGCGACATCGGCACGGCAGTCGCGACCATCACCGGCAGCGGCTACACGGTGATGGTGGTCGGTGGCGCGATGATCCTGGTCGGCATCGGCTTCAAGCTGTCGCTGGCACCGTTCCATCTGTGGACGCCGGACGTCTACGAAGGCGCACCGGCGCCAGTCGCCGCCTACCTGGCCACCGCCTCGAAGGTCGCCGTGTTCGCGGTGCTGCTGCGCTTCTTCATCGAAGCCCGCGCCTACAACTACGAACTGCTGCTCGATGTGCTGACCGCGCTGGCGATCGTCTCGATCGTGCTCGG
>JAUXYM010000058.1 GCA_030694365.1 Nevskia sp. | reverse complement strand
CGAGGGCAGTCTGCTCAGACGAGTGCGGCAGCAGCCGGATCAATAACAAAATCAATATGTTTTGATTATTGAGTCGGCATCATGCAGTTCGTTGGTAAGGGAGTGGGACGTTGCAAGAGCGCATCCCGGTTCAATGTCTTACTCAGCGGACCTGAAGTAGGGGCACAGAAGAGAAAATATTCATTATGTTTTTCAATAACATAGAAATACAAAATGTCGCTTTACTTGGCGACTTCTGATTAATGCCGTCTCAATAACTGGGATTCAGGTCTGGCTGAGAGCGACAGGCCTTGGTGATCCCGGATTTGAGATTGTCCGGGACGATGGCAGCGGGCACGCCGCCGAAGTATTCGAGGGCGCGGACATGGGCGCCGATCCAGTCGGCGACGGATTGCGTCCAGCTCGCTTCGCAGTAGGTGTCATTCGAATAGCCCAGCACCGCCACGAAGAGCTGGGCGACGCGAATCTCGCCGGTGATCGGATCGACCACGTCCATGGTCTGGCCGGCGTAATCGACGAAGAGCTTGTCGCCGGGTGCATGAGGCTGCCGCAGCACAGCATCCTGTGTGCCGATCCGCCGATGGCCAAGGCGGGGAGTGACATTGAGTCACTCCCCGCTAAGCCATCGGCCGGTACAGATCGCAGAAACGGCTGTAGCGGTAGCCATCCGGACATGCCGCCCGGTATTCCTGCCACAGCAACTGCAGGGTCACGCCTTTGCGGCGAAGCTCGGCCTGGATCAAACCGAAATCCGGCGGCGGACGCTCGGTGGCAGCAGGCATCGGCGGCGGATACAGCCGCGCTTCCAGCGCATCGTCGTCCAGATCAGCCGGCAGCGGCCAGACCACGCCGGCCGCCTCGGCGCGGCGAAGGCACGCGGCCACGGTGCTGCGCGCCGTGCTCACCACCATCGCAATCTGACGCGCCGACAGGCCGGAGGCCGATAGCCGCAACACTTCTCGAATCTTTCGCACGGACAACCTCGACTGCGGCACTCGCCCCTCCTGTCAGAAGACAAAAGGTCGCGATCATGCCCTTGGGTTATCCCGCTACAACGCCCCTCAGTGGGGTGGCCGGCATCCGTCGGAATGCCCGGCCGGCTTCGCTCGGAATACGCATTCCGCGCCGCCGCTCAAAACTGCCGGGCTACCACTTGCGGACGCGCCCGGTGTCGACATGGACGAACTGCTCGCCCGGGTAGTAGCCGACGCCGCCGGCGCGCAGTGACAGCGCCGCGTCGCGCAGATCGGCCAGATTGACGCCCGGCAGGCGCAGGTCGATGGCCTGGCCATCCATGTGCAGGCTGCGGGTCGCGACGCCGCCGCCGCGGGTCTTCTTCAGGTAGCTGTTGGTGGTCGGGCAGCGGTAGCCGGAGATGACCTCGTAGCGGTGCTCGTCGCTGTCGGCGACGCCGAGCGTCTGCTTCAACCGGTGCATCAGGTCGAACAGTGCGGGATCGATGTGGCCGACTTCGCCGCTGTAGTGGTCACGCAGGAAATGGTTCAGGGTACCGAGCGCCGACGGCAGGTATTGCTGGCCAACGGCGTAGACGAGGTCGATCCGCTCGCCGGTGTGGGTGTGGCTCATCGCCAGGCTGCGGGCCTTGGCTGCGGTCGACGGCGCTGCGCCTGCGCCGATCCCGGCCGACAGATTGGCGGCCATCGCGGCGGCGGCCGGCGTCTGCCAGACCGAGGGCACGGCGGTCGCGGCGATGCCGGCGATCTGTTTCAGAAAGCGGCGGCGTGCCTGGCCGTGAGGGTGGGGGTGATCGTTGCTCATGGCGTCCGCTCGCTGGCCGGGGCCGGTCGCGCCGGACGCCGGCGCAGGGCAGCGTCGAGCAGGCGATCGTGCCCGTAGATGTCGTCGAAGAAGTGAATGCGACCCTGTTTCACCAGCGCGGTTCCGTAGGCGATCAGCACCGGGATCGGTTCGTCGAGCTTGAGCGTTGCCGACTTGCCGGCGCTCATCGCTTCGACGATCCGCGCTTCCGGCCAGTCCGGCCGGTCCTTGAGCACGAACTCGGCGAGCGCCAGCGGCCTTTCGACGCGGATGCAGCCATGGCTGAAATCGCGACGCTGGCGCTCGAACAGGCCAACCGATGGCGTGTGGTGCAGGTAGATGTTGTCGCTGTTCGGGAACACGAACTTGATGTCGCCGAGGGCGTTGCGCTCGCCCGGCCGCTGGCGGATCCGGGCGCGGCCGGCCAGCACGGCTCTCAGGCCGGTGCTGCTCAGCGTCGTTTGCACGCTGCCGTCGGCCATCACGAACTCGAAACCCTCCTTGATCCAGTTGCCGGGATCGCGGCGCAGCTTCGGCACCAGTTCGGCTCGGGCGATCGACGGCGGCACATTCCAGTAGGGGCTGAACTCGATATAGCGCATGTCCTCTTCGAACAGCGGCGTGCGGGTGTCGAGCGCCTTGCCGACGATCACCTTCATTTCCTCGCGCACTTCGATGTTGCCGCCTTCGACGTCGTAGGCGCGCAGCACAAACTCCGGAATGTTGATGACGATCATCCGCGCCGCCTGCAGCAGCGGCGTCCAGCGCGCCCGTTCCAAGGTCAGCTCGATCTGGTGGACGCGCGCTGCCGGCGGCACTTCGAGCTGGGCAATGGTCGCCTTGCCGAGCACGCCGTCCGGCGGCAAGCCATGGCGATCCTGGAAATTGCGCACCCCGCTGACCAGCGGCTCGACGTACAACAGCGGCAGCACCGCATCGACATCGAGATCACCCAACGCGGTCAGCCGCTCCGCGAGCATCGCCAGGCCGCTGTAGGTCTGCCCCGGCTCCAGTTTGCCCGGCAGTCCCTTGCCCACGCCCGGCAGCAAGGGCAGCGCCTCCTGCCAAGCCGGATTGCCGACCAAGGTGCGGTAGTCGGCCAGCGCCTCGCGCAGCCGTTCGTAGGTGGGCAGTTGCGGCGCCAGGGCCTGGGCCAGCTCCGGCAGGCGCTTGCCGGCCAGCGCGGCGTCCAGCAGCAGGCCGACGTCAAAAGCCTTGCGATCCGGAACTGTGAAGCGCTGGTGGATCGCAGCCGGATCGATGCGGCCGAAATGCAGGTCGCTCAGGTAATGCCGCAGCGCCTCGCTCAGCGCCTGGTCGAGCGCTGCGGCCTGCTCATCGTCGAGTGTCGCCAGGTGCTCGGCGCGGTCGACGGCCTGCTGCAGTGCCGCTGCGTCGTAGTCCTCGGCATCCAGCCCCTGGCTCGGCGCCGCCGCCAGCATTTCGACGGCCTGCCGGGCCTGCTCGCTCGGCCGGTCGCCGTCGAACCAGGCCAGGCCCTCGGCCACCGCCGGGCGGCTGGCCAGCAGCGACAGCGTCAGCGCCGCGAGGCGTAAGCATCGGAATCTCGAAGGGTTTGTCGACATGGCCCATTCTGACGAAAAGCGGCGACGGCAATCTGCGCGGCGGACCGCTTTGCTTGGCGGCCGTCCGGCAGTACGATCCGTTCGCCGCCCTGCGAAGCCGTATTCCGAATCGATGCGCAGGTATCTGTAAACAGCTTTCCCAAGCAGCGACAGCGGAATGACGGCCTCGACCAGATGCGGCGTTCGATCTGGAGGAGGACCCATGTCATGAGCAATCTCGACACCATCACGCTGCTCAATCGTCTGATCGTGACCACCAAGAACGGCGAGGCGGCCTTGCGGGCCGCGGCCAGCGAGGTGCATCACGCGGAGCTGCAGGAATCTCTGGAGGAGTACTCGCGCTTCTTTGCCGATGCGGCACGCGAGCTGCAGGCCAGCGTCGAAGCCCTCGGCGGCAAGCCGAAAGGCTCTGGCACTTTCGACAACACGCTGCATCGCACCTGGCTGCACATCAAGGCCAGTGCCTATGGCCGCGACGAAGCGGTGATTCTCGACAGCGTGGAAGCCGACGAACAGGAGGCCGATGCCCGCTATTCGGATGCGCTGACCTGGTCGACGCCACCGGAGATCCACGCCCTGCTCGAACGGCAGTACGAGGGCACCCATCAGCGCCACGACCATATCCGGCGCATTCGCCAGCAACTGGAACACGCGGCCTGAGGCCGGTCGTTCAGTTGATTCAGCACCGGGCGGGTTTCGATCCGCCCGGCCGCTGCTGACAGCGCGAATCAGCCGCCGGGACAATCCGCTGCAAACGCCGCTTCGAAGCGCTTGTGGACGATAGTCAGCGGGCAAGCGCCGTCGACTTCGTCCTTCTCGCAGCCCGGCATCTTCACCACGAGCCTGCCCGGTGGATGAGCGAGTTCAAGCGGGGCATTGCTGCGCATCTGCAGCGGGGTCTGGTAGTACAGCACCGTGCGCACGTAGCGCTTGCCGTCCGCCGGGTTGATCAGGCGCTCGAAGGCCAGCGTGCCGCCCATCGGGAACTGATCCGGCTGATCGGGCAGGGACCACTTCAGGCCGAGCATGCCGGCGATCGTCGCTAGATGGGTGTCGCGCCCCACGAAGGCAGCGAGGCGGCTGGCACGTGGCGGGCTGCCCGGCGTCGGGCCGGCACCACTCGCACCTGCAACATCGTCCAGCGCGGCGAGCAGCGCGCGCGCCAGCGGCGTGCCGTTGCGCGGGATGCAATATACGGCGGCTGGCGGCTCAGACGCAGGTAGAGATTGCGCGGGCCGAGCAGCGGCGACAGCGTCTCCGGCGTGGCGGCTTCTCCCCAGGCGACGTCCTTTTCCGGGAAGCCCTGGATGTACTGCAGCAGGAAGTTCTCGCCGACCGTCGTCGCGGCTTTCAGGCCGCCTTCGAGGCTCACGCCACCCTTGCCGCCGACCAGCACGTTGCCGAAATCCTCGATGCCGCAGGTCGGTATACCGCTGACGCAGTTGCCGCGGGTGCGTACCTGCAGGATCGCCTGCATCGCTTTCAGGCCGGCGCGCTCACTGCGGGCGGCCTCGTCGAGATTGCCGTGCGCCGCTTTCAGGATCGCCGCACTCGCCTTCGGCTCGCTGAGCATGCAGAGGCCGACTTCAACCGGCTTGAACAGCGGATCCGGCCCCTTGTCCTGTGCTGCGTAGCCGGTCTGCAGGCCGCGGCCGGGGAACATGCCATCGAGCAGCGCCTGGGCGCTGAGCGGCACGCGGCGAACGACGTTGTCGGCCCAAGCAGCGATGCTGCCCGCTTCAGGGCAACCCTGCTCCGGCAGCAGGCCGGCAGCGGCGTAGGACTGACGGTAGTAGCCACCGAGCGCGGTCAGCAGGCTGATACCGCGTTCGGTCAGCTCACCGGTGCCGACTGGCTACTGCAGCCAGGGGCGACGTGATGACGGCACCAACTGCTCCGGCGTCTGGTTCGGCGAACGCGCGCCGTGGCGCATCAGGAAAACCGATTTTTCGAGCTTCAGCTCCGGCGGCGAGCGTGGCGCATCGGCAGCCGATAGTGCGGCTGGAATCAGTAGCGCCGGCATCAACGAAGTGCAAACGCCGGCGTGCCGGGCTACAGCCATGTGGTTCTTGGTCATCGGGCTCAAGCTGCTTTGGCGGTGTTGGCGAGCTTGCTGACCGCCGACGCCGGCGCGGCGTCGAAGCTCAGGAAGCCGTCGTCGATCGGATCGGTCAGCAGTATCGGCTGATCGCGCTTGTAATCGTGCAGCACCCGCCACGGCAGGGATTTGCCCTGCCGCGGCAAGGTCTGCGCGGCGCGCATCACGTAGCCGGATTTGAGGCTGCCGAAGATGGTGTCATTGTCGCGCTCATCGGCCGGCGCACGCGCCTCGAAGCACGTGTAGCCCTGCTGCTTCATGTGGGAAAGCAGGCGGCAGATGTAGCCGGAGGCGATGTCCGCTTTCAGCGTCCACGGTGCATGGGTATAGCCGACGATCCAGGCGAGATTCGGCACGCCTTCGAGCAGCGTGGCCTTGTAGGTCAGATGATCGCTCGGCTGTTTCAGCTCACCATCGACGCTGATCTGGACGCCGCCAAACACCTGCACGTTCAGACCGGTGGCGGTGATGACGATATCGGCCGCCAATTCGTCGCCGTTCTTGAGCTTGATGCCGCCCTCGGTGAACGATTCGATCTCGGCAGTGACTACGGACGCCCGGCCCTTGCGGATAGCCTTGAACAGATCGCCATCCAGCACCGCGCAGAGGCGCTCTTCCCAGGGCTTGTAGCGCGGCGTGAAGTGCTTCATGTCGACCTGGTCGCCAACCTGCTTCTGGACCCCGTCCATCAGCAGCTTGCGAGCCTTTTCCGGCCAGCGCAGCGAACCGACTGGAGCATCCAGTTGTGTAGTCATTTCCGGGAAGCGCGTGACTACCACCTGCGCCAGACCTCGCTGAACGGCCATCAAGCGCAGATCGACGAGGACGGCATCTTTCGGGCGGTGATCTCGCACGGCGATCCCGGCATCGCCAACTGGCTCGATGCCGGCGGCCACGAGCAGGGCCTGCTGGCGATCCGCTACTACGAGCCGGATTCGACACCGATCCCGACCATGCGCCGCGTCAAGTTGACCGAGCTGCGCGACTCGCTGCCGGCGTCGACTCCGGCGATCAGCGCCGATCGGCACCAGAAAACCCTGCGTGACCGGGCCTGGGCCGTGGCCCGCCTCGGCCGCGAATAAAAGTCAGCACCACAAAATCCATTCGAGGAGAAAACCAAGATGTCGAACATCGAAAAGCTGTTTTCCATGCAGGGCAAGATCGCGCTGGTCACCGGTGCCGCATCCGGCAGCGTCGAAGCCTTGTTCAATGCCGCCGAAAAGCAGGTCGGCACCGTCAACGTGCTGATCAACGCTGCGGGCCAGCTGGACTTAGGCCTGTTCCCCGGCATCAGCGACGAAGGCTGGGCCAACCTGCTCAACGTCAACCTGACCGGCACCATGCGCATGGCGCGCGCCTTCACCGAGCGCCTGATCAAGGCCGAAGCGACGGGTGCCATCGTCAATATCACCTCGGTCACCGGCATGCAGGTGATGTCCGGGGTCGCGACCTACGGCAGCATCAAGGCAGCGATCAACCACCTGACCAAGCAGATTGCCCGCGACCTGTTCGACAAGGGCATCCGCTGCAACGCCATCGCCCCCGGCTACTTCCAGACCGAAATGGTCTCCGGCTACTTCGAGACCGACGCCGGCAAGGCCGACATCGCCCGCCTGCCGCCGAAGCGCCAGGGCAGAGTCGAGGAACTCGACGGCGCGCTGCTGTTGCTGGCCAGCGATGCCGGCTCCTATATCAATGGCGTGGTGCTGCCGGTGGATGCCGGCCAAGTCATCCAGCTGACCTGATCGCGGCACCGAACTGGAGAACCCGATGAGCAACGAAGACAACCAGCAACTCGTCGCCCGCTTCTGGGCGGCGTTCAGCGCCAGTGAATTCGACACCGCCGTGGCCATGCTCGACGACCGCGAATTCACCTGGTGGATCCTCGGCAGCCCGAAGACCTTCTGCCTCGCCGGCAGCCGCGACAAGGAAGGCTTCAAGGCGCTGCTGGCCGGCGTGTCGGCCAATGCCCCTGGCGGCATCAAGATGACGCCCTCGGCGTGGACGGCTCAGGGCGAGCGGGTGGCGATGGAAGCCGAGTCCTATGCGCGGGTGTCGGGCAAGGTCTATAACAACCTCTATCACTTCCTGCACATCGTCCGCGACGGCAAGATCCGCATGGTCAAGGAATATCTCGATACCCAGCACGCGGCTGAAATCCTTTGCGGCTGATGGACACCAACAGCTTGATCGGCGTCGGCATCATCGGTGCCAGCCCGGAACGAGGCTGGGCCTCGGATGCCCATATTCCTGCGCTCGCAGCGCTGCCGGGGCTGGCCTGCGTGGCGCTGTCGACCAGCCGCCAGGCTTCTGCCGATGAAGCCGCTGCCAAGTTCGGCGTGCCGCTGGCCTTCGACAATCACGCGGCTCTGGTCGCAAGACCCGAGGTCGATGTGGTCGCGGTCACCGTCAAGGTGCCGCATCACTTCGAGCTGGTGCAGGCGGCGATCGGTGCTGGCAAGGCCGTCTACTGCGAATGGCCGCTCGGCAACGGGCTGGCGGAAGCGGTAGCGATGGCGGCACTGGCGCGCGAGGCTGACGTCTATGCCGCCGTCGGCCTGCAGGCACGTTCTTCGCCGGTGGTCGCTTACGTCAAGCACCTGGTCGAAAGCGGCTATGTCGGCGAAGTGCTGTCGTCGACCATCGTCGCCGACGCGATCAACTGGGGTGCCGACGTGCTCGGCTGCTACACCTACCTGCTCGATAAACGCAACGGCGCGTCGATGCTGACGATTCCGTTCGGCCACACGATGGATGCCTTCTGCTGGAGCCTCGGCGAGTTCGCCGAACTGTCGGCGACCACGGCGATCCGCCGTCCTCAGGTCAGGCTGGCGGAAACCGGCGAGATAATCGCCAGCGACGTGCCCGACCAGATCGCGGTCAGCGGCATTCTCGAAAGCGGCGCGCTGGCTTCCATTCATTTCCGCGGTGGCCTGTCGCGCGGCACTCACTTCCTCTGGGAGATCAATGGCACGCGGGGCGATCTGGCGATCAGGGCCGGCGGCGGCCACGTCCAGATGCTGCCGCTGAGCCTGCAGGGCGCGCAGGGCGAGGACCGGGTCATGGCCGAACTGGCGGTTCCCGAAGCCTTCAACAACATCGGCCCGCTGTTCGCCGACAACCCCTACGCGGCCAGCGTCGCCCGCGCCTGGACCCGGCTCGCCGAAGACTTCCGCAGCGGCCAGCGCAGCCTGCCCGGCTTCGACGACGCAGTGATCCGCCACCGGTTGCTGGCGGCGATCGAGCAGGCGGCGCTTACTGGCCAGCGGCAGCGTTACCAGACGCGCTGACGCACTCGGGGGGCGCGCCATTACGTCCGTCATCCCCGCGCAGGCGGGGATCCAGTCTTGACGTTCGCGCACCGCTGGTAGCGGAGAACTGGATTCCCGCCTGCGCGGGAATGACAAACAAGGACACGCTAGGCGAGTAGCGAATCGAGGAAAGCCTGCAGCGAAGGCCCGGGCACGGCATTGCGCAGCCGCACCTGGTACAGCGGCCGGCGAATGCGCAGTTGCTTGACCGGCAGCACCACCAGCCGCCGGGCCTCGACTTCGGTCTGGATCGACAGCGCCGACAGAAAGGCCAGACCAGCGCCGGCAGCGACCGTCTGCTTGATCGCTTCGGTGCTGGCCAGGGTCATCGCCGGGCGGATGCGGGCCTTGCGGCTGGCCAGCGCGTTCTCGGTGACCTCGCGGGTGCCGGAGCCGACCTCGTGCATCAGCAGCGGCCAGCTTTCCAGATCGGCGACCGACAGCGGCGCCCGCGCGACCGCCGGATGGCCGGGGCTGGCGATCAGCACCAGCTCGTCGTCGGCGAACAGCGTGTAGTCGAGCTGCTCGTCGTTGACCATGCCTTCGGTGAAGCCGAGATCGATCTCGCCACCGACCAGCCGCCGCTCGATGGTGCTGGTGTTCTCGACCTGCAGCTCCAGCTCGACGCCGGGATGCTGCTGGCGGAACGCGGCCAGGCGCACCGGCAGCAGATAGCTGCCGATGGTGCGGCTGGCGCCGATGATGATCCGGCCGCGGACCAGCTGGCGCAGATCGCCGAGCGCCCGCTCGGCTTCGGCTTCGATCGCGAACAGGCGGTTCGCGTAGCCGAGCAGCAGGCGTCCCGGTTCGGTCAGCCGCACGCCACGGCGAAGCCGGTCGAACAGCTTCAGACCCAGCGCCTGCTCGAAATCGGCGAGCTGCTTGGACACCGCCGACTGGCTGATGAACAGGCGCTCGGCACCGCGGCTGACGCTTTCAGCCGCCGCCACCGCCCGGAAGATCGCCAGATGATTGAGGTTCAAAAGTCTCCCGACACTTCAGCCTGACATGAACAATGAAGATGGATCGCATGCGGATTTTCCATTATCTACATGCGGCCGTCACGCCTACACTGCGCGTTCCCTCCAGCCTTGAAACGAACATGACCGAACAGAAAGCGACCAACGTGACCTGGCATGAGGGCGAAGTGACGCGTGCCGAACGCGGCCAGCTGCTCGGCCAGAAGGGCGCCACGATCTGGTTCACCGGCCTGTCCGGTTCCGGCAAGAGCACGATCGCCGTCGCGCTCGAAAAGGTGCTGCATGAGCGCGGTCATCTGGCCTATCGCCTCGATGGCGACAACATCCGCCTCGGCATCAACAAGAACCTCGGCTTCACCGCCGAAGACCGTGCCGAGAACATCCGCCGCATCGGCGAGATCGCCAAGCTGTACGTCGATACCGGCGTGATCGTGCTGTCGAGCTTCGTCTCGCCGTACTGCGCCGATCGCGACGTGGTGCGGGCGCTGCACGCCGAGGCCGGCATGGACTTCATCGAGGTCTATGTCGAAGTGCCGCTGGCCGAAGCCGAAAAGCGCGATCCCAAGGGCCTGTACAAGAAGGCCCGCGCCGGCCTGATCAAGAACTTCACCGGCATCAGCGATCCTTACGAAGCACCGATTGCCCCCGAGCTGCTGCTGCACACCGCCGAAATGAGCCTGCAGCAGGAAGTCGAAGCCGTGCTCGCCCTGCTCGCCTCGCGCGGCATCATCAAAGCCTGAATTTCCTTTCGAGACTGACACCATGATCAAGCCGCACGGTTCCACCACGCTGAACCCGCTGTATGTCGCCGACGACGCCCAGCGCGCCGCACTCGCCGCCGAAGCCGAAAAGCTGCCCTCGCTGCTGCTGAACTCGGCCGCCGCCGCCAACGCGGTGATGATGGCCGCGGGTTACTTCAACCCGCTGAGCGGCTACATGAACCTCGCCGACGCGCTCAGCGTCGCCAAGGACATGAAGACCACCGCCGGCCTGTTCTGGCCGGTGCCGATCGTCAACCTGACCAGCGATACCTCGATCAAGGCCGGCAGCCGCATCGCGCTGCGCGATCCGAATGTCGACGGTCATCCGGTGCTGGCGGTGATGGACGTCGCCGCGGTCGAAACGGTCAGCGCCGAACAGATCACGCTGATGGCGGAGAAGATCTTCGGCACGCTCGATCCCAAGCATCCCGGTGTCGGCACCTTCACGACGCTGGGCAACACGCTGCTGTCCGGCAACATCCAGGTGTTGAACTACAGCTACTTCCCGGCCGAGTTTCCGGACACCTTCCGCACCGCCGTCGAGATTCGCGCCGAGATCGCCAAGCGTGGCTGGAACAAGGTCGTCGCCTTCCAGACCCGCAACCCGATGCACCGCGCGCACGAAGAACTGTGCCGCATGGCCAAGGAGCGCCTGAACGCCGATGGCATCGTCATCCACATGCTGCTCGGCAAGCTGAAGGCCGGCGACATCCCAGCCGACGTTCGTGACGCGGCGATCCGCACGATGGTCGAGCACTACTTCGAACCGAACACGGTGATGATCACCGGCTACGGCTTCGACATGCTCTACGCCGGCCCGCGCGAAGCGGTGCTGCACGCTGTGTTCCGCCAGAACATGGGCACCGACTACCTGATCGTCGGCCGCGACCACGCCGGTGTCGGCAGCTATTACGGTCCCTTCGACGCCCAGACGATCTTCGAATCGGTGCCGGCTGGCGCACTCGAAATCCAGATCTTCGGTGCCGACAACACCGCCTGGAGCAAGAAGCTCAACCAGGTGGTGATGATGCGCGAAGCGCCCGAGCACACGCCGGACGACTTCATCAACCTGTCCGGCACCAAGGTCCGCGAGATGCTCGGCAAGGGCATTGCGCCGCCACCGGAATTCTCGCGGCCGGAAGTGGCGAAGATCCTGTCCGACTACTACCAGGACCTCGATCGGGCTGCGGCCAAGGGCTAGCCCGAAGCTTCCAGGCAGAGACCTCCACCGATGCCCGGCTCGGCGCTGCCGAACCGAGCTTGCTCCCTCCCCCGCGCTTTTCGGGGGAGGGCTGGGGGTCGGCAGCGTGTGCGCTTTCGGAAGTGCCTCGGATGGCACTGCCGAGCACGCTGACGACGGGCGGAAGCCCTGGACGGGGCGTTTGATGCGAGCGCAACCGTCCAACGCCCCCATCCCGACCTTCCCCCGCCTGCGGGGGAAGGAGACCAGCGGCGAA
>JAUXYM010000017.1 GCA_030694365.1 Nevskia sp. | reverse complement strand
TCGAACTGATGCTCTCGCCACGCCCCAGCGCCGCCAACGCCCGATCCCGCAAGTCTTGTGAGTAAGCGCGCATCGCTGTCCCCTCAGATACTTGAGGAGTCTTTACCATACGTATGTTTTTAAATCAAAAACGCTCTAGCGTCCAATACTGGCTGGCTGAGCCGCCACGCAAACGAATCCCTCAATCCGTTCCAGCCGCACGGCTTGTAGGTTCGCGCATATGGGAGCGATCCGGGACGCAGGCTTTGGGTGTGTGGCGCAGCAAGCGCAGTCGGCGGAACGGCTGCTGGCGGTGGAAGACACCACGAGCGCGAGCTATGCGCATGCAGCGGCGGCCCGCCTGGGGGGCACCGGCAGCCAGCGCGAGGCGCGGCACCGAGGCTATCTGGTGCATTCGGTCCTTCTGCTGGATGCGACCCGCGAGCACACCCTCGGGCTGATTGAGCAGCGCCACTGGTGCCGGGACGACGCGGAATACGGCAAGAAGCACGCGCGCAAGCAGCGCGCCTACGAAGACAAGGAAAGCTACCAGTGGGAACAGGCCTCCGTGCGCATGGCCGCACGCCTGGGCGAGGCGATGGCACGCACGATCTCGGTGTGTGACCGCGAGTCGGACGTCTATGAATACCTGTCCTACAAGCAGCAGCAGGGTCATCGCTTCATCCTGCGGGCGCAGTCGGATCGTGGTGTATCGCAAGCCGAGCAGACGTTGTTTGCCACGCTTACGCAGGAGGCGCAGGCCTTGTGCTGTTACACGGTGGACATCGCACAACGCGCGGGACGCCGCGCCCGGCAAGCCAAGCTGCTGCTGCGCAGCCTGCGCGTGGAACTGCAGCCGCCTGCCAACCGATCCCGGAAAGGGGCGCCGCTGACGGTCAACGTCGTGCTGGCTCAGGAGATTGATCCGGTGCCGGGGGAGGACGCCTTGCGCTGGATATTGCTCACCACCGAACCGGTGAGCAGCGCCGAGCACGCCCTGCAGGTGGTGAGGTACTACGAATTACGCTGGCGCATCGAGGAGTATCACAAAGCCTGGAAGAGCGGCGTCGGGGTGGAACGGCAACGTTTTCAGAGTCCTGAGAATCTGGAACGGATGCTGGTGATCACCGCCTTCCTGGCCGTGCGTCTGCTGCAACTGCGCGAGCATGTGGATGCGCCGGTGGAAAGCGAATCGGCGCGATCCTGCGATACGGTGCTGACGCAGGAGCAGTGGCGTGTCCTGTGGCACTCCAGCGAGCGGCACCCGCTTCCCGACACGCCTCCCTCGCTCCGCTGGGCGTGTTTGGCGATCGCCAAACTGGGCGGATTCGCCAACACCAAGCGCACCGGACGCCCTGGATGGGACACCCTCTGGCACGGATGGGCACGCCTCCAGAAGCGCGTCGAGGGCTATCAGATCGCTAAACAAATGGCTAAACAGATGTGATCAAGAGACAGGTGTTTTTTGGGGGAGGGTTGGGGTGGGGCGTTTGACGTGCGCGCCACCGTCAACCGCCCCCATCCCGGCCTTCCCCCGCAAAGCGGGGGAAGGAGATCGGCGAATCACAGCCGCGAGATCAGCGCGTCCTTGTCCGTCCACAGGCCGTTGACCCAATCCTGGAAGCGCTCACGGAAGGCTTCGTCATCCTGGTAGTCGCCACCGAGCAGTTCGGCTGGCAGCGGCCTCACATCGACCTGCACATAAGCCGCGTTCTGCTCGCCGCACAGCCAGCTCCACAGCTTGCTGCGGGTGTTGCCGGTGGGCAGGTAGACGATGGTGACGTCGATCAGCCCCGCAAACTGTTCGCCCATCGCGTTCAAGGTGAAGCTGAAGCCGCCGGACTTCGGCCGCAGCAGATGCCGGTACGGCGAGCCTTTGGCAGCCGCCTTGGCCGGCGTGTAGCGCGTGCCTTCGAGGAAATTCACCACCGCGATCGGGCGTTTCTTGAACTTGTCGCAGAACTGTCGCGTGGTTTCGAGATCGGAATTGCGCAGGCCGGGATTCTTCGCGATGGCTTCCGCCGAATTGCGCTTCATGAACGGCATGTCCAGCGCCCAGCAGACGAAACCGACCAGCGGAACCCAGATCAGCTCGCGCTTCATGAAGAAGCGCGGAAACGGCGTGCGGCCGTACATGACGTCGAACAGGATCAGGATGTCGGCCCAGCTCTGGTGATTGCTGACGATCATCCAGCTGCGCGCCGGATCAAGCGCGCCGTTGATCGAGCAGTTCTCGCGCCGGCCGTGCAACACCCGGAACACCTGCTGGTTCCAGCCGACCCAGCCGTGGTTCGCACACCAGGCGATCCAGCGATCGAGCTGGCGGGTCAGCGGCGGGAATGGCAACAGCAGCTTGATGATCCCGGCCGGCAGGATCAGCGAGCCGGCCCAGATCATCAGCACGATGAACATCGCGGCGAAGGTCAGCACGCCGATCGCCTGCGGCGGCAGCCAGCGCTTCAGGCCCGCGTAGTTCATCGTGCCGATCAAAGCGCTTCGGCTTCGGCGATCTCGTGGTACTGCGGGCTCAGTTCGCGCACCGCTTCGACGAGTGCCGCGACATTCTCCGGCGGCGTGCCCGGCACGATGCCGTGGCCGAGGTTGAAGATGTGGCCGTTGGCCGGGCCGTAATCGTCGAGGATCTTGCCAACCAGATCGCGGATCGTCTCCGGCGGCGCGAACAAAGCGGTCGGATCAAGATTGCCTTGGAGTGCCACGCTGCCGCCGACCATGTGCCGCGCGTCGCCGATGTTGGTGGTCCAGTCGACACCCAAACCGGCACAGCCGGTCGCCGACATCTCCAGCAGGAACTGGCCGCAGCCCTTCGAGAACAGGATCACCGGCACGCCGGGCGCCAGCACTTTCAGGCGATCGACCAGCTTCGCCATCGACGCCAGCGAGAAGAACTTGTAACCCTCGCGATCGAGCACGCCGCCCCAGGTGTCGAAGATCATCAGCGCGTTGGCACCGGCGTCGGCCTGGGCTGCCAGATACAGCGCCACCGATTCGGTCAGCTTGTCGAGCAGGGCTTTCAGCAGATGCGGCGCGCCGTAGCGCATCGCTTTGGCATTGCGGAAGTCCTTGGAGCCACTGCCTTCGATCATGTAGGTGGCGAGCGTCCACGGGCTGCCGGCAAAACCAATGAGCGGCACGCGGCCGGCGAGGCCTTTCTTGCAGGCGCGCACACCATCCATCACGTAGCGCAGCTCGGTTTCCGGATCAGGGATTGGCAAGGCGGCGATGTCGGCGGCGGTGCGCACTGTCTTCTTGAACGCCGGACCTTCGCCCTCGGTGAAGTACAGGCCGAGGCCCATCGCATCCGGGATGGTCAGGATGTCCGAGAACAGGATCGCGGCATCGAAGCCGTAGCGATCGATCGGCTGCAGGGTGACTTCGCAGGCCAGATCCGGGTTCTTGCACAGGCTCAGGAAATCGCCGGCCTTGGCGCGGCTGGCGCGGTATTCAGGTAAATAGCGACCGGCCTGGCGCATCAGCCAGACCGGTGTGCGGTCGACCGGCTGGCGCTTCAGCGCGCGGAGGAAGCGATCGTTCTGCAGATGTTCGGGCTGGTTGGTCATGGTGCGAGCGCGCTGAGGATTTCGGATTGAATGGCCAGCGCCGCAGCGCGGGGGTCTGCTGCATCACGGATCGGACGGCCGACGACGAGGTAGTCCGCGCCAGCTTTCAGCGCGCGAGTCGGCGTCATCACCCGCTTCTGATCGCCGCTACCGTTCGAAATTACGTCGTTGTCGACCGGGCGGATGCCCGGCGTCACGCAGATCAGTTCGTGCGGCGCTTCTTGGCGCAGCTTTTCGACTTCAAGGCCGGATGACACCACGCCGTCGCAGCCGGCCGCCAGTGCACGGCGCGCGCGCGACAGCACCAGCGCTTCGACATCGCAGGCAAAACCGAGGTCGTCGAGATCGCCGCGGTCGAGGCTGGTCAGCGCCGTGACGGCCAGCACCTTCAGGCCGTTCGACTTGGCTTTCGCAGCAGCCTGCATGATCGCCTGGTTGCCGTGGATGGTGCAGAACTGCGCGCCCTGTTCGCTGAGCCGCGCAACGGCACGCGCCACGGTTTCCGGAATGTCGAAGAACTTCAGATCGACGAACACTTTCTTGTCCTGCCGGCGCAGCCAGGCCAGCAGCTCGAAGAAGCCCGGCGCCATGCACAGCTCCATGCCGATCTTGTAGAAGCTGGCGGCATCGCCGATGCGTTCAACGAGGGCGCGGGCGTCGGCCGCTTCGGGGACATCGAGGGCGACGATCAGGCGGTCGCGGGCAGGAATAGCAGGGGTTGCGCTCAAGGCTTCAGATTCCAAAAAGCAGCAGGTCTATCGCGGCGGTCAAGGCCTCACGCTCGCTTTTCAAGGAGCCGATCGTCTTGCCGAGCACCGCTCGTGGCACGGCGGCAAGTTCCTCGATCCGCAGCACGAATTGTTCATCGCCCATGGACAAGACGGGATTGAGTCCCTTCGCAGCCAGACCTGCCAGCTGCAGGGGAATCAGGGGTGCGACCACCGCCGCATCGAGGTTGAGGACCAAGTCGGATTGCAGTTCGATGAGCAAGGAAACCGCCTGCAGCGAGTTGCCTGGCACGGCGTGAACATCGAATTGCGCCACCTCTCAGTACCAAGGCGTCAGACCGCGATGCCACATGCCCTCACGCGCAATACGCTCGTTGTGGGCCGCTATCGCTTCACGATTTTCCGCTTGCCACCGGCTTGCGCGCTGCTCCCGCAGCTTCGCCTCCAGCGCATCTTCAAGCACCCGCGAAAGGTTGATCTTCTGCGCCCGCGCTTCGTCGATCAGCGCGCCGCTTACCGACAGGTTGACCGCCCGTCGCTCAGGCTTCGATGCAGTCATGGTTGCTTGCGTCTTGGCGAGCATGGCGCTGTCCGGATCAGTGACATGCGCATTGTATCTGCGCATCGGTGAAAAATCCGCCTGAACGCGACAGCATCGCGCTTTACAGCAGCCACGCAGCAATCAGCTTCAGCCGCGCTTCGCGACCACCGCAGCCCGAATTGCTGTTGCACGCACCCCAGCGTTCTGCATGAATTGCACGGACTGACAAGTGTCGCGCCTCTGTTGCTGCTATCGATGAACAAGCGTTCCAATGGCACCACCCGCGTCCGATCGAGCCTGCCCATGCGTCTCGCCAGCCTGTCCCTGCCCATACCCCTGCTCGTCGCCGGCCTGATGGCCATTTTCTCGGCCGCTGCGGCCGAGCCGACGCTGCCCAATCCGCTGCCCGACAAAGCCTTCGCCGGCATCTTCAAGGGCTACAAGGATTGCCGCGCCACGTTCGCCGCGATCGACGCCCGCGTCGACGCTGCCGGCGTTCGCGATGCCGGTTACTACCGGGTGCCGGGCTTCCCGTATTTCCGCACCGATCGCCTGCTCGCCTCGTTCGCCAACGAAGTCCACGACCTCGAATCGGTGTCCGGCTGGATGCAGCGCATGCGCCAGTTCGACCAGGAAGCGCGCGCTTCCGAGTTGATCAACCTCGGCATGTCCGACGATGAAATCGGCCTCTTGCGTTACGAGCTGCTGTCCTGCGGCAGTGGCCTGGCCAATCTCGAAATGCAGGACGAGGACAACCTCGCCTTTCTGCGCAAGAGCGTGGCGCCGCCCACCGAATATGCGACTGGCGGCACGCTGTCGGCGAAGCAGCGCAAGGCTGTCGCCGCCCGGGCAGCAGGCTTGCTGAAAAGCTTCACCGGCAAGCTGCCGGCGGCCACCGCCAAAGCGTCGCTGAAACTGTGGCAGGCCAAACCGATCAAGGATCTGAGCTTGATCGCCGATGGCTACGGCCGTGCCGCGCTCGACGAACTCGGCGTGCCGGCGCTGATCGAATCCCAGTGGCGCGGGCTTGCCAAGGTCAACGCGCCGGTGCTGTGGATCGAAACCGCGAGCTCACGCGATCAGCCCGGCAAGCCGGTGCTGAGCAACGACGCCGTCAGCGTCGATCCTGCGCAACCGCTGATCAACTACTACATCACCTTCACCCGCTTCGGCACTGCGCGGCTGACCCAGCTCAACTCCTTCATCTGGTTCAAGGGCCGGGCCGGTGAAGCGGCTGCCAGCGAGGGCCAGATCGACGGTCTGATCGATGGCCTGATCGATGGCCTGATCTGGCGGGTCACGCTCGACCAGCAGGCGCGGCCGCTGCTCTACGAAAGCGTGCACGCCACCGGTCGCGATCACCTGTGGTTCCTTGCCCAGCCGCTGGCTCGGCGCAGCAGCGGAGCACCGACGCTGGCCGACGACGCGAGCCCTGTGCTGTTCCCGCAGGCCGAACCGATCAGCGGCCCGGTAGCGCTGCGGCTGGCCGCCGGCAGCCACGCGCTGCGCCGGGTCGTGCCGCTGGGCTCGGCGGTCGCGGCCAGCGGCACGACCGTCTACGAACTGCGCCGCTACGAAGACCTGTTCAGCCTGCCGCGACCGGACGGCCAGTACCGCAACCTGTACGGCCCGGACGGCACCATTCCCGGCGTCCGCGAACAGGAACTGGCCTGGCTCTGGGGCGATCGCGTATCGGCCTCCGGCGCGCTGCGCGAACTCGGCCGCCTACCGGTGTCTTACGGCGGCCAGACCCACTTCGACGATGCCGATCTGCTCGAACGGCTGTTCGTGGTGCCGGCGGCCGCCGCGCCGAAAGAAACGCTGGCGCGGGATGCGGCGGGTTTAGTCCGCGCCGTCTCCGCTCGCTAGCCGGCGAGTGCCGCCTGAATCTTCAGGGCGCTCGGCGAACCGAGCGCCTTCAGCTCTTGGGCGAACAGCGCGACGCGCCATTCCTCGATCAGCCAGCGGGCCGGATGGAACGGGCCCTTCAGATGGGTGGCGACGGCGCGCACCTGCTTGAGCATGTCGAGATCGCGCTGTGGCTTGTGCGGCAGGCGCTCGGCGCGGATCGTCGCGGCTTTCAGATAGACGCCGATGCGCGGCCAGATGTCGTCCGGAATGGCGTCGATGAAGCCCGGCGCAAACAGCGTCTGCAACTGGTTGCGCAGGTCGGTGTTGGCGTCCGGCCAGGGCTTGGCGATGGCGTCGAGCTTCTTGCGCAGCTCCATGCCGACCAGCAGCCAGGCGCAAACTTCTTCGAGCCGCTTGACCGCTTCGCGGCCGAACTCGCCGCGCTTCGCGAGCGCTGCCTGAAACGCCTGCTCGTCGCGGATCGCGGCGGGATTCCAGTAGCTGCGCGCGGCGCGTTCAGCCACTTGCAGCGCCAGTTGCTCGGCACTCAAACCGGTCTGCGCCAATGAGATGCCGAGCCGGCTGCGCGCAGTCCTGGCGAGATCCTTCAGGCGATCGGCAACCCGCGCCAGCAGCAGCGCCTGAGTGCCAGCGGCGTGCGCCTGGCTGGCGGCTTCGGCGGACTCGAACAGCTTGAGCCCGATGCGTTCGTTGGCGCTGACCAGCGCCGGATAAGCCCGCGCGCCGCTGACTTCGATGAACGCGGGCATGGCACCGAAATCCCAGTCGAGCACCACTTCACGCGTCCAGCGCTTGGCTTCCGGGCTGGTCTCGGCGCGCTTGCCCAGTTCGGTTCTGGCGGCACCGCAGAAGCGCTGCTGCAAGGCGAGCAAGGATTCCGCTTCGCCCAGCGCCTTGCCATCAGCCCCGACCAGAACCAACCGAGGCTTCAGGTGCGCTTCAAGCTTGGCCGGCGCGAAATCCTCCGGCTTCAGCAGCACGCCGTTCATGTCCTTGAAGCGCGCACACACCGCGTCGAGCAGCTCGCCGCTCGCAGGATTCGCCGCATTGGCGATCGCGTTCGCGTACTCGGCGGCCGGCGTGCACAGGCGGCGCAGATTCATCGGCAGCGACCGGATCAGCGCTTCGATCTTGGCCGGCAACAAGCCCGGCACCAGCCAGTCGAAACGGGCGGCCGGCAAGGTGAATAACTGGGCGATCGGAATCTCGAAAGTCACGCCATCGGCGTCGGCACCGGGATCGTGCGAGTAGCTCAGCTCGATGCGCTTGCCGGCCAGATCGAGATGATCCGGGAACAGGCTGGCGACATCGGCATTGGCGCCGGGCTTTAGCGCATCGGCTTCGCACATGAACAGCATGTCGAGCGTGACCGCCCCCTCCCCCGCGTTCGGGGGAGGGCTGGGGAGGGGGCGTTGTTCGGGCCGAACAATTGATCGAACTTCATTGTTCGGGCCACCGCCCCCTCCCAACCCTCCCCCGCGTGCGGGGGAGGGCTTTGGGTTCCGCGTACTCAGCTGGCGCAGCCAATTCTTGAGCCCGACTGTCGTGCAGACGTCTGCCGGAATCAGCGTGTCGTAGAACTCGAAGAACTGGCTTTCGTCGGCGAGCAGATCCGGCCGGCGCAGCCGCGCTTCCTTGTCGCGCACTTCGTCACACAGCGCCAGGTTCTTTTCGAGGAACGCCGGCTTGTTCGGCATGTCGCCTCGCACCAGCGCTTCGCGGATGAAGATCTCGCGCGCCTTCGCTGGTTCGTCCTTGCCGTAGTGACGCGCACGCCTCAGCACCTGCATGCCGAACAAGGTGACCACTTCCATCGCCGTGACTTCGCCGCGATCGGCGTGCCAGACCGGGTCCTGCAGCACCCGCTTGACCAGATGGGGGGCGACATCGGCGAGCCATTCCGGCTGGATTTCAGCGTTGATGCGGCCGAACAACTGGCTGGTCTGGGCCAGCTGGGCGCTCATGATCCACGGCGGCGGTTTCTTGGCGATCGTCGACGCTGGAAACAGCTTGAAGCGCCGGCCGCGCGGGCCGTTGAACTCGGGCTTTTCGAGCACCTTCTGACCGATGTGATCGATCAGGCCGGCGAGCAGGCCCTTGTGGATGTCGGTGTAGAGCTTGTCGAGCGGCTGCTCGGTCTTCGGCTTGTCGGCGTCCTGCTTGCCCAGCATGTCGACGATCTGCTTGTAGACCGACTCCCATTCCTCCATCCGCAAGTAGGAAACGAAGTGTTCCTTGCACAGCTTGCGCAACTGGCGATTGGAGGCGTTGGCGCTCCACTGCTGGTAGCGCGCCCACAGGTTCAGCAAGCTGAAGTAGTCGGACTTCACATGCCGCCACTCGGCGTGCTTCAGGCGCGCGGCATTCTGCTGATCGGGCGGCACGTCGTGCGGGTCCTGCACCGATAGCGCTGCCGCCAGCACCCAGAGGTGTTCGCGCCAGGCGGTGCCACAGCCCGCCTGAGCGATGCGGGCGATGCGCGGATCGAGCGGCAGCCGGCCCAGCTCGCGGCCCAATGGCGTGATGCGCTTGTCGTCATCGAGTGCGCCGAGCGTTTGCAGCAGGCGATAGCCATCGGCGATGTGGCGGCTATCCGGCGCATCGAGCCAGGGGAAATCCTCGACATCGCCGAGGCTCAAGCTCGCCATCTGCAGGATCACGCCGGCCAGGTTCGAGCGAAGGATTTCCGGATCGGTGAACGGCGGCCGGGTGTCGAAATTCTGCTGATCGTAGAGGCGCAGGCAAATGCCGGGACCGACGCGACCGCAGCGGCCGGCGCGCTGATTGGCCGCCGCCTGCGACACGCCTTCGATCTGCAACTGCTGCACGCCGAGTCGCGGCGAGAAACGGTTGACGCGTGCGGTGCCGGTATCGATGACATAGCGGATGCCGGGCACGGTCACCGAGGTTTCGGCGACGTTGGTGGCCAGCACGATGCGCGGCGCGCCGCCGCTGGAAAACACCTTGTCCTGCTTCTCGGCCGGCAGCCGCGAATACAGCGGCAGCACTTCGGCGCGCGGGAAGCGGCCCGGCAAGGAGCGGGCGAGATCGTTGATCTCGCGCTCGCCGGGAAGAAAGACCAGGGTGTCGCCCACCCGGTTGCCGCTCCACAGCGAATCGATGCCGGACGCGACCTGGCCTTCGAGATCGTCGTCCTGATCCGGCTCGCGATAGCGCATCTCGACCGGCCAGGTGCGGCCTTCGACGAGCAGGATCGGCGCAGGTACGCCCGAAGCGTTGGCGAAGTGCTTGGCGAGCTTTTCCGGATCGAGCGTCGCCGAAGTGATGATCAGCTTCAGCTCGGGCCGACGCGGCAGCAGGCGCTGCAGCCAGCCGAGCAGGAAATCGATGTTCAGGCTGCGCTCGTGGGCCTCGTCGATGATGATCGTGTCGTAAGCCAGCAGCTCGCGATCACGGCTCAGCTCGGCGAGCAGGATGCCGTCGGTCATCAGCTTGACCAGGCTGCGCTCGGAGACGCGGCGATCGAAGCGGGTCTCGAAGCCGACCAGATCGCCGACTTTGGTATCGAGTTCCGAGGCGATGCGGTTGGCGACACTGCGCGCCGCGAGACGGCGCGGCTGGGTGTGGCCAATCAAGCCGCGTGTGCCTCGCCCAAGCTCCAGACAGAGCTTCGGCAGCTGCGTGGTCTTGCCGGAGCCGGTCTCGCCGCAGAGCACGACCACCTGATGCTCGGCGATCGCCTTCAGCAGTTCGTCCCTGGCCTGGACCACCGGCAGCTCGGCCGGGTAGTTGATCGTCGCGGGGCGCAGCCGCGCGCGATTTTCGGCGGCGAGCAAGGCAGCTTCGACGTCCCGCTCGAAGCGCGGTCCGTCGAACTTCGGGTTGTTGCGGGCACCGGCCAGCGACCGCGACAAGCGCGCCGCATCGCGCAGCAGCAGTTGCGGGCGGATCAGATCAAACCGGGTTTGCAGCGACGCGGAGGCGGACACGGAAACGGACGAAACCAAAGTGGCCGCCATGATAAGACAGGCGGCCACTGCTCCTGCAGGAGGGATCTGCGGCGCGCCGGCTGATGCTTAGAGCATTTTTCCTTCAAATCCTTACAAAACACTCGTCATTCCCGCTCAGGCGGGAATCCAGTTCTGATGCGGCGCGCTACGGCCGAAACTGGATGCCCGCCTGCGCGGGCATGACGGAACTCTATGTGTTCATTTAACTTGAAAACGCTCTAGCCGACGCGCCGGATGAAACCCTAGCGGTCGCCGCCCTCGGGGCCTCGTTCGGTCACTTTCAGCTCGACACGGCGATTGAATTCGCGACCTTCTTCGGTGGCGTTGTCGGCGATCGGCATGGTTTCGCCCAGACCCATCGAGGTCATCCGTCCGGCGTCGATGCCGTGTTCGATCAGGTACTGCCGCGCCGACAGCGCGCGCTGTTCGGACAGCCGCTGGTTGTAGGCGTCGGAACCCTTGCTGTCGGTATGGCCGAGGATCGCGACCTTGATGTCAGGGCGCCCGGTCAGCGCTTTCGCCACTTCATCGAGCAGCGCCTTGGCGTTGAGCGTCAGCACCGACTTGTCGAACATGAACTTGACGCCGCGCAGCAGGATCACATCACCGATCTTGCAGCCCGCCAGGTTCATCGCCTCGCCGGCCAGCGGCGCTTCGCACGGTGGCGGAGGCGGCGGTGGCGGCGGTAGTGGTGGCGGTGGCGGGGCTGGAATCACCTCGACCACCTGCACCGGTTCCACCGGCGCCACGGCAGGCTCATGCTCTTCGCCAAAGTGATAGCGGATCGACAGCAGCGCGGCCTGCGACCGGTAATTGCTTTCGACGTGGCTGTCCGGATTGTTTTCCAGCAGATTGAACTTGCCGCGTTCGCCGCGCAGATAGCGGTAGTCCAGCGATGCCGTCAGATGCTTGGTCAGATCGAAACGGATGCCGGCACCGCCCTGATAGGCGAGCACCACATCGAAGTCGCCCTGCAGGTTGGAACCGTCCGAGAACAGGCCGACGCTGTCGACACCGGGATGGCGGATATCGATGCGCGCCGCGCCGATGCCACCGCCGATATAGGGATGAACGCTGCCCGACGGGAAGAAGTCGAACCACAGGTTGCCCATCGCTGTATCGGCATTTTCCTTGCCCTCGACTCGTTGCGAGGGCGTGCCGTCGATCAGATCGATGCGGTCGAAATCGTTGCGCCGGCGCGCCACTTCCAGCTCCAGGCGCAGGCCGTTGGTGAACGCGTAGCCGGTGACCAGGCCGCCGACATAGTTGGTGTCGAAGCCGACCTTGCTGATCTGGGTGCCGTCGTCGACGGCGCCGACGCCGAACGGCGGATCAAAACTGTAGACCCTGAACTTCTGATCCCTGAGGAAGTTGGCACCGCCTTCGAGACCGAGATAGAAGCCTTGCCCGGCAAGTGCGGCCCCAGGAACAAGGAGCGCCGCCATGGTCAGTAGCGTCTTTTTTGCCGCTTTGAAGGGGTTTCGTGCCATCGGTGTCGCTCCGGTTGGTGATCGCCGATACCCGGTACAGATGGGCCGACGAATGACCGTAGCGAATCAAAACAGAAGTCTCTGTTTGCTGGCACACACAACCGACCGCACTGCAGCAAGAATTGCGATCGCCAAGCTTCAGCCGCCGGCTGCCGTCAGCCGTTGTTCGAGCTCGTCGATCCGGGCTTCGAGCTGGGCGAGCCTGGCTTCCAGATCGCTGCGCGATGACGACGGTTCCGGGGCCAGCACCCGCATCGGCCGCGACACCGCTTCGCTGATCTCGGCGGCGGTCGGCGCACCGCTGAGCAGATGGATCCAGCGCGCCGCCGCCTGTCCCGGCTGCTTGCCCAGCTGCATCACGAACGGTTGGGCGCGATCGGCGAGATCGTTGAGCGCCGCCTGAATGCCGTCGCCATCGGCTGGGCCGTTGAGCGCGGCGGCGTTGGCGCGCAATTCAGCCGGCGTCTGCGGGCCGCGCAGGATCAAGGTCGCCAGCACCGCCATCGTCGCCGGCTTCAGCAGCAGTTGATGATGGAAGCGATGCCGCCATTTCGGCACCCGGCCGGCGTTGTCATCGCGGGTGGCCAGCTTGTCCGCTTCCAGGGTGTTCAGCGCCGCGCCGGTATCGCCTTCGCTCAGGTTCATCACCGGCGCGCGCGAGTTTTTCTGGTTCGACGCCATCATCAGCGCATTGACGGTCATCGGGTAGTACTGCGGCGTGGTGATCGATTTCTCGACCAGCGCTGCGAGCACGCGGGCCTCAAACGGGGATAGCAGGATCTGGCTCATGGGCAATTATCGCGCTGCCGACGCCGGCCTGCGCCTCAAGAGTACGGATTGCCTGCCGATAACCCGGGACAGGGCCCCCGACGAGGCCACCTCAGAATGCTTCGGAGCGCGGCCATGCGGATCGGCGTCAATGCCCAGCTGCCGCTGGCGATCAAACTTCCAGGCAACGGCTTGCCGGTGTCTCCGGCACCGGATCGCGCGACCTTGATCCAGGTCGCGGCGCTGGCGGCGGCAACACCGTGGACGGTGCTCGATGGTCTGGTCGCAGCGCCTGATGCCAGCGCGGCTCCTCCGCCATCGCCAGCAGCCCTGCTGATCGCATCGACGCCACAGTCGCCGGTTGCGGCTTGCACGTCGGCCGCATTGGCGCAGACCCAGTCGCCAGGCCAGCCTTCGATGGTCGCGACCACGATCAGCCTCGTCGATCGCCTGAGCCTGTCGCCCGCAACGGTGGCGCTGCGTAGCGATCCGGTCTTGCCGAAGGGCAGCCCGACCGTCGAATTCACCTTGAACCTGCTCGCCGGTCTGACCGGCGAACCGCGAAGCCGCCTGTTGCTGGTGCCCGATACGCGGATGCCGAGCGATCCCGCCGCCGTCGCCAGCCTCGCCACCAAGGGGCCGAACGAGCTGCTGCAGTTACTGGTGCGCGGCAGCGTGCACAGCGCCGATGCCAGGCTGATCGACCTGACCTTGGGCCTGAGTGTGCAGCGACAAGCCGGTGCCCCGGTCATCGACCGCGCCGTGCTGGCCCTGATCCAGGCCAGCCTCGAAGAACTGGCGCGCAGCGACATCAAGCTCGATTACCCCGGTGCCGCGGCGGCGCTGGCCGGGCACAGCGCCCGCTTCCAGGCGGTGCTCGATCCGCTCGCGCTGTGGCCGATGCAGAGCTTCCTGCTGTCCGGGCTGCTGATCCTCGGCCTGGCGCGCGAGCAGGACGACATCGACGAGATCAGCGAGGAAGAAGCGGCGGCGAGCCAGGACCAAGGCGAGCCGGACGAGCAGTCCGACGAAGCGAAGGAGCGTCCACCCAAGTCGCAGGAAGCCCAATCGCCAATCGAGCTGACGCCGCTGCCCAGCGACGGCGGCCTGCCGATCATTTCGGCGAATCACTGGCTGGCACTGGAACTGCGCCACTGGCGTTCGCAGCTGCGGCTATGGATGGCATTGCCGCCCGAGCGCAGCCTCGCCCGAGTAGCAGAAACGACCAGGCCCGCACGAGGCGGGCCTGGTCATAGCAGTAGCTAACCGATCAGCGCGGCAAGTCGGAGCTGCCCATCAGGAAGCTGTCGACTTCACGCGCGGCCTGGCGGCCTTCGCGGATCGCCCAGACCACCAGCGACTGGCCGCGGCGCATGTCGCCGGCCGCGAACACCTTGTCGACATTGGTCTTGTAGCAGCCGTCGCCATCGGTGGTCGCGCGGGCGTTGCCGCGGGCGTCCTTGTCGACGCCGAAGGCTTCGAGCACGGCCGCCGCCGGGGACAGGAAACCCATCGCCAGCAGCACCAGATCAGCCTTCATCTCGAACTCGGAGTTCGGCACTTCGGTCATCTTGCCGTCCTTCCATTCGAGACGGCAGGCGACCAGCTTTTCGACCTTTCCGCCCGAACCTTCGAAGCGCTTGGTAGCCACCGACCAGTCGCGCTCGCAGCCTTCTTCGTGGCTCGACGAGGTGCGCAGCTTGGTCGGCCAGTACGGCCAGACCAGCGGCCGGTTCTCGGTTTCCGGCGGCTGCGGCAGCAGTTCGAACTGGGCGACGCTCGCTGCGCCGTGACGGTTCGAGGTGCCGACGCAATCGGAACCGGTATCACCGCCGCCGATCACGACGACGTGCTTGCCATCGGCCCGCAGCTGGGTCTTGAGCTTGTCGCCGGCGTCGATCTTGTTCTGCTGGGGCAGGAACTCCATCGCGAAATGGATGCCCTTCAACTCGCGGCCAGGCACCGGCAGATCGCGCGGGTTCTCGGAGCCGCCGGTCAGCAGCACGGCGTCGAAATCCTGCTTGAGCTGATCCGGGGCAATGGTTTCCTTGGACCAGTTGGTGATCGTGCCGAGTTTGCCGGCACCGACGTAGACGCCGGTGCGGAAGATGATGCCCTCGGCCTTCAGCTGTTCGACACGGCGATCGACATTGGCCTTGTCGAGCTTGAAGCCGGGAATGCCATAGCGCAGCAGGCCGCCGACTCTGTCGTTCTTTTCGAACACGGTGACTTCATGGCCGACGCGCGCGAGCTGCTGCGCGGCGGCGAGCCCGGCCGGGCCGGAGCCGACGACGGCGATTTTCTTGCCGGTCTTGACGGTGGCTGGCTGCGGCACGACCCAGCCGTTCTCCCAGCCCTTCTCGATGATGAAGTTCTCGATCGACTTGATGCCGACGGCGTCGTTGTTGACGTTCAGCGTGCAGGCCGCTTCACAGGGCGCCGGGCAGATACGGCCGGTGAACTCGGGGAAGTTGTTGGTCGAGTGCAGGGTGTCGAGCGCGTTGCGGTAGTCCTGCGTGTAAACGAGATCGTTCCAGTCCGGAATGATGTTGTTCACCGGGCAGCCGGTCATGCAGAACGGCGTGCCGCAGTTCATGCAGCGCGCGGCCTGGGTCTTGGCTTTCTCGGTCTCGAGAACGAGCACGAATTCCTTGTAGTTCTTGACGCGCTCCGGAACCGGGAGATAGCTCTCCTTCTGGCGCGTGTATTCGATGAAGCCTGTGGTCTTGCCCATGGGTATCGTCTCGGTGTTTCAGTTCGGCTTGTTGCCAGCTTGGAATACAGCGCCGCATCAACAGCGGCGCGTCGCTACATCAGGAACTTCAGACTCTTGAAGAAGGCGCTGATCCGCGCGCCGGCTTCCTTCGGCAGCACGGGGCAGTAGTTGATCTGGATCTGCACTGGCGAGCCACAGTCCTTGCAGGCAAAGATGGTGCGGTTGTCGCCTGGCTGCTGCTCCCAGCCTTCGACATCGACACTGAAGTAACCGGGACGCGTCAGCAGCTCAGCCGCAGCCGGTCCCGCCGACAGCAAGGCAGCCAGCAGCAGCGCCGCTGGCGCTCCTGCCCGAAAAGACAGTTTCAATATCCGCTTCATCGCGATGCTCCGGTTTCGATCAGCCCACCCGAATGGGTCAGGCCGGGACTGCGTCCTTTTTCGCGACTGCAGCCATCTCGCCAAGCGCGCGCTTGTACTCATGCGGGACGACCTTGACGAACTTCTTGCGGCCGTTCGTCCAGTCGTCCAGCAGGTTACGCGCACGTGTCGAACCGGTGTGCTTGAAATGTCGTTCCAGCAGGTAACGCAAGATCGCTTCGTCGGTCTGCTTCTTGCCGTTGCGTTCCAGGCTGTGCCACAGGCCGCGATCGACGTTGGCTTCCTGCTCGCTTTTGATCAGCAGCGGCTCGACGGCAATCATCGCCATGTTGCACTTCGATTCGAACTTGCCGTCCGGATCGTAGACATAGGCGATGCCGCCGGACATGCCGGCGCCGAAGTTGCGGCCGGTCTCGCCAAGCACCACGACGGTGCCGCCGGTCATGTACTCGCAGCCGTGATCGCCGGTGCCTTCGATAACCGTGGTGGCGCCCGAGTTGCGCACCGCGAAGCGTTCGCCGGCAACTCCGTTGAAGAAGGCTTCACCGGCAATCGCGCCGTACAGCACCGTGTTGCCGACGATGATGTTGTCCACCGCCCAGCCCCGGAATTCGGTGTTCGGACGAACGATGATGCGGCCGCCCGACAGACCCTTGCCGACGTAATCGTTGCCGGCACCGACCAGATCGAGGGTGATGCCATGGGCCAGGAAGGCACCGGCGGACTGGCCGGCCGTGCCCTGCAGCTGGATGTGGATGGTGTCGTCCGGCAGGCCGGCATGGCCGTAGCGGCGCGCGACTTCGGAAGACAGCATCGCGCCGACCGTGCGGTTGAGGTTCTTGACCGGCGAGATGAACGACACCTGCTCGCCCTTGTCCAGCGCTGCGCGAGCATGGGCGATCAGCTTGTTGTCGAGCGCCTTGTCCAGGCCGTGATCCTGGGTCAGCGTGTGGCGTACCGGTTCGCCCGGCTCGCTCGGTGCCTGATAGAACAGCCGCGAGAAATCGAGGCCCTGCGCCTTCCAGTGGGTGATCGCTTTTGACTTGTCGAGCAGATCACTGCGGCCGATCAGTTCGTCGAAAGTGCGGATGCCGAGCTGGGCCATCAGCTGGCGCGCTTCTTCGGCGACGAAGAAGAAGAAGTTGACGACGTATTCCGGCTTGCCCGCGAACTTCTTGCGCAGCACCGGATCCTGGGTGGCAACGCCGACCGAGCAGGTGTTCAGACGGCACTTGCGCAGCATGATGCAGCCTTCGACAACCAGCGGCGCAGTCGCGAAGCCGACTTCATCGGCACCGAGCATCGCAGCGATGACCACGTCGCGGCCGGTCTTCATCTGGCCATCGGCCTGCACGCGGATGCGTGAACGCAGGCCGTTCAGCACCAGGGTCTGCTGAGTCTCGGCCATGCCGAGTTCCCAGGGCGCGCCGGCGTGCTTGACGCTCGACAGCGGCGAAGCGCCGGTGCCGCCGTCATGGCCAGCGATCACCAGATGATCGGCCTTGGCCTTGGTGACACCGGCGGCGACCGTGCCGACGCCGCTTTCGGCGACCAGCTTCACCGAGATCGACGCGCGATCGTTGGCGTTCTTCAGATCGTGGATCAGCTGGGCCAGATCCTCGATCGAGTAGATGTCGTGATGCGGCGGCGGCGAGATGAGGCCGACACCGGCCACCGAGTAGCGCAGACGGGCGATGTACTCGGACACCTTCGGGCCGGGCAACTGGCCTCCTTCGCCGGGCTTGGCACCCTGGGCCATCTTGATCTGGATCTGATCGGCCGAGTTCAGGTATTCGGTGGTGACGCCGAAACGGCCGGCGGCGACCTGCTTGATCTTCGAGCGCAGCGAATCGCCGGCCTGCAGCGGGATGTGCGCTTCGACCTGATCCTCGCCGATGATCGACGCCATCGTCGCGCCGTCCTTGATGACGATGCCCTGCTTCTCCAGCCGGTAACGCGCCGGATCTTCGCCACCTTCGCCGGTGTTGGACTTGCCGCCGATGCGGTTCATCGCCACCGCCAGGGTTGCGTGCGCTTCGGTGGAGATCGAGCCGAGCGACATCGCGCCGGTGGCGAAGCGCTTGACGATTTCCTTCGCCGGTTCGACTTCGTCGATCGAGATCGCTTTCGCGGGATCGACCTTGAACTCGAACAGGCCGCGCAAGGTCATGTGACGCTTGCTCTGATCGTTGATGATCTGGGCGTATTCCTTGTACGTCGCGAAGCTGTTGGCTTTCGTCGAATGCTGAAGCTTGGCGATCGCGTCCGGCGTCCACATGTGCTCTTCGCCACGGACGCGGAAGGCGTACTCGCCGCCGGCATCGAGCATGTTGGCCAGCACAGGATCGTTGCCGAAAGCGCGCTTGTGCAGACGCACCGCTTCCTCGGCGACTTCGAACACGCCGATGCCTTCGATCGACGACGGCGTGCCGCTGAAGTACTTGTCGATCACCGCGCGGTTCAGGCCGATCGCCTCGAAGATCTGCGCACCGCAGTAGGACATCCAGGTCGAGATGCCCATCTTCGACATGACCTTCATCAGGCCCTTGGCCACCGCCTTCTTGTAGTTGCCAATCAATTTTTCCGGCGCGAGAAACGCGCCGGGCGCCTGATCCGCGCTCAATTCGCCGGGCAGGCCCTGCGCCATCGCGCCCAGGGTTTCCATCGCCAGATAGGGATGGATCGCTTCGGCGCCGTAACCGCCGAGCAGCGCGAAGTGGTGTACCTCACGCGCCGAACCGGTCTCCACGACCAGGCCGGTGGAGGTGCGCAGGCCCTTGTTGACAAGGTGCAGGTGGATCGCGGACGTGGCCAGCAAGGCCGGGATCGCGACGAAGTCGGCGTCCATCTTGCGGTCGGTCAGGATCAGGATGTTGTAGCCATCCTTGACCGCAT
Organism: Nevskia sp.; assembly: GCA_030694365.1. Lineage (GTDB taxonomy): Bacteria > Pseudomonadota > Gammaproteobacteria > Nevskiales > Nevskiaceae > Nevskia. The sequence goes on along the minus strand of JAUXYM010000017.1, from coordinate 23,411 downwards.
CGACCGCCGTCGCGCACAGGCTGGCGAGGCGCGCTTCGACACCTTCCTTGCCCCAGACGACCGGGTAGCAGATGTCGATCTCGTAGCTCTTGAACTTGCCGCGCGTGTGCGCGCCGATGTCGCGCAGCTTGGCCATGTCGGAGAAGTCGAGCACCGGTTGGCTCACTTCCAGACGCATCTGCGGGTTCAGGTTGGCGGTGTCGAGCAGGTTCGGCTTCGGGCCGATGAACGACACCAGCGACATCACCATCGCTTCGCGGATCGGATCGATCGGCGGGTTGGTGACCTGCGCGAACAGCTGCTTGAAGTAGCTGTAGAGCGGTTTCAGCTTGTTCGACATCACCGGCAGCGGCGAGTCGTTGCCCATCGAACCGGTGGCTTCCTCGGCGGCGACGGCCATCGGCGACATCAGCACGCGGATGTCTTCCTGGGTGTAGCCGAACGCCTGCTGGCGATCGAGCAGCGGTACCAATGACGGCTCCTGAGGGTTCTTCGCCGGCAGCGTTTTCAGCTCATCGAGCTTGATCCGCACGCGGCTGATCCAGGCCTTGTAAGGCTCGGCGCTGGCGTAGGTGTCCTTGATTTCCTCGTCTTCGATGATCCGGCCTTCTTCAAGGTCGATCAGGAACATGCGGCCCGGCTGCAGGCGCCACTTCTTGGTGATCCGCGATTCCTCGATCGGCAGCACGCCGGATTCCGAGGCCATGACCACCAGGTCGTCCTCGGTGGTGACGAAGCGGCAGGGGCGCAGGCCATTGCGATCAAGCGTGCCGCCGATATAACGGCCATCGGTGAAGCAGATCGCCGCCGGGCCGTCCCAGGGCTCCATCATCGCCGCGTGGTACTCGTAGAACGCACGGCGCTGCTCGTCCATCAGCGTGTGATTTTCCCAGGCCTCGGGAATCATCATCATCATCGCGTGGGCGATCGGGTAGCCGGCCATCACCAGCAGTTCCAGCGCGTTATCGAAGCAGGCGGTGTCGCTCTGGCCTTCGTAGATCAGCGGGAACAGCTTCTGGAGATCGTCGCCGAGCTGTGACGAAGTCATCACGCCTTCACGGGCGCGCATCCAGTTGAAGTTGCCCTTGACCGTGTTGATCTCGCCGTTATGCGCGACCATCCGATACGGATGGGCCAGCGGCCATTCCGGGAAAGTGTTGGTGGAGAAGCGCTGGTGGACCAGCGCCAGCGCCGAGACGCAGCGCTCGTCCTGCAGATCGAGGTAATAGACGCCGACCTGATCAGCCAACAGCAGGCCCTTGTAGACCACCGTCTTCGCCGACATCGACGGCACGAAGAATTCCTTGCCGTGGATCAGGTTCAGGCCGCGGATCGCGTGGCCGGAAGCCTTGCGGATCACGTAGAGCTTGCGTTCCAGCGCATCGGTGACGGTGATGTCCGGGCCGCGACCGATGAAGATCTGGCGAATCACCGGTTCCTTGGCGCGCACGGTCGGCGACATCGGCATCGACAGGTCAACCGGCACATCACGCCAGCCGAGCACGATCTGGCCTTCATCGACGACGGCGCGCTCGATCTCCTGCTCGCAGGCGATGCGTGAAGCATTTTCCTTGGGCAGGAAGACCATGCCGACGCCGTACTCGCCGAGCGGCGGCAGTTCGACGCCCTGCTTGGCCATTTCCTCGCGATAGAGCTGATCCGGTACCTGGATCATGATGCCGGCACCATCGCCCATCAGCGGATCGGCACCGACCGCGCCGCGATGCTCGAGGTTCTTCAGGATCAGCAGACCCTGCTCGACGATCGAATGCGCCTTGTCGCCCTTGATGTTGGCGATGAAGCCGATGCCGCAGGCGTCATGCTCATTGGACTGGCGATACAGGCCGTGCTGTTCGGCGTGCAGGCGCTGGGCGGGGGATGCGGGCTCGTGCGGCATGGCTAACCTAGGTCAGGTCTGGCAGGGGACAGGAGCGTACTGCGCCGCAACAAGAATGCCAAGCCCAAGCACCCACATTTAATTGGGGTCAGATACAGATTAATCTTGTCGATTGCCAGTTCATTGATAAATTAGGGACAGATTTAAATCTTCGTTTATCCCCTTGCTTACGTTTGGAAAATGCTGATTCCGAACCTACTTCAGCCCGGTTTTTTCAGCGGCGGCCGCCCGGCTCGATTGCGCGTGGTCCGACGATCGGTCTGTACTTCGATCTGGTCAAGGAAAACGCGGTCGCCCAATGCCCAGCCTTTGAGCGTGGCATCGGTCAGCAGCGCCTGCTGATCGAGCGCGACCCCCTGCTGCACCAGATCGGCATAAGCGGCTTCGCGCGCAAACGGCGTATTGCCGAGCGCCCAGCACAACGGATGCGGCGTCAGCAAACGGTCTTGATGCTCGCCGACGTAGTGCCGATGGCTGGACCAGCGCCAGTCCGCCGCTTTTGCGGCCAGCCCGGCGCGCACCGGATTGAGATCGATGTAGGCCATGCAGGCGAGCAGATAGCGATCGGTCTGCACCAAAGTGGCACGATAACGTCCTTCCCAGAGCGTGCCGGTGCGCGCGTGGCGTCGGTTGAAGATCTGCACATAGCGCCGGCCGAGCGCCTGCATCATCAGCGGCAAGCCCTTGTCGGTGGCGGGCGTCGCCAGCAGGTGGAAATGGTTGCCCATCAGCACCCAGGCATGAATCGCCACCTTGTGCTTCGTCGCGTATTCGCTGAGCAGACCGAGCAGGGTTTCCCGGTCCTGGTCGTCGACGAACACCGGCTGCCGGTTGTTGCCCCGCTGGATGACGTGGTGCGGGTAGCCGGGGACGGTCAGGCGTGGGAGGCGGGCCACAAGAACGCCCGTCAGCGCAACTGCCGAAGGTCATACAGCCGCGCATGCTCATCCTGCGCATAGCGATCGGTCATTCCCGCCACGTAATCCGCCACCACCCGCGCCTGCCCGGTTTCGCCGGCCGTCGCTGCTGCCGCGCGCGCCGCCGCGTGAAACTCCGGCGGCAGCAATCGGATATCGGCGTGCAGCGCTTCGAACAGTTCGCGGACGATGCGCCGGGCCTTGTGCATCACCCGGTAGACCTGGTGATGCTGATACAGGTGCTCGCTCAGGTAGCGCTTCAGGTCGCGGTTGTCGCGCTGCATCTCGGCACTGAACGAGACCAGCGGCTTGCCGTGGCTGCGCACGGCGTCGATGTCGGTCAGGTCCAGCTCGGCCAGCCGGCGCGCGGTCTCGGTGTGCAGGTCGATGACCAGGGCATTGATCATCCGGCGGATCGTTTCGTGGCGTAGCTGGCGCGGTGCCAGTGCCGTGTAACGCGCGACGACTTCAGCGTGGAAGCGCGAGAACAGCGGCACTTCGCACATCTGCTCGATGCTCAGCAGGCCGGCGCGCAGGCCGTCATCGACATCGTGATTGTTGTAGGCGATCTGGTCAGCGATGTTGGTCAGCTGGGCTTCGAGGCCGGGCTGCTGCTTGCTCAGGAAGCGCTCGCCGACATCACCGAGCGTCGCCGCGCGGCTCAGCGAGCAGTGCTTGAGGATGCCTTCGCGTGTTTCGAAGGTCAGGTTCAAGCCGCGGAAGTCGGCGTACTTGTCTTCGAGTTCATCGACCACCCGCAGACTTTGCGCGTTGTGCTCGAAGCCGCCGTGCACCTTCAGGCAATCGTCGAGCGCGTCCTGGCCGGCGTGGCCGAACGGCGTATGGCCGAGGTCGTGCGCGAGGGCGATGGTTTCGGCCAAGTCCTCGTTCAGATGCAGGCCGCGGGCCAGGCTGCGGGTGATCTGGGCGACTTCCAGCGAATGGGTCAGGCGATTGCGATAGAGATCGCCTTCGTGGCTGACGAACACCTGGGTCTTGTATTCGAGCCGGCGGAACGCCGCCGAATGGATGATGCGATCGCGATCGCGCTGGTACTCGCTGCGCCCCTGCGGCGGCGCTTCGGGGTGGCGGCGGCCGCGTGAGCGATCTTCGCGAGCAGCGTAGGGCGCGAGCGTCATGCGGCCTCGGTCGCCGCGCCTGATGAGCAGAAATGATCGAGCGTCGCGTCGAGCGCGGCGACATCGAAATCGACCGTGGTCGCCGCTTCGCCGATCGCCCGCATCAGCACCAGGCGCAGCTTGCCGGCGGCGACTTTCTTGTCGCGGGCCATGAGTTCGCGGAAATCGTCCGGCGTCATCGCCGCCGGCGGACGTATCGGCAGCTTGGCGCGCTCGATCAGTTTCAGGCAGCGTTCGGCATCCTCGGCCTTCAGCCAGCCGAGGCGCATCGACATATCGGCCGCCATCGCCAGACCAAGGCCGACCGCTTCGCCATGCAGCCAGGTCTCGTACTGGGTGAAAGTCTCGACCGCGTGACCAAAGGTGTGGCCGAGGTTCAGCAAGGTGCGCGGACCACCGGCCAGCGATTCGCGTTCGTCGAGCGCGACGACCCGCGCCTTCAGCTTGCAGCAGCGCTCGATGGCTTCGGCGACCGCGTTCGGATCAAGCGCCAGGATCGCGTCGATATCGCGCTCGAGCCTGGCGAACAGCGCGGCATCGCCGAGCATGCCGCACTTGATCACTTCGGCCAGGCCGGCCGACAACTCGCGCGGCGGCAGCGTGTTCAGGGTGTCGGTATCGGCGAACACGGCGATCGGCTGATGAAACGCACCGATCAGGTTCTTGCCACGCGCGTGGTTGACGCCGGTCTTGCCGCCGACCGAGGAATCGACCTGCGATAACAACGTCGTCGGCATCTGCACGAAGGCGATGCCGCGCTGGTAGATCGAAGCGACGAAGCCGGTCAGATCGCCGATCACGCCGCCGCCGAGCGCGATCAGCACGCCATCGCGGGCAATGCGGCTGGCCAGCAGCCAGTCGAGCACCTGCTCGGCATTGGCGAGCGTCTTCTGCAACTCACCGGCCGGCAGCACGAAGGCGTGCTCGCGGGTCAGGTTCAGCGCATCGAGCACCGGATCGAGATAGCGGGCGGCGACATTGGCATCGGTGACGATGCGCAGGGTCTTGCCGCGCAGCTCGGCATAGGACTCCGGATCGGCCAGCAGGCCGGCGCCGATCGCCAGCGGGTAGCTGCGGTCGCCGAGTTCAACGCTTAGGAGTCGACGCATGGTTTCAAGGCAATGGGGCGGACCAGACGATCTTCAATCTCGCGGGCGAGGGCGCGAGCGTTGCGCCCATCGGTGTGGACGATGAAATCGGCAATTTCGCGGTACAGCGGATCGCGCAGCGCAAACAGGCGCTGGAGCGTGTCACGGCGATCCCCGACCTGCAACAGCGGCCGGTTATCGGTGCGCTCGGTGCGGGCGATCTGGTGATCGACGCTGGCGTGCAGGTAGACGACGAAGCCGCGTGACGCGAGCAAGGCGCGGGAATCCGCATCCATCACCGCGCCGCCGCCGGTCGACAGCACGATGCCGTCGCGCTGCACCAGTTCGGCGATCGCCGCTGACTCGCGCTTGCGGAAGCCGACCTCGCCTTCCTTCTCGAAAATGAAGGCGATGTTGACCCCGGTGCGCGCCTCGACGACTTGGTCGGAATCGACGAATTCCAGCCGGCAGGCATCGGCGAGCCGGCGTCCGACCGTGGTCTTGCCGGCACCCATCGGGCCAACGAGGTAGATGTTGCGCTTGCTGTTCACCGGCTCGGATGCGGGTAAGGACCTGTGCGGCCCGCCCCTTCATCCGGGCCGCGGCTGGGGTCTGCTGGCATTGCTTTGGTCGCAGCGATCAAAGCAATGCCAGCAGACCCCTAGTTTACCTTCAGGCCTTCGCTGAGGATTTTCGGCGTGATGAAGATCAGCAGTTCGGTCTTGTTCTGGATCTTGATCTTGTTGCGGAACAGTACGCCGAGCACCGGGATGTCGCCGAGCAGCGGCACCTTGGTGACGCTGTCATTGCTGGTCTGTTCGTAGATGCCGCCGAGCACCACGGTCTGGCCGTTGTCGACCAGCACCTGCGTGGTCACCTTGCGGGTATCGATCGCTGGTGCCGAGCCGCCGCCGCTCTGGGCGACATCGGTGCCCTGGGAATCGTTGGTGACCGCCAGATCCATGATCACCCGGTTGTCCGGCGTGATCTGCGGCGTCACGTTCAGGCTCAGCACCGCTTTCTTGAACTGCACTGCCGTGGCACCGCTGGAGGTGGCGTTCTGGAACGGGATTTCACGACCCTGCTCGATCGACGCCTGCTTGCCGTTGGCGGTGATCACCCGCGGACTGGAAATCACTTCGCCCTTGCCTTCGGACTGCAGCGCCGATAGTTCCAGATCGATCAGCGAATTGCGGCCGAGGATCGCCAGCGCGATGCTGCCAGCCGGATTGGCAACCGGCAGATTGACGTTGTAGCGATCGCCGATCGCGCCCGCCGAACGCGGCGCCGGCGTCGAGCCGCCGATCGACGGTGAACCGGTTGGCGAACCGGTCAAGGAGGTATTGGTGCCTTCGCCGCTGCCGCTGGTCGAGATCAGGCCGCCGTTGCCGCCGTCCCGTGTGCGATTGCCGCTGAAACCGAAACGGGCGCCGAATTCACGATCGAAGTTCGAGCGGGCGACGACGATGCGCGACTCGATCAGCACCTGGCGCACCGGGATGTCGAGGCGCTGCACCAGAGCGCGAATCTCACCGAGCTTGTCGCGGGTTTCCAGCACCAGCATGGTGTTGGTGCGCTCGTCGACGGTGACGCTGCCGCGCTCGGACAACACCGAGTTGTCCTTCGACTTGATCAGGCTCGCCAGCTCGCTGGCCTTGGCGTAGTTGACCTGGATGATTTCCGAACGGAGGGCGGCGAGCTGCACCTTCTGCTTCTCGTTTTCCAGGTCGGCCTTTTCACGCTGGGCAAGCTCGTCGAGCGGAGCGACCAGGATGACGTTGCCAGCCTTGCGCTGGCCCAGGCCCTTGGTGCGCAGGATGATGTCCAGCGCCTGATCCCAGGGCACGTTCTGCAGGCGCATGGCGATCTGGCCGGTCACCGAATCGGAGACCACCATGTTGGTCTGGGCGACGTCGGCAATGATCTGCAGCAGCGAACGCACATCGATGCTCTGGAACGACAGGCTGATCTTTTCGCCGCTGTACTGCGGCTCCAGCCGGCGACGCTCGTCGAGCTTGTCCTGCGAGATCGGCTGCAGTTCCAGGGTGAACAGGTTGCCGGACTGATAGGCGACCTGCTCGAAGTCACCGGCGGCGATCGGGGTGACGATGATCTGGGCGTTGGCACCGTCGCGGGAGGCGTCGATGAACTTCACCGGGGTGGCGAAATCGAGCACGTCGAAGCGCTTGGCCAGGCGTTCCGGCACCGAGGTGTTCTTGAAGCGGACCACGATCTTGCCGCCTTCCTCGCGGACATCGACGGCATTGCGGGTGTCGCCGAGCGCGACGATGACCCGGCCTTCGCCCTTCTCGCCACGGCGGAAGTCGATGTTCGAGATCAGGCCCTGCACCGGTGCGGCCGTCGCGGCCTGTCTCGGCGGTGCGGCCGCAGTCGCGGCGGTGGTCGCGGTCTGCGGCGGCTTCGTGGCGGCTGCCGATCGGGGAGCGGACAGCGCGCCGGCGAGCCCGGCGAGTTCGAGGTAGACCTTGTTGCCGTCGACTCGCACCGTGTGCGGCGTCAGCGCGTTCATCTCGATGACCACCCGCGCACGGCCCTTGGCTTCGGCAGCGGCGATCGAACGCACCTGGCCGACATTGACCTTGCGGTAACGCTCGACCAGCGCCAACGCGGTGTCCGGCAAATCCATCGACAGGCGCGCCGGCTTGTCGATGGCGAACACCAGCGGCTCCGGCGCTGGCCCCGACAGGGTCAGGGTCAGCAGCACGCGGTCGCCGTCGAGGGCGACGAAATCCATGCTCTGCAGCGTGCGCTGCGGCTGGGCCTGCGCCGGCAGCCCCAGCGTGGCCAGCACAAGCAGCAGCGCAGCGGCACGGTGCAGCCATCCCGCTGGGCGATTCCTCCGATCGACAGGCGCGTCAGGGGCGGTTCGAGTCGACATCGTGGTGCTCCAGTGCAGCATCGTTCGGGGGTGGTGGCGGTCAGTCTGCTGCGGCTGGCGGATCATGAGGATCATTCGGCGGCGGCCAGTGATGCCGCTCGTTCGGTGAAGCCGCCGAAGCCATCGGGAATGATTTCGGTGAGGCTGACTTCGGCCTCGGTGACCTTGTTGATGCGGCCGTAGTTCTGGCCCAGGTGATCGCCGTTGCTGACCCGGTGGATGACCGAGTCCGGTGCCTTGACCATCGCGTAGGTCTTGCCGCCGAAGACCACCATGCCGACCAGGCGCAGCGCGTCGATCGGGAATCCTTCCAGCGGTTCCTTGTTGCGGTTCAGGTCCGGGCGCAGTGCCGAGCCTTCGCCGCCGTCGGCACGCTGCTGGGTCTCCGGCGAGTTGACGAAGGGATCGCGGCGCGCGTCGCTGACATAGGCATAGGCCTCGTACTGCTTCATCTGCGGAATCGGGTCGATCTGCGTGGTCTTGCGTGCCTTGACCTCGGTCACCCAGGCTTCGAGATCGCCCCTGTTGCTGCTGCAGGCCGACAGCAGCAGGCTGGCCAGCAACGGCAGGACCCAGCGGTGATGGCGGCTCATTGGCGCGCTCCACGACGACCTGCGCGGCCGGCAGCGCCAGCGGCATCGGTGGTGGTGATCTCGCTTTCATCGAGATAGCGGTAGGTCTTGGCCAGCGCGCTCATCCGCAGGGCACCGCGACCCAATCCCTGGTTCTGGCCCTGTGCCTGGCCCTGCTGCGCCGAGCCGACGGCCGGCTTGATCTCGACTTCATCGATGGTGACGATGCGCGGCAGCGCCGCAACACCGCCGACGAAAGCACCCATCTCGTGATAGCTGCCGGTGACCACGATCCGGTTCGGCACCTCGGCGTAGAAATCCTTAGGTGTTTCCGACTGCGGCTGGAACAGCTCTTCCTCCAGGCTCGACGCGACCCGGGTCTGGGAGATGTCGTTGAGCAGGTTCTCGACTTCGGTCTTGCTCGGCAACTGGCGCAGCATGGCGCCGAAATCGCGCTCCATGACTGCCAGTTGCGCCTTGTAGGCATCGAGCGCGGCGACCTTCTGCTGCTTCTTCTCGAATTCGCCGCGCAGGCCCTGTTCTTTCTGTTCCTCGACGCCCAGCGCCTGGTACTCGGGTTCCAGCCACATCCAGACGCCGAAGCCGACCAGCACGACGAACGCCAGCACCGCCGCGCCGACATGCGCCCAGCGCGGCCAGGCACCGGGGTTCTTGAGATCCAGTGCCTGCAGTTCGGCGAATGCCTCCTGAACGGTCATGGCTTCACCTCGGTGCGACCGGCGGCACCGGTCGCGGCTGTGTTATCCGCCGAGGCCTTGGTCAGATTGGTGACCTGCAAGGTGAAATCGCTGTTGCGCTGGCGGTTCTTTTCGCCGGTCTTGATCACCACCAGTTTCGGGTCCTTGAACCAGGGGCTGGAATCAAGATTCTTCAGGTAGGCCGAGATGCGGCCGGACGATTCCGCCACGCCTTCGATGGTGACGTTCTGGCCGCTCTGCTTGATCGAGTTCAGATAGATGCCATCGGGCAGCGTGTTGACGATCTCGTCGAAGAAATGGACGGTGGCCGAACGGCTTTCCTGCAGTTGCTGGATCACGTTCATCCGCGACACCAGATTGGCCTTGACCTTCTCCAGTTCCTCGATTTCCTTGATCTGCTTGTCGAGATCCTTGATCTGGGCGCTCAAGTATTGGTTGCGATTCTGCTGGTGCTCGACCGCGCCGGTGATCGTCAGGTAGCCGAGCCCGAGCACCACCGCCGCCGCGCCGACACCGAGCCCGACCATGGTCAGGAATTCCTGACGCCGGCGCGCGCGCCGGGCGGCGCGCCAATCGAGCAGATTGATCCGAGTTGCCATGGCGAGCTCTAGTTGTCGAGGTCGAAGGCGCGCAGCGCCAGACCCGCCGCGATCAGCATCGACGCCTGGTCCTGACTGAACTGCGCCGGCTTGGCGCGGGAATCCACCGCCATCCTGGCGAACGGCTGGGCGATCACGCAGGGAATCTGCAGGCGCTTCTGGATCGCCGCTTCGACGCCGGGAATATGGGCGCAGCCGCCGGCCAGAATCAGCTGGTCGATGACGTTGTGGCGCGAGGCGGCGGCAAAGAAGAACTGCAGCGCGCGATCGATCTGCTGGACCATGTCGGCGATGAAATGGCTGAGCACTTCGGCGTCGTAATTGGCTGGCAGATTGCCGAGGCGCTTGGCCTTGCCGGCTTCCTCGAAGCTCATGCCGTAGAACCGCATGATGTCCTCGGTCAGTTGCCGGCCGCCGAACGACTGATCGCGGGTATAGACGGTCTTCAGGTCGTGGAGCACCAGCAGCGACGTGGTCGAGGCACCGACATCGACGATGGCAACAGTCTTGCCGACACCGAGTGCCGGCATCTGATGGCTCAGCAGTTCGCAGGCGTTCTCCAAGGCGTAGGCCTCGATGTCGACGATCAGCGGTTTGCAGCCGGCAATATCGAGCGCGGCGATCCGCGATTCGACCTGCTCCTTGCGGCAGGCGGCGAGCAGCACGTCGACGCTTTCCTGATCATTGGCCGAGGGGCCGAGCACCTGGAAGTCGAGGTTCACTTCATCGATCGGATAGGGAATGTACTGATCGGCCTCGGCCTTGATCTGCTCTTCCATGTCGTTGTCGGACAGCGACGCCGGCATGGTGATGACTTTGCTGATCACCGAGGAACCGGCGACCGCGACCGCGCATTGCCGGTTGCGGGTGCCGGCGCGGTTCATCGCTTTCAGGATCACTTCGCCGACCGCGCGCGGATCGGAGATCTGCCGATCGGTGACGCAGTTCGGCGGCAGCAGTTCGATGGCGAAGGCTTCAACGCTGTAGCGGTCGCCACGACGGCTGAGTTCCAGCAGCTTGACCGCGCTGGACGAAATATCCAGACCGATCAGCGCCTGACTCCGCCTTCCGAACAGCGACTGTTTGATCGACATGTTGTCCCCACGCACCCCAATTGACGAGCCCCAAGAAGCCTGCGCGGTCTCGCTCGCGAACTGCGGCGGTCGGGCTTTGGTGACGGCTTCCCGAGCAGGACTTAATATAGTTCATGTTGTTTACGCCGCAGCAACAACTTACTTGCCTAAGTGCCTGATGGGAGTCCCAAAGCAGGCGATGAAAGGTGCACCGCCGAGAGCCGCTGCGGGTGGCCGGAAAGATCCCCACAAAGCGCCCTCTCGAACCTGCACTTTCCGGTCCATCGCACCGCCTTCTCCGGGCCATTCTCCAAGCCCATTCCAAGGCCCAATCCCAGGATTGAAATCCGTGATCGAAACCCGTGTCTCCTGATCGCCGCCGCCTTGCCGGCCGCATCGCCCTGATCAGCCTGCTGGTGCTGAGCGTCGCCGCTGCCGGCGGTTTTCTGATGCTGCGCGCCTGGGTGCTGCCGCAACTGCCATCGGTGGCGAGCCTGCACGAAATCAAACTCGGCCTGCCACTGCGGGTTTTTACCCGGGACGGCAAGCTGATCGGCGAGTTCGGCGCCGAACGGCGCGAACCGCTGACCTATGCGCAACTGCCGAAGCCCTTGGTGCAGGCCTTCCTGGCCGCCGAGGATGATCGCTTCTTCGAGCATGGCGGCGTCGATGTCGCCGGCCTCGCCCGGGCCGCCGTGGTGCTGGCGACCACCGGCGAGAAGCGCCAGGGCGGCTCGACGATCACCATGCAGCTGGCCCGCAACGTTTATCTGACCAACGAGCGCAGCTTCACCCGCAAGATCAAGGAGATCTTCCTGGCCCGGAAGATCGAAAGCGAGCTGAGCAAGGAGCAGATTCTCGAGCTGTACCTGAACCGCATCTTCCTTGGCAATCGCGCCTACGGTGTCGGTGCCGCAGCCTCGGTCTACTTCGGCCGCGAGGTCGGCAAGCTCACGGTCGGCGAGATGGCCCTGATCGCCGGCCTGCCGAAAGCGCCGTCGCGCGACAATCCGCTGAACAATGCCGACCGCGCCAAGAATCGCCGCGACTACGTGCTGCGCCGCATGCACGATCTCGGCTACATTGACAACAAGGCTTGGCAGACCGCCACCGCCGAACCGATCACCGCCTTCGAGCACCCGGCGCTGGTCGAAGTGGAAGCCAGCTATGTCGCCGAAATGGTTCGCGCCGACCTGTACGCGAAGCACGGCGAAGCCACCTACACCGAGGGCTACGTGGTGACCACGACGCTCGACTCGGCCCGTCAGCTCGCTGCCAATGCCGCGCTCAGAGGCGGCCTGCTGGCCTATGAAGAGCGCCACGGTTTCAACGGTGCCGAAGCGAAACTGCCGCCGGCCCTGCTGGCGACCCTGAACACCAGGCCATCGTCACCGGAAGTGCTGGTGCAGCTGGCCGCGCGGCCACCGGTGGCCGGCCTGCAACCAGCCGTGGTGTTGAGCCTGACGTCGGAACTGCTGCGGGTGGTCACCGACAACGGCATCGTCGAACTGCCGAAGACCGCCTTCGCCTGGGCCGGCTTCAACGACAAGCGCACGCTCGCCGCCGGCGACATCGTCCGCATTGCCAGGATCGGCAGCAACCTGAGGCTGACCCAGATTCCTGAAGTGCAGGGCGCGTTCATCGCGCTCGATCCACGCGATGGCGGCATCCAGTCGCTGGTTGGCGGCTACGATTTCTTCCTCGGCAACTTCAATCGCGTGACCCAGGCGCGGCGCCAGGTCGGCAGCGGTTTCAAGCCGTTCCTGTACACGGCGGCCTTGTCGAAAGGTTTCACGCCGGCCTCGATCTTCCTCGACGCGCCGGTGGTGTTCACCTCCAGCGTCAACCCGGACGACGACTGGCGACCGGGTAACTACGAAGGCAAGTTCCGCGGCCCGATGCGGCTGCGTGACGCGCTGGCGCTGTCGCGCAACCTGGTGTCGGTACGAGTCGCACAAGCCGTCGGCATCGAATACACGCGCGAGTTCGCCTCGCGTTTCGGCTTCGACAAATCCCGCCTGCCGGCCGATCTGACCGTCGCCCTCGGCAGCGCCTCGATGACGCCGATGGAACAGGCTCGCGCCTATTCGGTGTTCGCCAACGGCGGCTTCCTGATCGATCCGTACTTCATCGCCAGCATCCGCGACGGCAGCGGCCGCGAGGTCTTTCGCGCCCGACCGAAGCTGGCCTGCCCGGCCTGCGATGCGCCGCCGCCGGAGCCGGTGCTCGATCCGGCAACCGGTCAGCCGGTCGCCGTTGCAGAGCCGCAGACAGTGGAAGCACCCGAAGCGCTGGTGGTGCCGGAAGATCGCGCGCCGCGGGTGCTGTCGTCGGCGCTCGACTACCTGATCAGCAGCATGCTGCATGACGTGGTCACGCGCGGAACGGCGTCCCAAGTGCGGAGCCTCGGCCGCGATGATCTGGCTGGCAAGACGGCGACCTCGAACGATGAGACCGATGCCTGGTTCAACGGCTTTTCGACGACGCTAGTCGCGGTCGCCTGGGTCGGTTTCGACCAGCCGAAGCCGCTCGGCCGTGGCGAAGTCGGTGGCCGTGCCGCGGTGCCGATGTGGATGGACTACATGAAGACCGCGCTGAAGGGCGTGCCGCAGCTCAAGCAGCCGAAGCCGCCGGGCCTGACTGATATCGCGATCAATCCGGCCACCGGCAAGCTGGTCGCCAGCGGCACGCCGGGCGCGCTGTACGAGACCGTGCAGAGCGATCACCTGCCGCCACCGGATGACGGCATCAGCCCTTACGGCAATCCGGACAACGCCGCCGCCGACATTTTCTGATGAGCCGGCGCAGCACCCCGAGCAGCAGCCACGGCAGCGACCTGAGCCGCGAAGTGATCGCCGAAGCAGCGCGGATCATCTGCGAGGAAGACGTGCTCGACTACCGCAGCGCCAAGCTCAAGGCGCTGCAGCGGCTCGGCCTCAGCAGCCGTGGTGCACTGCCGGACAACGCCAGCATCCAGGCCGCAGTGATCGAGTACCAGCGGATCTTCGGCGGCAGCGATTACGCCGGCCACCTGATCGCCTTGCGCCGCGCCGCCGTGCAGGCAATGAAGCTGCTGCAGGCGGATTTCTCGCCTCGGTTGGTCGGCGCGGTGGTCAGCGGCGCGATCACGGCCGCCCATCGCGTGCAGATTCACGGCTTCGCCGATCGCCCCGAGACGCTGGATTTCTTCCTGCAGGATCGCGGCATTCCGTTCGCGCAGGACGAGCGCGATTACCGTTACCCGGACGGCAGCGAAGTGCCGGTACCGCTGGCCCGCTTCGAGGCCGGCGAGATCGGCATCGACATCGCGATGTTTGGGCTCGACGATCTGCGGCGCACGCCGCTGTCACCGAGCGACGGCTTGCCGATGAAGCGCCTGAATCTCGCCGATGCCGAAGCGCTGGCAGCCGTCGGCATCGACGCGATACTTGGCGGCTAGAAGCAGTGGCTCGTGGTTCGTGGTTCGTGGCCAGAGAAGCAACTGCCAAAGCAAAGGTTCGATGCTTGGGCCTCTCTAACAACTAGCCACTGGCCACTAGCCACTGCTTCACCGCGTCGCGATCGCCTGATACTCGCGCACCGGCGCGCCGGTGTAGACCTGGCGCGGACGGGCGATCTTCAGGCCGGCCGGATCGGCGTTCATCTCGTTCCAGTGCGCGACCCAGCCAACGGTGCGGGCGATCGCGAACATCGGGGTGAACATGTTCACCGGGATGCCCAGCGCCTTGTAGATGATGCCCGAGTAGAAATCGACGTTCGGGTACAGCTTGCGCGACTTGAAGTAGTCGTCGTTCAGCGCGATCTCTTCCAGCTTCATCGCCAGTTCCAGCTGCGGATCGTCGATCTTCAGTTCCTTGAGCACCTTGTGGCACTGCTCGCGGATGATCGTCGCGCGCGGATCGAAGTTCTTGTACACGCGATGGCCGAAGCCCATCAGGCGCACGCCGGAGTTCTTGTCCTTGACCTTGTCCATGAAGGTCTGGACGTTCTTCACATCGCCGATCTCCTCGAGCATCCTCAACACGGCTTCGTTGGCACCACCGTGTGCCGGGCCCCAGAGCGCCGCGATGCCGGACGAGATCGCCGCATACGGATTGGTGCCGGTCGAACCGGCCATACGCACGGTGCTGGTCGACGCGTTCTGCTCGTGATCGGCGTGCAGGATGAACAGCACGTCCAGCGCCTTGGCGGCGACCGGATTGATCTCGTAATCCTCGGCCGGCACCGCGAACATCATGTGCAGCAGGTTCGAGCAATAGTCGAGCGAGTTCTTCGGGTACATGAACGGCTGGCCGAAGTACTTCTTGTACGCGGCGGCCGCAATCGTCGGGATCTTCGCGATCATCCGATGGGCAAAGATCTCGCGGTGCTTCGGATCCTTGTTGTTGGTGGTGTCGTGATAGAACGCCGACAGCGAACCGACGATGCCGGTGAGCATCGCCATCGGATGCGCGTCGTAGTTGAAGCCCTTGTAGAAGCTCAGCAGCGACTCGTTGATCATCGTGTGGCGACGGATCGAGGCCTCGAAGGTTTCGAGTTCGGTCGCGTTCGGCAACTCGCCGTGCAGGATCAGGTAGGCAACCTCGATGAACGAGGAGTGATTGGCCAGCTGGTCGACCGGGTAGCCGCGATACAACAGGATGCCCTTGTCGCCGTCGATGTAGGTGATCGCGCTCTTGCACGAACAGGTCGACGTGAAGCCCGGATCGAAAGTGAACAGATCCATCTTGTCGTAGACCTTGCCGACATCGGCGCCAGCCGGACCGAGCGTGCCTTTGACCAGCGGCAGATCGACCTTTTCGCCGGTTTCGTTGTTCAGCAGGCTGTAGCTCGTCGTCATCGCATCTTCTCCGTCGGACTGTTGGGACGGCATTGCGTCCCGCAAGAAATGTGCAGTGCCGCAATCAATCCGCACAAGAACGCTGCGCACACCAGGAGGGGCGGCAGTGGGTCTTGGGGGATTTCCCGGCGAGTTCGACAAGCATAACGATTTTCACCGTCCTTCGGCCATAGTCGGGCTCGATCAAGCTATCGAAAGCCGAGGTTTTTCCGAATCCGGAGCCAGCTCCGGTCAACTTCAGGCACAAAAAAAGCCGCCCGGGGGCGGCTTCTTCGCAGCGAACCGCTGACGACCGATCAGGAAGCGTAACGCTTGCGGAACTTGTCAATGCGGCCACCGATGTCGGCGACTTTCTGCTTGCCCGTGTAGAACGGGTGCGAAGCGCTGGACACGTCCAGGTTCAGCAGCGGGTAGGTCTTGCCATCGATCACGATCGTTTCACGCGGCTTCAGCGTGGTACGGATGATGAAGGTCTTGTCGGCGGAGTTGTCCTTGAAGGCAACTTCGGAATATTCGGGATGAATGTCGGGCTTCATGGCGTCCTCGGAGGTTGGTGCCTACCGGACAGCGGAGGGCGAAAGGACGCGGAGTCTAATGAACTGGCTGGATTGAGGCAAGTCCGCTGCCGATGTCAGTCGTTCTCGGCCTCGACGTCGACCGTGTGCTCTTCCATATCGTCCGATATCCAGACCCGCACCGTCATCGGCCGGCAGCAGACCGAGCAATCCTCGGAATAGGTCTGCGAGCCGGCGCTGAGATCGATGGTCAGCGGAATGATTTCCCAGCAGGCCGGACAGGTGACCTTGGTTTCTTCGAGAATGCCGTCGCTCGCCTCATCGTCGACGGCTTCGACGATTTCCTTGACGCTGATCGTGTACTCATCGTCCTCGTCGACCAGCAGGCGCACGGTCATCGGCGAGTCGCAGACACAGCATTCCTCGACCCAGGTTTTCGAGCCCTTGTCCGGATCGACCGTCAGCGGGATCGATTCGTGGCAGGCCGGGCAGATGACTTCGACTTCTTCGCGCATGGGTCAGAGATAGGGCTGGTCAGAGGCAGGATCAGAGAAACTCGCTGATTAGTGTATTCAGATGCGCGCGGCCTAGGGCAGTCGGGTGCATGACCGGGCCATCCCGTTCGAGCAGTCCCTGCGCCGCCAGCTTCGCCAGTTTGGCTTCGATCGTCGACAGTGCAAGTCCCGTCCGCGCTTCGAACAGCGCCACGCTGAAGCCCTCGTTGAGGCGCAGCGCGTTCATCGCGAACTCGAACGGCAGTTCCAGCGCGCCGACTTGCCGCTGTTCCTGCAGCGCCGTCACCTGGCCGGCAGCGGCCTGATAGGTCTTCGGCAGCTTGTGCCGCGCACGGCGCTCGATGCGATCGGCAAACGTGCGCTTGCCGTGGGCACCGGCGCCGATGCCGAGGTAGTCGCCGAACTGCCAGTAGTTGCGATTGTGGCGGCTCTGCCGGCCCGACTGCGCGTAGGCCGACACCTCGTACTGAGCATAGCCGTGCTCGGCGAGCAGCGCCTGCCCGGCGAGCTGCATCGCCCAGGCCGAGTCGTCGTCCGGAAGTGCGGGCGGCCGGGCCGCGAACTCCGTGTTCGGCTCCAGGGTCAGCTGGTAGTAGCTCAGATGCTCGGGGCCGAGCGCGATCGCCTCGTGCAGATCAGCCGCCGCTTCGGCCTCGGTCTGCTCGGGCAGCGCGAACATCAGGTCGAGATTCAGATTGTCGAAGCCAGCCGCGCGGGCAATGCGCACGGCGCTCACCGCATCGTCGTGGCCGTGGATGCGGCCGAGCCGCTTGAGCATCGCGTCGTTCAGACTCTGCACGCCGATCGACAAGCGATTGACGCCAGCCGCGCGGTACTCGCGGAAGTTGCCGGCGTCGACGGTCCCCGGATTGGCTTCCAGCGTGATCTCGATGTCCGGCGCGAAGCTGAGCCGCTTGGCGAACGCTTCGAGCACTGCCGCAATCGCCCTCCCCGAAAACAGGCTGGGCGTACCGCCGCCCATGAAGATCGACTGGATCGGCCGCGTTTCCGGCTGCTGCAGCTCGAAATCGAGATCGCGGATCAGCGCCGCGACATAAGCGTCTTCCGGCACTGCACCGCGCAAACCGTGCGAGTTGAAATCGCAGTACGGACACTTGGCCACGCACCAGGGAAAGTGCAGGTACAGCGACAGCGGAATCGCTGCCGCGTCGACCTTGATCACGGCCGCAGCTG
Organism: Nevskia sp.; assembly: GCA_030694365.1. Classification (GTDB taxonomy): domain Bacteria; phylum Pseudomonadota; class Gammaproteobacteria; order Nevskiales; family Nevskiaceae; genus Nevskia. Next base: position 5,444 of record JAUXYM010000017.1, on the reverse strand, counting down.
CGCCAGCAGCGCCGCGAATGCCCGGGCCCGATGGCTGCGCGTGTTCTTGTCGGCCGCGCTCAGTTCGGCAGCGGACTGGCCGGATTCGAGATCGAGAAACAGCGGGTCGTAGCCGAAACCGTTGGCACCGCGCGGCTCGCGCAGGATGCGGCCCGGCCAGGCACCGAAAGCGATCAGCGGCACCGGATCGTCGGCATGGCGCAGCAGCGCCAGCACCGAGACGAAGCGGGCGGCGCGCTGCTTGTCGGGCACATCGGCAAGGGCGGCGAGCAGCTTGGCGTTGTTCGCGGCATCGTCGCCCTGGGTGCCGGCGTAACGCGCCGAGTAGACGCCCGGTGCGCCGCCAAGCGCGCCGACTTCGAGACCGGAGTCGTCGGCAATCGCCGGCAGACCGGACACCTGCGCCGCATGCCGCGCCTTGATCAGCGCGTTCTCGACAAAGGTCGGCGCAGTTTCTTCCGGCTCGACATCACTGAACTCGGAGACCAATCTCAACTGATAACCGAGCGGCGCCAGCAGGGTTTCCAGCTCGATCAGCTTCTTGCCGTTGCGGCTGGCGAGGACGAGCGCGCCCATGGTTCTGCTCGCGCTGTGATCAGCGCGCGGCCAGCGCCTGCTGCTGGATCGCGCACAACTCGGCAATGCCCTTCTGGGCAAGGCCGAGCAGGGCATCGAGCTCGCTGCGCTGGAAAGCATGGCCTTCGGCGGTGCCCTGCACTTCGATGAAGCCGCCGGCGGCGTTCATGACCACGTTCATGTCGGTCTCGCAGTTCGAGTCCTCGGGGTAATCGAGGTCGAGCACCGGCGTGCCGTTGTAGATGCCGACCGATACCGCGGCGACCTGGCCGTGCAGCGGGTCGCGCTTGATCTTGCCGATCTTGCTCAGATGGGCGATGGCATCGGCGAGCGCGACATAGCCGCCGGTGATGCTCGCGGTGCGGGTGCCGCCATCGGCCTGCAGCACATCGCAGTCGATGGTGATGGTCAGGCCGGCCATGGCGTCGAGATCGAGCACCGAGCGCAGGCTGCGGCCGATCAGGCGCTGGATTTCCTGGGTGCGGCCGCTCTGTTTGCCCTGCGCCGCTTCACGCTTGGAGCGCGTGTGCGTGGAGCGCGGCAGCATGCCGTATTCGGCGGTCAGCCAGCCGCCATCCTTCTTCCACGAGGGGCCCCGTTCCTCGACGCTCGCGGTGCACAGCACCTGGGTATCGCCGAACGCGACCAGCACCGAACCTTCGGCATGGCGCGTGAACTGACGCTGGATCGTGACAGGACGAAGCTGGTCAGGTGCGCGGTTTGAAGGGCGAGTCGGGCTCATGCGAAATGCCTTGAATGGCATTTCGCCCGACGAGCGCCCGGCCATGGATGGCCGGGCAGGTGGCAGCTAGGGGCGCGGAGTCTCGCCATGGACGGCATTGGGCTGTGAACGGGCGCGGAGTATACCGCCGCGCATCTGCGCCCAAGGCAGGCGCCAAACCAGCAGCACAGCGAGGATGGCGGCATACAGCAGCGGTTCCGACAGGTCTTTCTTGACCAGCCAGACGTAGTGCAGCACGCCGAGGATCGCCGCCGGATAGACCAGGCGATGAAGCATTTTCCAGCGCCGCTTCAGACGCCGCTGCCAGCCGTCGGTCGAGGTGATCGCCAGCGGCAGCAGGAACAGCCAGGCGGTGAAGCCGACGGTGATGTACAGGCGCTTGACCAAATCCTCGCCGAGCTTCGCCAGTGCCTGGGCCGGTGCCAGGATATTGAGATCGAAGACGATGTAGACGGAGAAATGCAGGCAGATGTAGGCGAACGCCCACAAGCCGACGGTCCGCCGCAACTTCAGCGGCCAGATCCAGCCGGTGAGGCTGCGCAACGGAGTCATCACCAGGCTCAGCAGCAGAAAACGCAGCGACCAGTCGCCGAGCGCATGTTCGAGGAACTCGATCGGATTGGCACCGAGCCGGCCGTGCAGCAGCCGCTCGACGAGCATCGCCAGCGGCAGCAGCGCCAACAGCCAGATCAGCGCGCGCGCCAGCCGCAGCCGGGCAACGGGACCGAAGCTCATCAGTAGTTCTTGCGCAGGTCCATGCCGGCGTACAGCGAAGCGACTTCCGGATAGCCGTTGAACGGCAGGGTGGCACGCCGGAACAGCTCGCCAAGGCGGCGCTCGCTGGCCTGGCTCCAGCGCGGATGATCGACGGCCGGATTGACGTTGGCGTAGAAACCGTACTCGTCGGGGCCGAGCTGGTTCCAGGTGGTTTCCGGCTGGGTTTCGACGAAGCGGATCTTGACGATCGACTTCACGCCCTTGAAGCCGTACTTCCACGGCGTGATCAGCCGCAGCGGCGCGCCGTTCTGATTGGGCAGCACCCGGCCGTAGAGACCGACCACCATGAACGCCAGCGGGTGCATGGCTTCGTCGATGCGCAAGGCCTCGCGATACGGATACGGCAGCACGGCGCGCTTGATCATCGGCATCTGCACCGGATCGGCGAGCGTGAAGAACTGCACGAACTTCGCTTTCGAGTTCGGCTTGAAGCGCTTGATCAGATCGGCTAGCGGAAAGCCGATCCAGGGCACGACGACGCTCCAGGCTTCGACACAGCGCATCCGGTAGATGCGTTCTTCGAGTGCCTGCGGCTTGATCAGATCGTCGATGCCGAGCACGCCGGGCGCATCGCATTCGCCTTCGACGGTGACCGACCATGGCCGGGGTTTCAGGGTGCTGGAATAACTCGCCGGATCGGACTTGCCGGTACCGAACTCGTAAAAATTGTTGTACTGGGTGATGTCGTCGTAGCTGCAGACCTTTTCGCCACCGGCCATCTCGGTCTTCTTGCTGACTTCGAGCGTGGCCAGGCCGGACTTCTCAGCGCCATCGCCGGCGGCGGCGGCAGGTGCCGGCTTCAGCGCTTCCTTGGCATCGCTGCACGCGGACAGCGCCAGCCCGGCGGTCGCGAGACCCATCTGGGCCAGAAAGCGGCGGCGATCCTGGAACACCGGCTCGGAGGTGATTTCGCTGGAAGCAATCGGAAATTCGGGGGCTACGCGAATCAGCATGTCTTGCAACTCCAGCAGGGATAACGGTCTGACCGCAGCTTAACCAGCCGGTTTCGCCGTAACATGATTCAAGTACGCGAAGACATGAAACACGGACGCTTGAACACGCAAGACAACGCAGCGCTGCAGGAACTGGTCGATACCTTCGACCTGCTCGGCGATTGGGAAGAGCGCTATCGCTACCTGATCGAACTCGGCCGCAAATTGCCGGCGATGCCGGATGCCGAACACAGCGAGATCAACAAGGTGCGCGGCTGCATGAGCCAGGTCTGGCTGGCTGGCGAAGTCGGCGACGACTCCCGCCTGCATCTGCGCGGCGATTCCGATGCCCACATCGTCAAAGGCCTGATCGCCCTGATCCTGGCGCTGACCGACGGCCGCACGGCGCAGCAGGTACTCGATATCGATATCAAGGCCGCCTTCGCGCAGCTCGGGCTGGAAAGCCACCTGAGCATGAATCGCCGCAACGGTTTCTATGCGATGGTCGAGCGGATCCGCCTGATGGCGGCCGAGGCCGCAGCGAGCTGAGGCCCAACAGCGATTCTCACGCGGAGAACGCTGAGAACGCGGAGAAAAGCCAAAGGCAAGAACGGCGAAAAGCTCCGGGGCACAAAGGCACAAAGGTCAGAAGCAAGGGCCCGGAGAAAACCTTCCCGGCTTTCCTTTGTGTCCTTGCAGTTGCTGTTCTTCGTGCCTTTGTGCCCAGGGGTTTCTCGCTTTTGTCTTTCTCTGCGTTCTCCGCGTTCTTTGCGTGAGACCTGCTTCTGCGTTTGGGCAACAGCCGAAGCGCAATCCACGTCGCGTAGACTCAAGAGGTTCGCCCCCCGGAGCACAACCATGTCGATCTTTGCGCTGGCCCTGCTCGCATTCGCCCTAGTCACGCTGTTCAAGGCCGTGGTCACGGTGCCGCAAGGCACTGAGTACACCATCGAGCGTTTCGGCAAGTACCGCGCAACGTTCACGCCCGGCCTGCAGTGGCTGGTGCCGTTCGTCGATCGCATCGGCCGCAAGCTGAGCATGATGGAGCAGGTGCTCGACGTGCCCTCGCAAGAAGTGATCACCAAGGACAACGCCATGGTCGGCGTTGATGGCGTGGTCTTCTATCAGGTGCTCGACGCCGCCCGTGCCGCCTACGAAGTGCAGAACCTGCAGTACGCGATCCTCAATCTGACCCAGACCAATCTGCGCACGGTGATGGGCTCGATGGATCTCGACGAGCTGCTGTCGCAGCGCGACCACATCAACACCCGCCTGCTGGCGGTGGTCGACCAGGCGACCTCGCCCTGGGGCATCAAGGTCACCCGCATCGAGATCAAGGACATCCGGCCGCCGATGGATCTGGTCGAAAGCATGGGCCGGCAGATGAAGGCCGAGCGCGACAAGCGTGCCTCGATCCTCGAAGCCGAAGGCATGAAGCAGAGCGCGATCCTCAAGGCCCAGGGCGCGCAGCAGGCGCAGATCCTGTCCGCCGAAGGCATGAAGCAGCAGGCGATCCTCGACGCCGAAGGCCGCAAGGAAGCCGCGTTCCGCGATGCCGAAGCGCGCGAGCGCCAGGCCGAAGCCGAAGCCAATGCAACGGCCCGCGTGTCGGCCGCGATCGCCCAGGGCGACGTGCAGGCGATCAATTACTTCGTTGCCACCAAGTACATCGAAGCCTTGAAAGACATCGCCACCAGCCCGAACCAGAAGCTGGTGTTCATGCCGCTGGAAGCCGCCAGCGTGATCGGCGCGATCGGCGGCATTGCCGATCTCGCGAAGGCAGCTTCCACGCAGGCCTCAGCGAAGTACTGAGGCTGCCTCGAACCGGGAGCAAGAACGATGGACGCAATTCTCAGCGACGGCTTCGTGTACTGGCACTGGTGGGTGCTCGGCTTCCTGCTGCTGGTCGCTGAAATCCTGACGCCGGGCACCTTTTTCATGTGGATCGGCTTCGCCGCCTTAGTCACCGGCATCGCAGCCTGGGCGATTCCGGGCCTGAGCTGGGCCGGCGAGATCGTGATGTTCGCGGTGCTGTCGCTGGCAGCGGTGGTGCTGTGGCTGAAGTACCGACCGCTGACCCACAACGACGCTGTCGACAACGGCCTGAACCAGCGCGGCCGGCACACCATCGGCCGCGAGCTGACCCTGATTTCCGACATCGAGAACGGCATTGGCCAGGCCCGGCTCGATGACTCGGTATGGCGGGTATCCGGCCCGAAGCTCAAGGCCGGCAGCCGGGTCAAGGTGATCGGTACCGATGGCACGACCTTGAAAGTGGAAGCACTGCACGCGGAGTAGGGCCTGTTAGCAATTGCTTTGATCGCTGCGGCGGGATCGTTTTTGCCCAGTGCAACGAACGAGGAGCGGGCAATGGCCGACCCATTGACGCGACGAGAGAGGCAGCAATGGGCAAAAAC
>JAUXYM010000038.1 GCA_030694365.1 Nevskia sp. | reverse complement strand
CGGGATGATCAACGGCATCATGACCCTCAGCGGTGCCTGGCATAAGCTGCGCGACGATCCGATCCTGAAGTTCCTGATCGTCTCCCTGAGCTTCTACGGCATGTCGACCTTCGAAGGTCCGATGATGTCGATCAAGACCGTCAACGCGCTCAGCCACTACACCGACTGGGGCATCGGCCACGTCCATTCCGGCGCGCTCGGCTGGGTGGCGATGATCTCGATCGGCTCGATGTACGCGCTGATCCCGAAAGCCTTCGGCAAACCGGCGATGTACTCCATTCCGGCGATCAATCTCCATTTCTGGATGTCGACGGTCGGTACGGTGATGTACATCACCGCAATGTGGAGCGCCGGCCTGATGCAGGGCCTGATGTGGAGAGCCACCGAAGCCGACGGCACGCTGACCTACAGCTTCGTCGAATCGCTGAAAGCCACCTACCCGTTCTATGCCGTGCGCCTGGCCGGCGGCTTGATGTTCTTCTCGGGAATGCTGGTGATGGCCTGGAACGTCTGGAAAACCATTGCTCCGGCCGCGGCCCGAAAAGTCCCGGTCGGCCTGGAGGCCCGCGCATGAAACACGAACTGATCGAAAAGAACATCGGCCTGCTGGCCGTACTGACCGCGGTCGCGATCAGCTTCGGCGGACTGGTCGAAATCGTGCCGCTGATGAACGACAAGGCGGCCACCACCGTGCAACCTGGATTGCCGCTGCGTACCGCGCTGGAAGTGGCTGGCCGCGACATCTACATCCGCGAAGGCTGCTACGGCTGCCATTCGCAGATGATCCGCTCGCTGGCCGAGGAAGTGCTGCGCTATGGCCCGGCCTCGCAGGCTGGTGAATCGGTCTGGGATCACCCGTTCCAGTGGGGCTCCAAACGCACCGGCCCGGACCTGGCCCGGGTCGGCGTCCGCTACAGCGACGAATGGCATCGCATTCATCTCAACAATCCGCGCGACGTGGTAGCCGAGTCGAACATGCCCGGCTATCCCTGGCTGGCGAAGCAGGGCTTCGAGCCCGGCGAAGTGCCGGCGATGATGCGGGCGCTGAAGACCGTCGGCGTGCCCTTCGATGACGCAGCGATCGCCCAGGCCGATGCCGACGTGGCCGGCAAGACCAAGACCGAGGCACTTGTCGCCTTCCTGCAGTCGCTGAAGTTCCACCAGCCGCCAGCCGCCGCCGCCACCAACCCGGAGGCCGCGAAATGATCAGCGGAATCTTCACGATCGCCGCGATGACCGCGTTCGCCGGCATCAGCTGGTGGGCGTATTCGCGGCGCAATACCGCCCGCTTCGAGGAAGCCTCGCGCCTGCCGCTAGGCGAGGACGAAGTGATCGCGTTGGCCCCGTCGTCTGCCGACGACCATCTCCCGCCCTGCTGCCGCCGGAGTGCCTCATGAGTCCGTTCTGGAGCAACTGGATCATCGTCATCAGCCTGCTGATGATGGTCGCCTGCCTGTGGCTGCTGTTCGCCAATGCCAAGGGCGTTCCCGGCGAGACCGGCGAACACGTCTGGGACGACGACCTGCGCGAATGCAACAACCCGCTGCCGCGCTGGTGGCTGAACCTGTTCGTGATCACGGTGATCTTCGCGGCGATCTACCTGGCGCTGTATCCGGGCCTCGGCAATCTGTCCGGCAAGCTCGGCTGGACCTCAACCGGGGAAATGAACGCCAAGCTCGCCGAGTACGGTGCCAAGCGTCATGCCGCCTACGCCTCGCTGGCAGGCAAGGACATTCCGACGCTGGCGCTCGATGAAAGAGCGCTGGGTCTTGGCCGGGCGGTGTTCCTTGGCAACTGCGCCGGCTGCCACGGTGCCGACGCCCGGGGCGCGATCGGCTTCCCGAACCTGAGCGATGGCGACTGGAAGTTCGGCGGCACGCCCGAGGCCATCGTCGCCAGCATCACCCAGGGCCGCGACGTGATGATGCCGCCGATGAAAGCGGCGCTGACGCCGGAAGGTCTGGCAGCGCTGGTGGAGTTCGTGCCGTTCTGGTCGGACGCGACACTCGACCCGGCCAAGCGCGAAGCCGGCCTGAAGCAGTTCGCCATCACTTGCGCCGGCTGCCACGGTGCCGATGGCCACGGCAACCAGGCACTCGGCTCGCCGAATCTCAGCGACGACATCTGGCTCTACGGTGCCGGCCGCGAGCGGGTTCGCCACGCCATCGAAGCCGGCCTGCATGGCCAGATGCCTGCCCATGAAAATCTGCTGAACGAGGACGAGATCCGCGTCGTCGCTGCCTACATCTACAGCCTGGCGACGCCGGCCAGCGCGCCGTGACCGTCAACCTGCTGCCACCGGCCGATGACCCAGGCACGCCAACGCTGCGGGCGCTGGGCCGCAATCCAGCGCTGCGCAAGTTCAGCGTGGTGCTCTGGGCCGGCTTCCTCGGTGCCACGGTGACCACCGTGGTGGTGGCACTGATGCCCGAACACTGGCTGCTGCCGCCGGTATCGCTGCACGACCAGGCCCAGGTATTCGGCCTGATCTGGCTGCTGTCGCTGATTCCGGCGCTGGTCGCCGGAGTCCTGTACTGCGACCACCCACGCAAGACCGGCTGAACGCAAGACCGGCTGAACCCAAGTCGTGAACGCCAAAATCAGCCCTTGCTCGCGTCAGCCAGCCCCGGCAGCTCCGGTGGCCGGCACCCGGCTGATGTACGAATCGGCCGTGAAACTGTATCCGCGGCAAGCGAAGGGACGCTTCGCCAATCTGCGGCTACTGGCGATGCTGGCCCTGCTCGGTCTGTATTACCTGCTGCCGTGGCTGAGCTGGAACGGCGAGCCGCTGGTGCTGTTCGACCTGCCGCATCGCCGCTTCCATGTCTTCGCGCTGACCCTGGTGCCGCAGGACCTGTTGCTGCTCGCCCTGCTGCTACTGCTCGCCGCGCTGACCCTGTTCTTCATCACTTCGCTGGCGGGCCGCCTGTGGTGCGGCTACGCCTGCCCGCAGACGGTGTGGACCGAAGCCTTCCTGTGGCTGGAGCAACTCTGCGAAGGCGACCGCTACGCGCGGCTGCGCCTAGACCGCAGCCCATGGGGCACAGAAAAAATCCTCCGCAAGACCGCCAAGCACCTGCTCTGGGGCAGTTTCGCGATGTTCACCGGCCTGAGCTTCGTCGCCTATTTCGTGCCGGCGCGGCAGTTGTTTCCGGACGCACTGAATCTCCAACTCGGCGGCTGGGCGACGTTCTGGGTGCTGTTCTACGGCTTCGCGACCTGGGGCAATGCCGGCTTCATGCGCGAGCAGGTCTGCAAGTACATGTGTCCTTACGCGCGCTTCCAGAGCGCGATGTTCGACCGCGACACTCTGATCATCGGCTACGACGAAACGCGTGGCGAACCGCGCAAGACCCTGGCGAAGAAGCTCGACCAGCCGGCCGGCGGCTGCGTCGACTGCTCGCTGTGCGTGCAGGTCTGCCCGGTCGGCATCGATATCCGCGAGGGCCTGCAATACGAGTGCATCGCCTGCGCCGCCTGCATCGACGTCTGCGACTCGGTGATGGATGCGCTGCACACGCCGCGCGGCCTGATCCGCTACACCAGCGCCAACCACGACGCCGGTGGCGGCTTCCGGCTGCTGCGGCCGAGGACGATCGGCTACGGCCTGGTCTGGCTCATCGCCTGCACGGGCTTCGCGGTGCTGGTGCTGAGCCATGCGCCGATGCGTTTCGATGTGCTCCGCGACCGCCACACCCTGTACCGGGAGCTGGCCAGCGGCGCGATCGAGAACGTCTACGTGCTGAAGGTGACCAACGACGACCGCGAGGCGCGTCGGTATTCCGTCGTCGCCCGTTTCGAGGACGGCAGGCCGCTGACGGTCGAGCCGGCCGCGCTGACACGCGACGGCCAGCAGACGGCGGCGACCACGGTGACCTTGCGGACGCCACCACGAAACGCCACCGGTGCCGGCTGGACCATGGTCGAGCCGGTGATTATCGAAATCCGGCGCGACGATGATCCCTCGATCAGCGCCCGCCGCAACGCCCGATTCCTGACTGGAGATCAACGATGAACAAGCCTGCCACCTTACCGATTGACCGTGCGATGTCGCTGGAACTGCTGCTGACCGTCGGCCTGCCGGTGCTGTCGATTGCCGTCTGCGCCGTACTGGCCTTCGTGTCCTATACCCGGGGCTTCAGCGAAATTGCCCAGGTGCCGACACAGACGCCGGCGGCGGTCGTGGCACGCCCTTGAACGCATGAGCGCAAGCCGCGACTGGACCGTCTACGACCGCCCGGAACTCAGGGCCGGATTCGCCACGACCCCCGGCGGCGGCGGCAGTGGTGGTGGTGGCAGCGACTGCGAAGTGATGCTGGCGCTGGATGGCATGCACTGCGCCGCCTGCGCCGGCCGGGCGACCCAACAGCTTGCCGGCCAGGCCACCGACATCCACGTCAACGTCGCGGCCAAGACCGCGCGTTTCCGCTTCGATCCGAAGACCACGCGGCTGTCAGCGCTGCTCTTGGCACTCGATGCTGCCGGGCTCGATCCGCGCATCCTGGCCGCCGAGAGCTCGGCCAAGCGCGACCAGCAAGCGCGCCGCATCGCTTTCGCCCGCATCGGCGTGGCAACCATCTGCGCGATGCAGGTGATGATGCTGGCCTGGCCGAGCTACTTGGTCGCCGACATCGACGCCGGCATCAGCCAGTTGCTGCGCGGGTCGCAGCTGGTCCTGTCGATACCCGGCGTGCTCTGGGCCGGCTGGCCGATATTCGCCAATGCCGGGCGGGCGATCCGCAGCCGCCAACTGGACATGGACGTGCCAGTGGCGCTGGCCCTGTTCGCGGCGTGCGCCGCATCGACGGTCCGCGTGCTGCTCGGCAGCGGCGATCTGTATTTCGACACCGCGACGATGTTCGTCTGGTTCCTGACCGTTGGCCGATATCTCGAAGGCCGCAGCCGGGCGCGCGCCAGCGAGCGTCTGCGCCTGCTCGCCGGCCGCCGGGCATTGACCGCGCAACGGCGAATCAACGGTCCTAATGAGAACCAGATCGAAACCATTGCCATCGGCGCGCTGGCCGTCGGCGATGAAGCGGTGGTCGCGCCCGGTGAAACCCTGCCGGCCGATGGCGTCCTGCTTGAACACGCCGCAGAACTCGACGAAGCCCTGCTCAGCGGCGAATCGCGGCCGCAGCTACGGCAGCCCGGCCAGACGGTGCTCGCCGGCACGCTTAATCTGGGCAGCGCGCCGCTGCTGCTGAAGGTCGAACGCCTCGGCGCGAGCACCGTGCTTGCCCAGATCACCCAGTTGCTCGACCACGCCCAGACCGGCAAGCCGAAGCTGCAGCAGCTCGCCGACCGCATCGCCGGCCATTTCATCGCCGCAGTGCTGGTGCTGGCGGCGATCGCTGCGGCACTGGCGCTGTATCGCGGCACTGGCGGCGACCAGGCGTTCGCCATTGCGCTCGCGGTGCTGGTCGCCAGTTGTCCCTGCGCGCTGTCGCTGGCGGTGCCGGTGGCGCTGGCGGCGGCGACGTCGCGCCTGGCCCGCAGCGGCGTGCTGGTCGCCAATACCGGCGCGCTGCAGTCGCTGGCGACCATCGACCGCGTGCTGTTCGACAAGACCGGCACCCTGACCGACAACCGCATGCAGCGAGTCCGGGTGCTGCCGCTGGCCGGCGGCGATGCCGAGGCCCTGACCGCGATCGCCGCAACCCTGGAGCGCGGCAGCCGCCATCCAATCGCTTCGGCCTTCGCCGACGTGGTCACGCCATTGCAGGCCGAGGCGCTGAAGCAGGTCGCTGGTCCCGGGGCCGGTGCCGGCATCAGCGGCCGCATCGCCGGCCAGGACTACTGGCTAGGCGCGCTCGACGCTGCACCTCATCCAGTGAGCTTGCCCGCCAGCTTCGCCAGCACGGTCGGCGATACGGTCATCGTGCTCAGCGACGACACCCGGCCGCTCGCGCTGTTGGTGATCGGCACCCGGCTGCGCACTGAGGCAGCGGCGGTGGTCGCCGAACTGCAGCGCCGGGGTCTGCACCTGGAACTGCTCAGCGGCGATGCCAAGGACGCCGTGCAGGCGGTCGCGCAAGCGCTGGGCATCGGCGACTGCCGCGCCCGCCAGACGCCGGCGGCGAAGCTCGCGCGCCTGCAGGCGCTGCAAGCCGACGGCCATCGGGTGCTGGCGGTTGGCGACGGCCTCAACGACGCGCCGCTGCTGGCCGCCGCCGATGTCTCCGCCTGCATGCCGCAGGGCGCGGCGCTGACCCAGGCCAAGGCCGATCTGCTGTTGCTCGGCGACTCCTTGAGCCTGCTGCCGCTGGCGCTCGACGTGGCCCGCGCCACCCAGGCGCGGATCCGCGAAAACCTGTGCTGGGCGCTAGGCTACAACCTGCTGGTGCTGCCGCTGGCAATGAGCGGCACGCTGGCACCTTGGCTGGCCGCCGCCGGCATGTCGCTGTCGTCGCTGCTGGTGGTCGGCAACGCGCTGCGCCTGGAGCGGCTGCCCTCGCCGTCCCAATTGCAGTCCCAGTTCCAGCCTCTGGCGAGCCCGCGCTGATGCCCAGCCTCTACCTGCTGATCCCGATCGGTCTTGGCGTCGTCTTCGTTGCCATCGGCGTCTTCCTGTGGGCGACGGCCAGCGGCCAATTCGACGACCTCGACGAGCAGTCGACGCAGTTGCCGGACGACGAGCCATAGCCACGCAAGCGCGATGGTTTGATCAGGGTCAAAGCCCGGTGAAGCGCAGCGGCCGACACTGGCCACGGTCTTCCCTTGGTCGAGCCCGCACGTGATCTGGCTACCCGGTGCCGTGCTGACCGCACCTGCAATGCTGCTGGCCGGCACCGCCGCCAGCGTTCATTGCGCGGCGATGTGCGGCGCGCTCAGCGCCCACCAGACGCGGGCTGCATCCGGTGGCCTGCCCTTGCCGGCCGCACTGGCCTGGCTGCATGGCGGCCGCGTGCTCGGCTATGGCTTGCTCGGTGCGGCGACCGGCACCGTTGGCCAGGCGCTGCTCACTCACCTGCCGAGCCCCGAATACGGTCGATTGATCCAGTCGGGCGCGTCTCTGGTGCTGGTCGCCATCGGCGTGCGCCTGCTGCGCAAGCGGCCACGGACACCGAGCTGCTGCCAGGGCGCGATGGCCCGCAAGCCGGGTGCCGGGCGGCTGGCATTGCTGCTGCGCGGATTGGCCTGGGCCGCCGTGCCCTGCGGCCTGCTCTATTCGGTGCTGCTGCTGTCAGCCTTGTCCGGCAACGGCTTCGACGGCGGCCTGCTGGCGGCGGCCTTCGCGCTCGGCGGCACACCGCTGCTGGCGGCGATCGGCTGGCGCAGCGCCCGTCGCG
>JAUXYM010000014.1 GCA_030694365.1 Nevskia sp. | reverse complement strand
TCATGAGCCCTACGCCTGGCTGCTCGACGTACTCACCCGCTTGCCCACCACGCTCAATCGCGATATCGGGCAACTGCTCCCGCATCGCTGGACTCCGGACACCGCCGGCTGATCAGATCACAGCGGCGTCAAGGTGGCGTGAGCGGACGCTTACCAAACACCTGCCGTACCCAAAGATTTCCTCCCGCGCGGTGCTGCGCCGGGCGCAACGGCACGTCCAGACCTCCATCCCGTCGCTCCGCCATCAACTCAGCGCAGTACTCGCCGCGACGCTACCCCGATGTCCGTGCTGCGGAATTCGCAATCTCAAATTACGCTTGTGACACAATAAGATTACTAAATCACGATGAAACGCTGCGAGAACGTCCTGAATTTGAAGGGCCTTCCTTCGGCAGGAATCGACGCCAGAACCGGTTCAAGCTTAGCTCCAAATGCCTATACATCCAGTCAGACAGGAATAAAGAGAGACTAATTGCAATGAGGTAACAAGCGATTAGATGGGGAATTGCTGGAAAATGAAATTTTCCGGCAATAATCGTCGTAATTCGGATGATAAACATGTGTACGAGGTAGAGGCTGTAGGATCCATCCCCCGCGCGTTCTGCTAGCTCCGACAGGCGGGTCGGAAAATAAGCGAACAGCGACTTCTGTGACAACACAACGCCGGCGACAATGAGAGCCGAAGGTCCTCCCCAGGCCCAGAAGCGGGTCTCATAGGCGGTCGGATCAGGCAACTGGCCGCTTAATTGCAGCCCCAAAAGTCCAGAAATGACCATTCCGAACGCCAAAGTGGTTGGAACTGATATGCCGCGCATAAACAAGTGCGCGACAATCCCGCCCATCAGGAACTCCAGGATGATTGGACGCGTCCAGAACCAGGGCTGCGCAAACGATCGATCGATGAACAGGCCGACGCAGGGCAAGGCAATTAGCAGGCCGGCCATGATCAGGGGGCGAAATTTCTCTTTGGTCAAAAGCACTATGCAAAACAGGGCGTAGAACAGCATCTCAAAGTTCAGTGTCCAGCCAAGTCCTAGGACGGGTGTAAAGTGTCCATCATCGCGTGGAAATGGAATGAATAGAAATGAGCTGATCACGTACTGGAAATCAATGTGATTGTGATATTTTAAGCTTGGATCTACGAAGGAAATGCCGAGAGTCAGGAATGTGAGGCCCCAGTAGAGCGGGGCTACGCGGAGTAAACGTTTCAGCAGAAAATTGGTGGCTGATGCAGGGGTCTGGGGCAAGTTCCTTGTGACATACACCATGATGAAGCCGCTAATGATGAAGAACAGATCAACACCTGCCTGGCCAACGATCTCAACGTTGGTTGCGTCGAGAAAGGTTGGGCCGATGGTGCGCCTGATTTCTTTCTGAAGATGAGAAATCAAGACAAGAAGCGCTGCGGCTCCTCGCAATATCTGTATTGATTTCAGCTTTCCGGCGTCGTCGTGCATCTCGAAGCTTCCTGACTGGAGGGGGATTGCGACTTCTATTAGTTTCAAAAGCCGTGATTTTGATCTGGATGCATATTCCACGAATCGGGAGTCAGTGCGGTTTTCGAGCGGACCCCTCGTATCCTTTTATGAAAACAGAAGCCTATATTCTTTCCTCAAGAAGAAACGGTGTCGACAGATTTAGCGCAATGATGCAGTCCACCGTAACCTCCCGGCGGTTCCGAGCGGTTTCACGATGAAATCTCGGCGAGGAGAGCGTCGGAGATACGGCCGGCGAAGTCCCGATCGATCACAGTCGAGCGCCCCCGACAGATCGACATCGCGATCCGGCGCGCATCTCCTTCGTTCGTCGTGGGTTCGACCACGATCCGCAACGCCGGGAATGCTTTCTTGGGGCCGTAGAGGTGGAACGAGCCGCCCTCTTCTGTTCGCAAGCGACCGAGAATTGTAGAGACGATGACCCGATCTCCGCCTTCCGCAGTCAGAACGATTTCTGTCTCTCTCTCTGTCTCCACGCGCCACGAGCGTGCGTCGACGAGGAACATCGAGCGCGCCACACGTTCAGCGAGCCCGAGCCAGACATCGACGATGAGGAGCCCGTCATCACCCGAGGGGGCGAGCCAACGGGCGACCCGGCCACCGTGGCGATCGAAGCCGTCGTGGGTGCCACCGACCCCTCGCGCGATTTTGGAAAGCGTAGAGGCTTCCCCCTCGCCCAGGAAGCGTCCTCGACCACGCCGACCTACCCGAAAGGGGCCGATGAATTCGATCGGTTCGATCCCCGGAAAAGTCGGCCCATTGTGTGATGCCGCTGATCGGCAGGTGTCGCGCTCTGGTCCTGCTTTGTAGGAAGCAACGCCTGGGTCGACAAAGAACCGCAAGCCATCGATATCGAGCTCAACAGAAAGGAAATCGGCGTGCGCGTGTCCTGGGTTGTCGTCGGGCCCGCAGGGGCCAGCGTCAAAGATTACCGATAAGGCTCCATGCTCGAGCCGCGCGTAGCCGGCCTCAGGAAGGCGGTGGACGCCCTCAGACCATGTCGTTCTCACTGCGCTGAGCGCTGCGGGCGAGGGGCCGTCGCCAACTGCCGCATCGTTGAAGACAGCGATTCCGCCGTCTCCATGAGTCATCAGCGCCAGCGCCGGCCGCATTGCTTCAGCGAGCTGCCCGATGGCACTGTGATAAGGCTCGGGCAGCACCCGTCCAGCAATTAGCGCGTCGAGATGTCCGAGCATGTGGCATTGATAGGTCGCGCTGCGTTCAAGTTGCATGCCGTCAGCACCTACTTGCGCGGTCATGGTCGCGGCAAACTCCGCGGCATGGCGGATAAGCGCCGACCCGTCGTCGAAGAGCCGATCAGCAACACACTGGGCGAAGACTTCCGATGCGAAATGGTTGTAGCCGAGATCGTCCTCACGAATCTCCGCCACAACAGCCCTCAGCAAAGCGATATGCGCCACCAAACGCCCGATCTCTGGCCGCGAAGCGAGGTTAGGCCCGCGCCCGAGAATGGCTGAGAGGCCAGCCACCACGTTCACCAGGCGACGAGCTGCGGAAAGCGCATGCCACGGAATGGTGAGCTTTCCCTCGCCAAGCGGCGCGGCGCGCGCGAGGCGCGAAACATAGGCGTCAAGCCGCACGAGATCTTCACTGGGCCTGCCGTTCAACAGCGTCGCCTGCTCGACAAAGGACAGGAAGAAGCAGCGGTTGACGTCACTCGCTGGGATGCCGCCTGGTACGGACCAAGCGATGGTATCCACGTCTGCGACGCTTGCCACGTCGCCCGATAGGTCAAAGACGAGCGCATCTGCCTCTGCGTCCCAAGCAAATGCGCTACTTGTAAGCCGACGTATTGCCTCGGCGAAGGCAAGCAAGTCGGAATGGAGGAGCTTGGCTACGACACTTGCGACGTCTGGCGTTATGACGCCAAGCAAGCGTGCTGGATCCGCTGCGCGGACAAGCCGTCTCTGCCGGATCTCGCGACGCAGGCGCAAGGTAATCGCCCGAGGGGGCACGTGGCGAAGCGCGGATAGCGTTGGTCGTATGACGCGTAGTTTCATTTCATCCTTCACATCTTCGACATCGAAACTCCAAGATACAGAACCTTGAGGAGTTACTATCCCCTATCTCCGAGAAATAAAAATCTCGTTATTCTGAACCGCATGATTGAGAAATAGGCTAAAACCGGCACGAATATGGAAACGATGATGATCAAGGCGTCCATATTCAGGCCCACTCCTCTAAGGAAGAAGTGCACATAGTTATGAAGGGCCATGATAACCAATGAGGCCGCGCCAAAAATAATTATCAATCTATTTTTGATTATTTTATAGTATTTCTCTGTTGCCAGAATTATAAAATAAACAAAAGACAAGGAAAGAGGAAAAATAAGAAATGCCGGGAAATATCTAGAATATTTCATATCCAGGGTGAAGTGAGTGCCAGTCACCTCAAGGGAAATCCACAAAATTATAACGCCGGAGGATAGGGGGGTTATATAATTCCCAACTTTGAAATTGCGGATTAAATTTCCAAACCAAAAGCACAGCAGGCCAAATGGTATTGCGGAAATGCCGAGTGGAGAAATAATTCGATCAAAAAAAAGAGAAAGTATGGAGCTTGCAACGTACAAGAATGCCATTGCAATTAGCATTTTTTTATCGGTTGCATTCCCAAGGAGATGAGATAATTTGCAATATATGATCTGCACAAAGAAAAGTGCAGTAAGAAACCAAAAAACTCCAACCTCAAGATGTAGGAAGGTTCCGCCTAATATTAAGCGGGCGATAGATGTGCCGTAATCTATAAGTGCCCAGTCACCCTTTGCGAGATGTGTGAGATCAATTATAGCTGTGAGCAAAATCAAAAAACTGGCGTAGGGGATTATCAGCGTTTTAACTCTCTTAATTGCAAAGTCATGAAGGGGCGCCGCCTTAAAAAGGTAGCCCGATATGACAAAAAAGAGGGGCATGTGAAACAAATAAATATAGCGAACGAAAGCAGAGATGTCCCGGTCAGGGGGAATAATGGCAACGTGGCCATAAACCACGAGGATGATGCTTGCCCCCTTGAGAAAGTCGATCCATTCCAGTTTTGATACGTGGGCAGCGTCATTTAATCCGCTCATCATATTCGCTCGGCGCAGTCTAAAGTGTTTTGATGTTTTCTATTATGACTTGTGTATGCTTGGCGATCACTCTTGCTTATAAACTCGCGCATAGTCACAAACAAAAACATCATCTATGCCGAAACCGGACGTGCCATTCTTTTGGAGTGGCCATGGCACTTCTATTCCCATCTTTATGGCCTCATCTACTTGAGAGACTCCGCCATCTTCTGTTTTCCAGGCCTCTTGCCCGTCGACATAAAAAATGTATTCGACCGGCGTCCATAGGACTGAGAACACGTGCCAATCCTCAAGCTTTCCCTTTATTCCGGATTTTACGCCAGTGGTTTTGTGCGCTTTTCCATAGCCATCCCAGTGCAGGTTCAAATAAACCTCATCACGGCGGCTGGATTGTTCCATGACATCGATTTCCGTCCCATCGCGTCCCTCATCTTCCGTCTGATTGACGGACGGGGATGTGATCCATATGGCTGGTCTGTATTCAGGATGAGGGGATAACTTGCACTGGAAGGTGAAGAAGCCTCCAGTCGTTGAGAATTTCTTATAGGTGTCGATTCCAGCGCCGACAACTTTGTCTTCGCGGCGCGTGGCCTTAAAGACGATATGGCCTTTGCCATCGAGGGTGACGTTCTCAGGAGACCAGAATCCTGTGCCGCGCGGGCCGTCGGGACTCACATTCCATTTGGTTTTGTCGATCTCGTGTCCATCGAACTCATCATTCCAAATCAGCCTCCAACTCTTTCCGGGATCTGGCTGAGGCAAGGATTCTTCCGCTTTTGATTGGCCGAGAAACAATAGAGCGACAATAGCGGCGAGGCTGATTCCAAGTGGACGCATAATTTATTTCTCTTAAAATTTCATCATATCGCTTGGAAAGCTGAAGGATCCATGCCTGGCGGCCCAATATGATGCTAACCGATGTGAGGAGCAGGCTGAAAGATGCGAATGCAAAAAATTTGCCGCTCCATGCGCCCGGCTTCGGCTGCGACGGATCGATCAGCGCGATCAGCAGTGCCCATGGCATCACCATGTCCATCTCCGGGAGAAGCCGCTGTTACTTTGTCGCCTTCGGGTGTGGCCCGTATTCGCTACTTCTACCAACCTGCGTCGTTTTATTGTCATCCGTCGATCATGCTCGGAAACTTGGGAGTGCATTCCTGGCTGTTTCGAGGGGCTCGGCAGCGCCAAACGAGATGACTATCCAGGCAGGTATGGAAACCATCAATGCATTCTGAAACATCAAGACTTCAGTCACGTTATGAACGAGGAAGGCCAGAAATACAGACGCGGAAAAATTTACTCTAGCATCTCCCCATTGGGCGCGATTCATGAGATTCCAGATGTTCATGGTAAATATGAATATTAAAAATAAGCCGATGAGTCCTTTCTGAAGAAAAAGTTGTAAATAATAATTGTGAGAACTGAAATCAGCGGAAAGAAAATCCTTTGGCAGGACTCCCCCTCCCGCTCCGTATATCGGTGTGTTCATCGCGTAGTCCAAGATAAACGGCCACAGATCTTGGCGGCCCGAAGTTAACTGCCGACCTGTTTTATCTTGGGTTAATAAATTCAACTGCTGCGTGATTTCAAAATCATCTATATGGATATAAAAATAGAAAAATAACGACATTGCAGATATCAGAAAAGTAAACATAAGAAGCGGCCTAAATCTATTATACTGAGCCACATTGAAGATTGTAAACAATCCAAAAATAGTAAAGGATAAATAAATTAATGCTCTGAAGTCGTAAGAAATCCCAAGGTAGCTTAAAAAAACAAAGAACAATAAAGAGGAAAATATTCTTTTCTGGTGCGGCTTGTCGTATATATATAGATAATATGCCGTGCATGACGCGTACAAGACTGCTCCCATGTCGAAGTTCTTCTGATTTAACCCGAGCATGCCGGCACCAACCAAGGCCATTGCCTCAATAAGTAGTGCTGATCTGAAGATGTTAGATCGCAGAAGAATTGATGAAAAGTTAATATAAAAAGCTATTATCGCAATAACGCAAGATATCGCAACGGCGTGTTTTATGCCATTTTCTGTCGGATTATTTATAGTGTCAAGAAAATAAAATATTGATAAAACGAACATTGGGAAAAATACAAATAGCGGTCTATGTAAGTATTTAGCATTGAGAGCCATGTATAGCATGCAAAGCACGGCGCATAGAAAAATGGAAGCCGATAACAGCTCCGGGACTCTATTCGTGGCCAGAAGGGAAATGGCAATCGCGGGCAGGGGAATTGCCCCAATCACCATGCCCAGAGCGTCTCCCTTCTGTAAGCTGGAACCTGGGGGCGTTGCCACAAATGCGAGTTTGGTGGGTATCAATGGTAATTCCTATGATCGCTCGGCGCCGGCCCCGATCCTGAGATCTGCCGACATGCATAAGCATGTTAGTGAAAGACGTCACCACGAAACGCTGGTCTGCGATATGGCAGCTAATCGCTATAGCGCATCTTCAGAAATCTAAATCTTCAGATTATTGCCGTATGTCAATTCGATAAAGCATCGATGCCGAAATAAAGATGATAGAGCGTACTTGCCGGCATTACTGAGGCGAGGGCTTGGTCCTCCGCGTCGACGTGGTCGATCCAGCCGCCGCCGAGGTCTGGTCGGCAGTAGACCTCAAGGAGTCGTGACAGGATTGCTGCCGCCAACGGATCGGGTGGATGCCGATTGATCGCGGTTTCGGTCATCAAGGATTTCAGAGCTTCGGCATGTGGCCAACTACGGCTCGTGGCGCGGCGCAGGGAGCCGTCCTCGCCAATTTCGTCAACGATTCGGCCCCGCTCGACATCGAGGCCGGCTGAGATCGCAAGCGCCATCAGGCGCTCGACGACCGCACTCTGGTCTTCGCCGCTCGCCGTCTGCCAACGCCGCAGGAGCCAGGCCCATTCGAAGAGATGTCCTGGTTCGACGCTGCCCTTGCCCGGAGCGGGGTAGACACGCCAGTCGTCCAGGAAGTACTCGCGCAGCGCGCCGGTCTCGAAGTCGATGAAGCGCTTGACCGCGAGATCGCGCAACCGGTGCCCGCGTTCGAGCACGTCGGCTCGGCCTGTCGTCTCAAAGAGGGCGATATATGCCTCGAAGAGGTGCATGTGCGGATTCTGCCGACGCAGTGCGTCGGGGCGCGGCAAGCAGTCCCACAAGCCTCCGTTGACGGGATCGACAAAGGCCTTGTCAAGGAAGTCGAGCGTCGCCTCCACTGCTTCCTCAAACTCAGGCGCATGCTCAAGTCGCATCACCCAGGCGAGGGCAAAGAGCACGAAGGCATGGGAGTAGAGATCTCGTTTGCTGTCGACTGGACGCCCGGTGCGATTGATCGAGAAGACCCAGCCGGGTTGACCGTCGATGCCGTGATAGGCGGCAATCGTCCGCCGCATCGTGCCGAGCGCAAGTTCCCGGCCGTTAACAGAACGTCCTGACAGGGCCGCCGCTGCGTAGACCGAGATCTGCCGCGCCTGCACCATCACCCGTCGAGGTGCGGTCCTCACCGGTTCGCCTGTGAAGGTCAGCTGCTCTTCGAAAAATCCGGTCTCAGCATCGAAGCCTCGCGTCGACCATTGCGGCAGGGCCTGGTCGCAGAGCCAAGCCTCAGCTCGTCGAGCTGTTGTCTCAAGATCTCCACGCGTGGAACCATCGCTTCTGTCGCAACTCATCGGTAAAGGGCGGCCGACTCAAGATAGTTCTGGACGTAGAGGTGCAATCCCTTCTCCAGCGAGGTGGTCGGCTTGGTATATCCAGCCGCCCGCAATTTGTCGAGTGAGGCGCGCGTGTAGTACTGATATTTGCCCTTGAGCGCGTCTGGCAGGTCGATGAAGTCTATATTCGGCTCAAGTCCTAGCTCGCGAAAAATAATCTCCGCCTTGTAACGAAAAGAGCGGGCCTCCCCCGAACCGACGTTGTAGAGGCCCGAGGGAGCAGAGACGTCTTCGAGCGCCCATCGCGCCACGTCCACGCAGTCGCCCACCCAGACGAAGTCGCGTAGCTGTTCGCCGTCGGCGTAGTCAGGGTTGTCGGAGCGGAAGAGCCGCACAGAACCCTTTTCGCGGATCTGGGCGTGGAGTTGTACCGCCACCGAGCGCTGGCCGCCCTTGTGATATTCGTTCGGTCCGTAGACGTTGAAGAACTTGAGGCCGGCCCAGCGCGGTGGCGTCGCTTCCCCCTTCTCCAGGGTGCGTGCGACCCAGCGATCGAAGACATGCTTGCTCCAGCCGTAGGCGTTGAGCGGGCGCAGTCCGGCGAGATGTGGCTCGTCGGCGGCGTCGATGAAGCCCCGGGTGTCGTCGCCGTAGGTGGCGGCGGAGGAGGCGTAGACGAGCGGGATGCCGGCTCGCGCGGCGAAGGTCCACAGGTCGACCGAAAGGCGGAAGTTGTTGCGCACGATTGAGTCGGCGTCGCGCTCGGTGGTCGTCGAGATCGCGCCCATGTGGACGATGCCGCGGATCGCTCCGGCATTGGCGTCAAGGAAGGGGAACAGCGCTTCTGGTACGACGATGTCGCGCAGCCGCCGCTTGGCGATGTTGCGCCATTTGAAATCGTCGCTGCCGAGCCAGTCGACGATGACGACGTCGGCTCCGTCGTCATCAAGCGAGGCAGCGACATTGGAGCCGATGAATCCAGCGCCACCGGTGATGACATACATATCGACGGTCTCCGAAATCTGTTAGGAAAACAAGGCAGCGGCGCGGCGTGCGGCCTGAAGGAAGTCGGTGGCGACGTCGCTTCCGCCATTCAGATCAATGCGAATCCCGGGGATGCCGGCCGTCGCCGCCCCCATGTCGGCGTCGCTGTCGCCGATCATCACCGCACGGGTGGGGTCGAAGCCGAGATCCTCCATCGCCGCCCTGATCATGCCCGGCGCTGGCTTGCGGCAGTCGCAGCCGTCGTTCGGTCCATGGGGGCAGTGTTTGATGGCCTCAAGCGTCAGTCCCTCGCTCGCCAGTAGTTCGACGAGCCGGGCGTGGACGGTGGCGAGCGCCGCATTGTCAAAGTAGCCACGCGCGATGCCCGACTGGTTGGTGACGAGGACGAGGCCGAAGCCGGCGTCGCGCAACAGCCGCATCCCGTTGAGGGCACCCGAAGCAAACTCGATGCCGTTTGGATCGCTAAGGTAGATCTTGTCCACGATGATCGTCCCGTCGCGATCAAGCAGGGCCCAAGCCCTGAAGGTCCTCTTCTGCGTGGGGCTCATGACGCGGCCGGCTCCCGGCTGCGGGCGATGATGTTGGTCGTACTGTGTCCATGCTCAAGCGGTACTAGCACCACCTCTCCGCCGTAGGATCGGACGAAGCCGGAGCCGACCACCGTCTCCACGGTGTAGTCAGCCCCTTTGATGAGTCGGTCGGGCCGCAGGAGCTCGATAAGGCCCATCGGAGTGGCCTCGTCAAACAGGGTGACAAGGTCGACGTTTTCGATCGACGCCATGACGATCGAACGGGCGGTCTCGTTCTGTACCGGGCGCGTTGGTCCCTTGAGGCGACGCACCGAGGCATCAGTATTGAGCGCCACCACGAGCCGATCGCAGGTCGCTCGCGCGCGCCGGAGCAGTTCCACGTGGCCGGGATGCAGAAGATCGAAGCAGCCATTGGTGAAGCCGACTTTGAGGCCGTGCTCCTTCCAGTCGGCGATCATCTCCGCTGCGGCCTCTGCGGACACGATCTTGGGGTTCCCGCGCTCGGCACTGAAAGCGAGTGCTTGGGCGAGTTCGCGCGCCCGCACAACCGCCGTGCCGCGCTTGCCGACAGCGATGCCGGCGGCGGCATTGGCTATGCGTGCCGCTTCGGAGACAGGGGCGCCGGCGGTCAACGCCAACGACAGGGTGGCCACCACCGTGTCTCCGGCACCGGAGACGTCAAAGACCTCGGTCGCGACCGTCGGAATGTCGATCGAGCGCTCGCCGCCCTCGGCCGGCGCCCAGATCGTCATGCCCTGCGCGCCGCGCGTGAGGACGACGGCGTCTACCCCCGCCTGCTCGCGGATCGCCTTGGCGGCGGCGTCGACGTTTTCGGCGATCGAGCAGTCGATGCCGGCGATCATCGTCGCCTCGGAGGCGTTCGGCGTCATCACCGAGGCACCGGCGTAGCGGGCGACGTCGCGCGTCTTCGGATCGACCACCACCGGCACCGAGCGCGCCCGCGCCGCTTCGATCACCCGACGGATGACCGGCGGCGACAACACGCCCTTGGCGTAGTCGGAGAGGATGAGTGCCGCAGCGTCCGCAAGGCCCTCGACGACGCGCTCGACGATCGCGTCTTCGGTCGCCGGATCAACCACGAGCAGGCGCTCGACGTCGAGACGCATGATCTGCTGCGAGCCCGACACAAAGCGGGTCTTGACCGTGGTGGGGTGGCCGGCGACGCGGACGAAGCGGCCGGTGATGCCGTCCTCGCCGCACAGCCGATCAGCGACTATGTCGCCGTCCGCGTCGTCGCCGAGGACCCCGACCAGCGTTGCGCGGCCGCCGAGCGCCACCACGTTTCGCGCAACGTTGGCCGCACCGCCGAGCATCGAGCGCTCGGACTGGTGATGAACGACGGGAATGGGCGCTTCCGGCGAGACGCGCTCGACGCGACCGTAGACGAAGCGGTCGAGCATCACGTCGCCGAGGACGACAATCTTTGCGTCCTCCCAAGAACTGATTGCTTCCAGACTCATGTCACAGCTTCTCTGAAGTTGAGACCATTACAGTCGAATGGACGGGAACGCCTGCTACAGGAGGAAGGAGGGAGACGTCGTCCATGATCTGCTCTACGGTTATCCCGGTCATGCAGCGACGATCATGTGGGCAGTGTCCCTTGAGCGGAGTGAACCAGCAGGGACGACAGGCGAGTTCTTCCCGGCTGGCGATCACATGTGAAAGCGCCCCCCAGGGGCGCGTCTCGTTCGGGTTGGTGGGGCCGACTGCGGTGATGGTAGGAACCCCCCAGCTAGCGGCAATGTGGCCGAGCGCGGAATCACTGCCTAGGAAACCAATGGCGCGTGACAAAATGGCTTTTGTCTCGTCGAGACTGCTCCCGGATATTAGTACCACGTCTGCTGGAAAGGCTTCGAATTGCGGTACCAAGTCCATGTCGTCCGGCCCAAGCATCACGACGAAACGCATTTCTGGATCTCGCATCCGGAGCGCCTCGATCACTCCGCGCACAAGTGGAATCGGCACGCGCTTCTCGATGCCCGGCCCTCGGCTGCTGCCCGGATGGAAGGCGAAGTAGCGTGCGTCCGCAAGGCCGCTTGCCGCCAGTCGCGCCTTTGCCGAGAGACGCGCGGCTTCCGCTACCGGCAGGTCGAATGCTGGCTTCTCCACTGAGCACCCCGTCCAGATCGAAAGGGTTTTGAGCATGCGGTCGACGCGGTGAACGGTCGGATCCAGAGAATTGCGATGGGTATAAAGGAATCCGAAGCGGTCGGCGTCTCCGATGATAGTGCGCACACCGGAGATAAAGCGCAGCAGCAATGGCACCAGCGGCGTGATGCGCGTGGCGACATAGACCGCGTCGAAGTGCCGGCTGCGCAGCGCTGCGAAGAATCTCATGAGTCCGGCGAGATCGGTATTCGGTGGCACCTGCAGGACTTCATCGATAAGAGGCGAGTCTTCCATCAGGGACGCCTGCGCCTTGCCGCGCACCATCAGGATGATGCAGGCCGACGGATTAAGCCGTCGCAGTTCCGATAGGACCGGAACGGTCATTACGAGATCGCCGAGACCCCAGTGCTGAAATACGCCAATTGTCGCCATCTGATCTTTCCTGACCTATCGTATGCGCCCGTCTCAGCCCACAAAGAGAGAGCGAAATTTGCTCGGTCGTGCGGTCGCCCCAACCCAAGTGCCATCGCGCCGCTTCACGATCCAGAGCATCGTGCCGTACATGCCGACAAAGACTACGGCTTGGGTCGCCGCCGTTGCCATCAGGCCCAGGTGGCTAAAGGCCACGACGAGTGCCGTTTCGATCGCCACTGTCGTGGCGAGAAGGCGTAGCACTAGTCCTGCGCGTCCCGTCATCTTGAGGATCTCGTCGACGGCCCCTCCGACGCATTCGCCGAGAGTACCAACCATCAAGATGGCCAAGATCCAAGCCGAGTCTCGATAGGGTTCGCCAAAGACGAATGCGATCACTGGCGGGCCGAGCGTTACCGCGCCGAGTGTTGCCACGACCGCGGTCACCGTTGCCACCGTTGCCGTGCGTTGGCCTTCGCGGCCGATGCCTGCCCAGTCGTCCCGAGCGGCGAGTCGCACAATAGTGGGGCGGATGGTGAAACGGATCGCCGCCATCACTGCTGCGATGGCGACGTTGAGGCGCGAGGCGGTAGCAAAGAGCGCCGCAGCTGCCACGCCTTGCCATAAGCCCACGGCCCACACTGGGATCCAGTAGAGGCAGCTTTGTAGTAAGCGAGACACGCCAATCGGCAGCCCCAATCGGAGTACAGGAGCGATTTGTGCGCGCACATTATTGGAAACGGGGTAGGAAAATGTCGCCAAGACTGCGCAGATACTCGACGCTCCAGCGCAGAGAATGCCACCGCCGACCGCTGCGGCGAGTGTCAGTTCAAGCGTCGGCCGGGCTGCGAGGAGCAGGTAGGGTACCGAGGTAACGAACAGGGCGATGTTCATCGCCGGATAGAAGAAAAAGGCACCGAGTGAAGATCGGCCGGTCGCGACTAGGATCTGCGACGCAAAGAAGGTGGCTCCATAACAAAACCACCACGCTGCGGTTGTTGCGATGACTGCGCGGGTGATGAGAGGCCCCTCGAAAACGAGACCCACTGCAACTCCGATCAAGATCGCCGCCGCCGCGAGTACTGCTGACATGAGAGCCGACCTCCCGATCAGAGAACGAATCTCCTCGCGCTTTCCCGTTGCGTCGGCATGAGCAACGAAGCGCACGAGACCATCGGGAAATCCGGCACCAAAGAGGAAGTAGGTGGCGTTGATGATGCCGAAGATTTCGAAGTAGACACCTGCCTCCTCTTTCTCCAGCCGACGGGTGATGAGCACCACCACCAGGAACTGGAGAATTAGGGAAGAATATCTGAAGAGGATCGGTAAGAAATATCGCATGAGGAATCTTCGGCGAACGAACATGTCGCGGAGAGCGGAGCAGAGTGATCAGCGAATGGCGGCAAAAAATTCCCGTTCAAGCTTGAGAAAATGGGATTCCCACGTCCATTCGGCGAGCGCGTATGCGCGCGCGCATCTGCCCTGCTTTTCAGCCTTATCGGAGTCCGCCAAGAGAGCCACTACTGCAGCGGCGAAATCGGTTGGTTCGTCGGCAATGATGATGGCTTCGGCAGGAGCGTTGATGCCTTCATTAGCCACGGAAGTCGCCACGACCGCCTTGCCGCTTGCCAGATACTCGATGAGTTTGTTTTGCATGCCGCCTCCTGCCTGCATCGGATTAATACATACGCTTGCTTCCGCGATCAGATCGGCCGGGTGGTCGACCGCACCGGTGACGTTCACCCCGGGCAATGAACCGAGCGCCAGTACTTCCCGGGTCGGTTCTCGTCCAACAATCGACCATGTTGCCTGTGGGCGCTCTTTGAGTATTAGCGGCCAGACGTTGCGGGCAAACCATTGAGCCGCTTGTACGTTGGTAGGAGTACGCATGACTCCGGAGAAGACGAGATGGTCGCGTTTGACAGCGATGTCGTTACGCGGTTTGAAGCGCTTTACATCGGTTCCGTGAGCGCCGTAGAAAAAATTGTCAATAGAAGGCTGTCCCCACGTGGCGCAGGCTGCGCGGATCTGTTCAACGTCGCTCTTGCCGATCAGGATTGACTTGGTGAAATGCCGCCAGATGCGAGCTTCATAGCGCGCTACCAACCGTCGTTCTATCTCGTAGAGAATCTTGATCGCGAGATTCGGTGCATTCTTGGCGATACGGCTGGCGTTGAGAGTCTGGGAAAGCTGAAAAGCGAGAAAACTCGCGGGCCGGCCGCTGCGTTCTTCTGTCGGTGTGCCAGTTGGAAAGCCTAGATCGCGAGTGATCTCAGCGCTGCGAAAGTAATAGGTATAGAGGATGTCATAGCCATTAAGTTGTACTTTCCGACGAACTTCACGCGCCTGCTTCCGATGGCTGAACAGCGCAACCTGTAATGGTAGGAACTTGGTGAAGAGGCCTGAGAGACCGGACACGATAGTCCAGAGAGTGACCTTGTAAGCGCTGGCTTCGTGCGTATGAGCACGTAGCCAGTTGCGGTCATCTTGCGACACTGAAGCGCCAGCATCGACATGGTGCAGATCGACCGAATGGCCCCTGGCATGGAGAAAGGCGAGGAGATGTGCAACTGTCATCTGATCAGCGCGGCGCATAGGGAGCGGCGATCTGCTGTAGACGACGCAAATCCGCAGCTTTTTATCTGAGGGCTCAACTTCCGGGGCTGCAGGAAAAGGCATTGATAAATCCTTTACAAGACCGAGACCGGCCACGAGTGGTGGCTCGTATCAGGTGCATTTCAAATGAACGAAGATGGTGGTGATTCGATGTTGGTAAAGTATCGATTAAGCGCGATGACGTGACACCAGATAACTTCAGCCGGCTCAATCGAGCATCGATATCTGAAGCAGCTTGAAGGGTGCGTGCAGTTGAAGCGGCTCCTGACCAAGCAAAAGCTGGCGACCCATGGATCAGTCTTCGCTGGCGAAACATGCACACCGTTGCGCCGATATCCGATCAGCTGCTCCTTTACGCTTAAGTCATCCAGATCTAGAAAGCAACCGACGCGATTACAAAACCGCAATCATTAAACCTCATCTACAAGCGGATTCCATCGAGACAGGTTAGTACTGAGTTGTTGATCAGCATCTTCCCATGGGTCAGGTTCGGGTTGGCCTTGGCAAGGGTACATGACCACTTCAAAGGTAAGTCCGACGAGCGCTCACGAACGGCTGCTGATACTGCGAGCTTCTGCCGAGGAATATCCGGCACCACGATAGGCATCGGCACCGTAGTTGTAGCCATAGTCCGCAGCACCATAGTGCTGCCCGTGGTAGGTGCTGGCCTTGGTAAGGTCCAGTTGGTTCAGGACGACGCCGAGCATGTTCGCGCCTGCACGTTGCAGGCGTGCGATGCTCTTCCGAACCAGTGGGGTCGGGGTTGACATTGCTTTGGCGACGAGGATCGTGCTTGTTGCCAAAGGGGCAAGGACCAATGCCTCGCTGACCAATTCAACGGGAGGAGAGTCGATCATGACGATCTCGAATTGCTGCATCAGAAGGGCCAGTTCAATCTTGAATTGATCAGATAGAATCAACTCCAAGGGGTTGGGAGGGAGGTCTCCGACGGGCATCACCAGCAACGGGCTGTCAGCAACGGTATGCAAGCATTCTGCCAAGGTGGACTGACCAGAGACCAGATTGGAAAGCCCTTTGGCGTTCGCATTCAGGCCCAAGCGCCGTCCGATTTGCGGGCGGCGCATGTCCGCGTCGAGCAGCAAGGTACGCTTGGTCTGCGCATGGGCGAGCGCCAGGTTGATCGCCAGCGTTGTTTTTCCCTCGCCCGGAATCGAACTGGTGACAAGGATGCATTTGTGGGCTTGATCGAGACTGCTTAACAGCACACCAGTTCGGGCCGTACGAATAGCCTCTGCATGCTGGCTGTTCGGTTCCTCGATGAAGAGGCGAGCCATCTGCTCATGATTGTGTTCGTCAATGGCGGGAAGGGCGGTCAACAAAGGAAGGCGTAGCCGCGCCTCTGCGTCTTCACCGCTCTTGAGCGTATTGTCGAGCTTGTCCAGCAAAACGGATACCACGGCCCCCGCAAACAAAGCCAACACGAGCGCCACAAGGATGAGTTGACGCTTCTTCGGCTTGATCGGTGCCTCCGGACGGACGGCTGGATCGACGATACGGGCGATGGCAGCCTGAACCTCGCCTGCCAGGTTGGTTTCCTTGGCGCGGCTCATGAACATGTCGTACAGCTCGCGGTTGGTTTGTACCTCGCGTTCGAGTACGGCGAGCTGGAACTCTTCTTTGTTGACCTCCGCCACGCCGCTACGGGCTGAACTTAGCGCACGTTCCAGGCTTTTTTCCGTCGCAAGCGCTGCCTGATATTCCCGAGTGAGACTGTCAACTACCGCTGCCTGCAAGCTCCGTAAGGAGCTTTGCGCGGCTTGAAGCTCTGCCTGCGTCTGCAAGACTAGATTGTTACGAGCGCCCAAGGTCTGAGACTGTTGGGCAAGCTTCTGCGTAAGCTCGGTCACCCGAGCCTGTGCCCCCAAAACTGAGGTGTCCCGCATGATCCACGAGATTCCGCCGTACTGTTCTTTGGAAGCGCGGGCAACCTGTTGATAGACCGTTTCCAACTGGAGCCGGCGTGCCTGAGCTGCTACCAGCTGTTCGTTGGTGCCGCCGACCTGCTGGCCGGCCAAGGTTTGGGCGGATCCGCCCAAACTCACAATCCCTTTGCTTTGGCGATAAGTTTGCAGAGCCTGTTCCGATTCGCGCAGTTTTTCTCCAAGGTCTCCAAGTTGCTCCTGCAGGAATTTGCTGGCCTGCTGGCTGACCTGAAATTTGGCCAGGCGATCGTTCAGAATGTAATTTTCCGCCAGTGCATTGGCGAGCTTGGCAGCCAGGGCGGGGTCGGTTGATTCCACATTGACCTTGACCAGTTGGCTGAGCCGTACCGGCTCGATGCTGATGTTGTCCTGCAGTTGTTTCGTGGCGCCGCGAAGATAGTCATCCTCCGTCGGCGGTTGGAGCGCCCCAAGACCCATCATGGTCTTGAGCTTCGCCACCAACCCATCGGCGTGCTCGTCAGGAGCATATTCCGGGTTGTCCCATAGCTTCAAGGCCTTGGCGGTGCGCTCGGCGACTTCTCGGGACTTGAGAATCTCGATCTGGGTCTGGTAGTGCTCCTTGGCCTGGATCGCGCCACCGTACACATCTTCGAACGAAACCAGCTTGCTCTGGCCGGGTTCAATCTGGACGGTGCTGACGCCTTGATAGACCGGCGTCACCGCGAATGAGATTGCGCCCGCTACGACGGCACAAGCTGCTGCGAAACCCAAAATCGCCCATTTGCGCTTTTTGATACTGAACCAGTATTCGAGCAATTCCAGTTTTTGCTCGTCGCTCACCTGAATGCCGATGGGTTGAAACGGTTCAGCCAAGGCGGTGCTGAACGAGGGGGGCGTTGATAGTGGGGTAGGCAGATTCATGCTGGCGTGTGGTAAGTGGAGAAACACTAATCCGATCTTGATTAGAAACGAATCTCAGCCAAAGAAGACAAAGCCCTTCTCCCTC
The DNA here is from genome assembly GCA_030694365.1 of Nevskia sp. Lineage (GTDB taxonomy): Bacteria > Pseudomonadota > Gammaproteobacteria > Nevskiales > Nevskiaceae > Nevskia. The sequence continues at coordinate 26,360 of JAUXYM010000014.1, read as the reverse complement.
CGGGAGAAGGGTTGGGATGAGGGACTTTCAAGCTAGGAACTCTCTTGGTTGAGAGTCCCTCACCCCCGCCCCTTTCCCGAAGGGAGAGGGGCGGGGGGAGACAAGCAAATATTGGCTTGCTGAGCTTCATTGCTAATCAAGAATCCGATAGAGCCTACTCGTGCGATGCGAGCTTCGAACGAACCGACGAGCGACCGCTGACGATACTGGAGCGCAATACCGTGGAGTCCGTCGCGTCAGCGGCCCAGACCAAGGATAACAAGCAGGTGAAACCTAGCGCGTTGGCGAAAATGTGCAGATTGAAATCTACGCTGCTGTGAAGCCCTAGCGACAATGCAGCGAGAACGGCAGCAACCCCGACGCCACGTCGGATTCGCGGCTGGGTATCGCTCAGCATGCGCAGCGCGAGCAGGCAGCCGGCAATCCCCGTTCCAAGCCAGAGGACCAAGCCGGCCAATCCGGTGTCTGCCGCGACCTCGCTGTAATCATTGTGCGCGTGCTCGAAATACTGCGGGTAAACATTGGGTGTTTTGAATGGCGGAAATGCGGCAAAGAACGTGCCCCCGCCATGCCCTGACCAAGGCGCATCCATAGCCAGATCCCAAGCTGCGCGAGGGGCGTACATGCGGGCTTCAAGCGTTTCTTCGCGATAGTTGCGCGCTGCATCGAGACTGCCAGCTTCTTCTCGGCCAACCTGTGTCACGGCCGTATCGCTGACTCTTTCGACCACCTTATCAAGACCGACCCACTGGCCGAGGACGATGACGTCGATCAGCAGCATGCTTGCGAGCAGCCACGAAACAGGCCTGCGTAGCCGGGGAGACGCAATCATGATGGTGACGCAGGTGGCAACGAGTGCGGCCAGGAGCGCAGCGTTACCCATGCGGGAATGCGTCATGACCAGCGTGATCACCAGGATCACCAGCATCAGCCGCACCAGCATTTTGGTGCTGAGGAGAAATTGCAGACCCTGAAGCAGGAACTCTTGACGACGGCTTTTTCGGCCAGCGCCTTTGGTTTCCGCAGACCCTTGAAACTGGGAAACCATCAGCCCGATGCCTGCCGCTAGACACAGTTCCATGTAGCCAGCGAGGTGGTCCGGGTTCGGGAATGTTCCGGTAGCTCTGCCGCTTTGGCGAAACTCGTAGAAAAAGTATTGGTAATGGCCTGCCGTTGCCACCAATACCACTGCCACTATGGCCTGAAGCACGCCACCAGCTAGTAATGTGCCCAGCAATAGTTGAATGCGTGCGCGGGTATCACAAAGCATTAAAACCAACAAAAATGCTGCACAAAAACCGAGCGTGGATATCAGGTAACGGGATGTAGCGGCTGCGTCAAGCGTAAAAGGGCCTTGGCCGGTGGCTGCTTCCGGGGGAATGCTCAAGGGCAACACGGCCGCTCGTAGTGTGTCTGGCCACCACGGCACTAGCTGCAAGGCGAGGATGCCGCAGAAGCCGGCCAACATTGTTAGTGGCAGCCAGGCTTTTTTGAATCTGCGAAACCATTTTGCAGATTCGCCTGAAAACATCGCGCCGCCGACAACCAGTACTAATAGCAGCCCCCACAGCCAAAGGCTCAGGAAAGCGGCAGCCCAAGGCCGATTGCTTCCTAATGGAAAGGGTGCCCAGATGAGTGCGGTGAGAAACGCCCAAAAAACAAAGCCAAACAAACCGTGGAGCGGCATGTTTGGCTTCGCTTGAACGGGGGCTACCACATCTGGGCACCGCGTTCGCAGCGCCATCGTTAGCCCTGCTCCCGCAGGTTAGGCTGGGCTGACAGGCAGATCCTTGTAGATATTGCGCAAGTTGGACTTCACCGTGGTCGGAAGCGCCTTGTAGGTGGCTACGAGCACTTTCCTACTGGCTGGCGGCAGGCTGACATAAAATGCCTTCAACTGTTGCTGGCTTTTCAGTGACGGCAAAACAATCGCTGGCTGAGCGACTACCCCGGTAGGAGATATGGCGCTCAGCTGCTTGGTGAGGCTTTGGCTGCTGGTTCCCGCGTGGGCACCGCCCGAAACGACAAGGGCGAACACCGTGGCCGTTTTTGCAAGCTTTACAATATTCATGCTCATGTATTCGATCCCCAATCGTTATCCGGAAGTGGTGAAGCTTATAAATCCTAGGCGAAGATACCCGAAGCGCTTCGGCATCCGCAAGCCTGTGGGTTCTTTTTTCAGGATGTCCGCAATTCATGTCAGCAAAACTCGCGCCATCAATGGCGAGTTCACCTTCTTGCTGGTCTCCTTCCCCCGCTTGCGGGGGAAGGTCGGGATGGTGCAGAAATTGGGGTCAGATACAGATTATTGCGTGCGCGACTCAGCGGCGCGTGACAAGCCGCAAAGCTTCCTCGATACGCTTCAGGTGATTCTCAGTTACCACGCACAAGCGATCCATGAATCGCGTGTGGGCAATTGCGCGTACCTGATCTATCAGCAAGTCAGTGTCATAGCTCAAGTTGCCGGTTCTCTGGACACGCACGCGCAGCGGGAAGTGGTCCGCCGGTGCTGCGCCATCCTGCTGACTTGTGCCAGGGATGATGATGGTCGTGGCGTGACGAGCCTCATTGAGGTAGTCGGTCTGTATTACGAGCACGGGCCTGCCGCGCTTGCCTGGTTCGGCCTTGTGGAATTGAGGCTCGAGATCGGCCGACCAGATCTCCCCGCGCTTCACCGGCATCAGGTGCCAGCCAAGCCGTCAGCAACGGTGTCATCCATATCGGCCGCCGCGGCATCGGTCTCGGCGCGGAGGGCGCGTGCGATGCCCGCGATCCGCTGGCCCATGACACGCTCGTTGAACGCTTCGAGTGCCTGGCGCGTGTACTCGGACGGGTCGACGCCCAAATGCTTGGCGTTTTCGGCGACCTCGGCGACGAAATTCTCAGACACTCGAACCGAAATCATCCGAGATTTGCTGGAAGCTGTGGATGACCGCATGGCCGCCTCACCTAAATGTATGACGCATTGTAATGCGTTTGCGTCATACACACCAGTGAGTAGCCCGGGTGCAACCCTAGGCTAGGACGGAGCGTCCTGGATTGCATCCAGGCTACTTGCTCGCATCAAACGCCCCCTCCCCAGCCCTCCCCCGAAAAGCGCGGGGGAGGGAGCGAAAGCGACAGTAAGTAGCCCGGGTGCAACCCGAGGCTAGTACGGAGCGTTCCGGATTGCATCCAGGCTACTTGTTTCTTGCTGGTCTCCTTCCCCAGCAGGCGGGGGAAGGTCGGGATGGGGGCGTTGGACGGTAGCGCGCGCATCGAACGCCCCGTCCAGGGCTTCCGCCCGCCGTCAGCGTGCTCGGAGCGGATTCCCTGAACGAAGGAAACGGCGCGCCCGGGGTTATCCAGGGCGATGAAGTCGCCGATCTCCTCCCGGTCGCCTTCGACGAAGGGACCGAGTTCAAGTCGCATCACTTGCGGCCTGAGGCGTCGGTCATCGCTTGATATTTGCGCTCCAGGCGGTCGAGCACGTCATCAGCCGGAACACCGGGGCGCGTGTCTTGGCGCGCTGCCTGCCAGAGCTGACGCAATTGCTCGACGCCCTGCTTTTGCAGGCTGCGTTTAAGCGCCCAATCGCGCAGCGCGTCGCGGATCACTTCGCTGCTCGATGCGTACTCGCCAGTTTCGACAGCGCCCTTCACTTCCGCGACCATCTGCCGAGGAAGGGCAATGCTGATTTTCTCGATGACGGTGGACATGCGGTGCGCTCCGGTAGGAATTATTCCTACCATATCCACGAGAGGGCAGAACTGCAAATCACCCCGATTTGCGACGGAAATTGGGGTCGGATACAGATTCTTGCTGGTCTCCTTCCCCAGCGAGTAGCCCGGGTGCAACCCGGGCGTGGGCGGAACATCCCGGGTTACACCCAGGCTACTGGGCTGACCAATTTTCCATGCGCCGCAACTCCGTGCTGTGCAGGCAGGGCTTCGACCGGTCATCTCAAAACTTCGGTGCCTGATGCCAGCGCCAGGCCGATGCGATGATCGTCTGTAAATCCGCCAGCGCTGGCCGCCACCCCAGCACTTCGCGCGCCAGCGCACTGCTGGCCACCAGGCGCGCCGGATCGCCAGGCCGCCTCGCTGCGGATTCGATGCCCAGCGAACGGCCGATCACCGCCTCCACCGCTGTCACCACCTGCCGTACCGAATAACCGGTGCCATTGCCGAGGTTGAAGCTGTGAAACCCCGCGTGTCCGTCCAGGTACTCCAGCGCCAGCAGATGCGCCGCGCATAGATCGTTCACATGGATGTAATCGCGGATGCAGGTGCCGTCCGGCGTCGGGTAATCGCTGCCGAAGATCTTCACATCGAGCGTATCCCCCGCTGCGCGGCGCAGCAGGCGCGGGATCAGGTGCGACTCCGGCTCGTGTGACTCACCGATCAAGCCCTCCGGATCGGCGCCCGCTGCATTGAAATAGCGCAGCGCTACCGCCCGCAGTCCGTACGCCGCCGCCGCATCCGCCAGCACCCGCTCCACCATCAGCTTGCTGGCGCCATAGGGGTTGATCGGCACAACTGGGTGCGCTTCGTCGATCAGTTCCTGCTGTGGCTCACCGAACACCGCCGCTGTCGACGAGAACACAAAGCGCGCCACGCCCTTGTCCCGCATCACCCGCAGCAGCGCCAAGGTTGCCGCCACATTGTTCTGGTAATACTTGAACGGGTCAGTCACCGACTCGGCCACCAGCGAATACGCCGCAAAGTGCATCACTGCGTCAAAGCGGTAGCGGTCGAACACCGGCCCCAGCGCTGCGACATCGCCGATGGACACTTCTACCAATGGCCCCCACTGCACAGCCTCACGATGACCGGTACCGAGATTGTCCGCCACCACCACCTCATGCCCCGCTCCAGCCAGCAGCTTGCACATGTGGGAGCCGATATAGCCGGCACCGCCGACGACCAAAATACGCATGAATGCTTCCTGCAAAGTCTAAGGAGGGGATGCTGGCAGCGGTATAGGCCCGCGAAGCAAAAAAACGCCAGCAGAAGATCGTTCCGCCTTCATCGTATGGCGCAGCGATGACCGTAAACATAAGCGGTAGCGCATAATACAGGGGCGCAATACAGGGCCGCAGGGTCAGAAGGCCCGATCGCGAATCAAGGCCCGCGAGCAGGACAAGATCACCACCATAGAGGAGAGCTACGAGACCCGCTAAAGCCGCAACAACCAGCAACGACGCTTAGAATCAAAACACGCTGACGGGCTACGCCCTCAGCTTCCAGCCCTGGTCAATTTTCAATGCGCCGCAACATATATGTAGGCCGATGGCGCTACACGGGGCGGGGCAGCCTGTCCCCGCTAAAAATCCATTGAAAAATCCATTGGATTCCAGGGAGGCTTCAGCAATGAGCGAGCCCAAATGCGAGGTGCGGACCCGTATGCCTGCGACTTTAGGCCTGTGAGGAGACCAAAAGCGCTGCAAGTCGAACTTGCTATTTCATATTTTTTTTTCATACGTCGCATGAGCCTGCGAAAGCACATCGCGACAACATACTGATCTCGCTACCAAAATTGGTAGGCGCGAAGGGACTCGAACCCCCGACCCCCACCATGTCAAGGTGGTGCTCTAACCAGCTGAGCTACGCGCCTAAGCGTAATCCGCAATTATAGGAGCACGTAGGCAGACGTTGCAAGCAGATTCGCGACCAAGCTGTGACTGAGCGAGCTCAGCCCGAACGGGCACCGAGCGCGGTCTCGCGGAGCCGCCGGAGTTCGTCGCGTTTCTTCGCAGCCAGCTCGAATTCCAGGTTCTGCGCCGCTTCGCGCATTTCCTTTTCGATCTTGGCAATGATCTTCGCGAGTTTCTCCGGTGCCATCCGTGCGTAATCGGCACCTTTCTCGGCAACTCGGCGTGATGGCGTCGTGTCGTTCGCCTCGTAGCCCATCTTCATCACGTCGTTGATGCGCTTGGCGATGCTGGTTGGCGTGATGCCGTTGGCCAGATTGTGCTCGATCTGCTTCGCGCGGCGACGATCGGTTTCGTCGAGCGCCACCCGCATCGAGTTGGTGATCACGTCGGCGTACAGGATCGCTTTGCCGTTGAGGTTGCGGGCGGCGCGGCCGATGGTCTGGATCAGCGAGCGCGATGAGCGCAGGAAGCCTTCCTTGTCGGCGTCGAGAATCGCCACCAGGGATACCTCGGGAAGATCGAGGCCTTCGCGCAGCAGGTTGATGCCGACCAGCACATCGAAGACGCCGAGTCGCAGATCGCGGAGGATTTCGGCACGTTCGACGGTCTCGATATCCGAGTGCAGATAACGGACGCGGACGCCGTGCTCATTCAGATAGTCGGTCAGGTCTTCCGACATCCGCTTGGTCAAGGTGGTGATCAGCACGCGATCGCCCTGGGCAACGCGCAGGCGGATTTCACCGAGCACGTCGTCGACCTGCGACGCCGCCGGGCGAACTTCGACTTCCGGATCGATCAGGCCGGTCGGGCGCACCACCTGATCGATGATCGCGTCGCCCGACAACTTCATCTCGTAAGGTCCGGGCGTCGCCGAGACATAAATCGTCTGCGGCACCAGACGTTCGAACTCCTCGAACTTCAGGGGCCGGTTGTCGAGGGCGCTGGGCAGCCTGAAACCGTAGGCGACCAGGGTCTCCTTGCGGGCGCGGTCACCCTTGTACATGCCGCCGATCTGGGGAACGGTGACATGGCTTTCGTCGATGACGACCAGGGCATCCGGCGGCAGATAGTCGAGCAGGCAGGGCGGTGGTTCGCCCGATTCGCGGCCGGTCAGATAGCGCGAGTAGTTCTCGATGCCGTTGCAGTAGCCGATCTCCTGGATCATCTCCAGATCGAAGCTGGTGCGCTGCTCGATGCGCTGCGCTTCGAGCAGCTTGCCGTTGTCGGCGAAGTATTTGATCCGTTCCTGCAGTTCATCCTTGATCGCGCCGCTCATCGCCATCGTTCGCTCTTTCGGCGTCACGTAATGGCTCTTGGCATAGACCGTTGCCCGTGGCACGCGGCGGCGGATTTCGCCGGTCAGCGGGTCGAAGTAGCTGATGCCGTCGACCTCGTCGTCGAACAGTTCGACCCGCACCGCTTCCTCGTCGGATTCCGCAGGATGGATGTCGATGATGTCGCCGCGTACTCGATAGGTGCCGCGCGAGAGTGCTACGTCATTGCGCACGTACTGCATTTCGGTCAGGCGGCGGATGATTTCGCGTTGGCCGAGCTTGTCGCCCTTGACCAGGTGCAGAACCATATTGAAATAGGCCTCGGGATTACCGAGGCCGTAGATCGCCGACACCGAGGCGACGATGGTCGCGTCCTTGCGTTCCATCAGCGCCTTGGTCGCCGACAGCCGCATCTGCTCGATGTGCTCGTTGATCGCCGAATCCTTCTCGATGAAGGTATCGGACGACGGCACATAGGCCTCCGGCTGGTAGTAGTCGTAGTAGCTGACGAAATACTCGACGGCGTTGTCCGGGAAGAAATCCTTGAACTCGCCGTACAACTGCCCAGCCAAGGTCTTGTTCGGGGCCATGATCAGCGTCGGCCGCTGCAGGCGCTGGATGACGTTGGCAATGGTGAAGGTCTTGCCCGAGCCGGTGACGCCGAGCAGGGTCTGATGCGCCAGGCCGTCGTTCAGGTTCTCGACCAGCTTCTCGATCGCCTGCGGCTGATCGCCGCTCGGCACCCAGTCGGCTTTCAGATTGAAGCCGCCGTCGATGCGCCGCTTGAGGCGGACCAGCTTGTCGGAGACCTGCTCGACGATCAGTTCGGACTTGTGAGAGGACATTGGCGCAAGCGGGAAAAGGGGACTGCACAGATTACCTGTCCCTGCGCACCCGGGCCATCCGCCCCGACTCAGATCTCCACGGGCGAGTCGACGGCGGCGCGTTTGCTGCGGCTCGGCAGCAGGGTCAGCAGGCAAGAGCCGATCACCAGGGCGATGCCGGCCAGCGACCACAGATCGGGCGCTTCGCCCCACAAGGCCCAGCCAAAGGTGCCCGCGAAAATCACCGAGGTATAGGTGAACGGCCCGACAAACGCCGCCGGTGCCGACCCATAGGCGCGCGTCAGCAGCAACTGGCCGCCGGTCGCGAAGGCACCGACGCCGAGCAGCCACAGCCAGGCTGGTGCGGTCGGCGTCTGCCAGGTCCAGTGCAGCGGCGTGGCGGTGACCAAGGTCGACATCAACAGGAAATAGAAGACGATCCGCGAGGCCGGTTCGGTGTCGCTGATCCGGCGGATGCCGATCATCGCGGCACCGGCACTGACACCGGAAAGCATGCCGATCAAAGCTGCCGAGGACGTCAATCCAGCCGCGCCCGGCTTGACGATCAGGGCAATGCCGGCGAGGCCGATCAAGGCGGCGGGCAGTGCGGAGTTCGGCGGCCGTTCGCCGAGCCAGAGCCAGCCGATGAAGGGCGCGAACAGCGGCATCGTGTAAGTCAGCAGTACCGCTTCGGCGAGCGGCAGATGGCTGATCGCGTGGAAGTAGCCGTACATCGAGACGATGCCGAATGCCGAGCGCCAGACATGGCCCTCGAAGCGCTGGGTCGCCCAGGCCTTGCGGCCACCACGAATCAGCCAGGGCAGCATCAGCATCAGCCCGAACAGCGCGCGGAAGAACACGATCATCGTGCTCGGCACGGTGGCCGACGCGCCTTTCACGCAGGTGGCACCGACGGCCATCGCGGCCGCCGCAGCAACCGCAAACACGGCACCTCGGCGCAGATCATCAGCCATGGAAAGGGATGGGAAAACGAAGCGCGGCAGTCTAGCGATTCCTCCGAGCAGACGGGAGCGCGCGAGGCCGCCGTCTGTCCGCAAGCTGCTGCCATCGGTATGAAAACCTTCCGCGATTCTGTTGCGAGCCGTAGATTGATGGCTCGTGCCAATTCGGGCTCCTGCCCGCAGATTCGACCATGTCTAGTCCTGCCGCCCGTTGCCCCGCCTCTCCCACCGTCCACGTCCGTCACTGCCGGTCGTGGAGGAACGCCTGGTGACCCAGAACACCAGCAATAGCCACTCGCCAAACACCGGCAGCACGAGGGTGCCGGTGATCCTGCTGGTCGAGGACAGCGTTGCCGACGTGCGGCTGATGCAGGAAGTGCTGCGCGAAACCGGCCTTCCGCATGAGCTGATGATTGCCGGCGATGGCGAGCGAGCGCTGCGGGCGATTCGTGGCGAAGGCGAATACGCCGGCTGCGGGCCACCGGACCTGGTGCTGCTCGATCTCAATCTGCCAGGCATGGATGGCCGCGAAGTGCTGCGCACGATCAAGGCTGACCCGGCCTTGCGCCGCACGCCGGTACTGGTGCTGTCGACCTCGACGGCTGAAAGCGACATCGCTGCCAGCTATGACGCCCACGCCAACTGCTATCTGTCGAAGCCGGTCGATCTCGGCGAGTTCTTTCGTCTGGCCGAAGCGCTGCGCGATTTCTGGCTGCGCCTGGTGGTGTTGCCGCCGCGCCGCGTGCCGGGTGACGACCAGTGAACGCTGCAGGATTGACTGAGTCATGAGCCTGAGCTTCGCTGCCGGCCTGTCGAGCGGCCTGCTGCCGCACGGCGTCTGCTTCCAGTTGCGGCCGGATCTGATCTGGCTGCACGTCGCTTCGGATACCGTCATTGCGATCGCCTATCTGATGATTCCGGCGGCGCTGCTGTGGTTCATCGCGCGCCGGCGTGCGCCGCTGTCGTTCGGCTGGGCGATTGCGCTGTTCGCCGCGTTCATCGTGCTGTGCGGGCTCAGTCACATCCTCGGCATCGTCACCATCTGGCAGCCGATCTACTACCTGCAGGGCATCGAGAAAGCGCTGACCGCTGCGGTATCGCTGGCCACTGCGATCGCGATCATTCCGCTGGTGCCGAAGCTGCTGGCGATGCGCTCGCCGGAAGAACTGGCCGAAGCCAACCAGCGGCTCCGAGAGGAAATCGCTTCGCGCGAACTGGCCGAGGAAGAACTGCGCCGCTCGCTTGCCAATCTCAATCGCGCGGTCAAGGAGCTCGAACAGTTCGCCTACATCACCTCGCACGATCTGCAGGCCCCGCTGCGGACCATCTCCGGGTTCTCGCAGTTGCTCAGTCTTCGCCATCGGGACCAGTTGCCGGGCGAAGCGGTCGAGTTCCTCGACTACATCGACAAGGGTGCGCGGCAGATGCAGCTCTTGATCAAGGATCTGCTGTTGCTGTCGCGCGTCGGCCGCGCCGATGCGGCAGCGATTACCCGCCGCCCGCTTGCCGAAACGATCATCGAAGCGCTGAAAAATCTGAAGGCGGAGATCGACCGCAGCAGTGCCGATATCGCCTTCGGCACCTTGCCCGAGATCGAAGCCAATCACGGCCTGCTGGTGCAGTTGCTGCAGAACCTGATTGGCAACGCGATCAAGTTCCAGAAACCGGAGGTACGGCCGAGTATCAGTATCTCGATCGAGCGCGACGGCGATCATTGGCTGCTCAACGTGGCCGACAACGGCATCGGCATTCCGGCTGACCAGCTCGACAAGGTCTTCGCCATCTTCCGGCGTTTGCACGGCGCGGAAACCTACGAAGGCACCGGCATCGGCCTGGCGATCTGCCGCAAGATCGCGGCTTATCACGGCGGCGATATCACTGCGACCTCGGACGATAGCGGCAGCCAGTTCCATCTGCGCATGCCGGTCACGATTGCCGAGCAGCGGTCATTGCCTGTCGAACCGGACGATGCCGCGCGAGGGGCAGAAGGGCTGGCCTGATCGATCAGCGAGCGCCGGTCCGCACCGGCCGCAGCAGCACCCGCTCGCCGCAACGGTCGCGCTGTTCGCTGCTGCAGGTGCGCGGCTGCAGTTCGCGGTCGAGACAGATGCGCACTTCCTGCAGGTAACGGCCCGAGCACTGCAAGATCAGCGCCCCTCTTGTTATCGCCGGATTGGCCGCCAGCAGATCGCGGCGCAGTTCAGCCAGACTGATGCTCAAGGCGGCGCTCAGCCGCTGATAGCGCGCCGGAATGGTGATCGCGTGATACGCCTGTTCGACCATTGAAAAATAAGCATCGGCGTGCAGGCCGCTGCAGCTGCCGTGTCGGTGCCACTCGTGGATGATCAGGCCACGGTTCGGCATCATCGGCAGCAGGCGCTCGATCGTCGCATCGGGTACTCGCTCCCTGGACGGGCAATCCGATGGCCAACCCTGCTCATCCTGCGGCCACAGGCCGTGAGCGACGAAGGCGTAGGGGTGTGCGCATTGCTGCTCGTCATCGCGGTGGGATTTCGCGCAGTACTCCGGCGACCACGACAGGCTCAGCAGGTAGTAATCGAAACGGCCGGGTGTACTGTCGGCCAGCGCCGTGGCTGCCAGCAACAAGGCCGCCGCCAGCAACAGGCCGCACAACCACCCGCCGCTCCTCATCGCCAGCGACTGCCGCGCGGCGATCGGGCAGTCCTCCCTAGGCTTTCTGACCCGCCAGGAACAGCCAGGTTTCGACCACCGTATCCGGGTTCAGGCTCATCGATTCGATGCCTTGTTCAAGTAGCCACATGGCGAGGTCCGGATGGTCGCTCGGACCCTGACCGCAGATGCCGACGTACTTGTTGGCGCGTTTGCAGGCGCTGATTGCCATGCTCAGCATCTTCTTGACGGCCGGATCGCGCTCGTCGAAACCGGCTGCCACCAGGCCGGAATCACGATCCAGGCCGAGGGTCAGCTGGGTCATGTCGTTGGAGCCGATCGAGAAGCCGTCGAAGTATTCGAGGAACTCGTCGGCCATCACGGCGTTCGAGGGCAGTTCGCACATCATGATCAGCTTCAAGCCGTTGACGCCGCGCGCCATGCCGTTCTCGGCGAGGATGTCCGACACGCCCTTGGCTTCGGCCAAGGTGCGCACGAACGGCACCATGACCTGGACATTACTCAGGCCCATCTCGTCGCGGACGTACTTCAGCGCCTTGCATTCGAGATCGAAGCAGGGACGGAAGTCCTTCGAGATATAGCGCGAAGCACCGCGGAAGCCGAGCATCGGATTTTCTTCGTGCGGCTCGTAGCGCGAGCCGGCGACCAGATTCGCGTACTCGTTCGACTTGAAGTCGGACAGGCGCACGATCACCGGCTCCGGCGCGAACGCCGCCGCGATCATCGCGATGCCTTCGGCCATGCGCATCCAGAAGTAATCGACCGCCGACGGGTACGCGGAAATCATCTGATCGATGATCCGGCGCACATCGGCCGGCTGCTTGTCGAGTTCCAGCAGCGCCTGCGGATGGATGCCGATCTGGCGGTTGACGATGAATTCCAGACGGGCGAGGCCGACGCCCTTGTGCGGCAGCGACGCGAAGTCGAACGCCTGCTCCGGCGTGCCGACGTTCATCATGATCTTGACCGGAATCTCCGGCATCTTGTCGAGCTCGATCTCATCGATCGCGTAATCGACATGGCCGGCATAGACGAAACCGGTGTCACCTTCGGCGCAGCTCACCGTCACTTCGGTGCCGTCCTTCAGCACGGTCGTCGCGTTGCCGGTGCCAACCACCGCCGGGATGCCGAGCTCGCGGGCGATGATCGCCGCGTGGCAGGTACGGCCGCCGCGGTTGGTGACGATGGCGCTGGCGCGCTTCATCACCGGTTCCCAATCGGGATCGGTCATGTCGGTGACCAGCACGTCGCCAGGCTGCACGCGTTCCATCTGGTCGATCGACTGCAGGAAGCGGACCCTGCCGGCACCGATCTTCTGGCCAATGGCGCGGCCCTCGATCAGCACCTTGCCCTTGGACTTCAGCTTGTAGCGGCGCAAACGGCTGCCGCCGGCGCGCGACTGCACCGTTTCCGGGCGCGCCTGCAGGATGTACAGCTTGCCGTCGGCGCCATCGAGGCCCCATTCGATGTCCATCGGCCGCTGGTAGTGGGTCTCGATGATCATCGCCTGCTCGGCGAGCGCAGTGATCTGCGCATCGGTCAGCGAGAACTTGCGGCGATCGGCGTCGGCGACGGCGGTGAATTCGACGGCCTTGCCACCCGCCGGGTCGGCATAGACCATCTTCTTGGCCTTTTCGCCGAGGCCGCGCTTCAGGATCGCCGGACGCTTGGCCGCCAGCGAAGGCTTGTAGACGTAGAACTCGTCCGGGTTCACCGCGCCCTGAACCACGGCTTCGCCGAGGCCGTAGCTGGAGGTGATGAACACCGCATCGCGGAAGCCGGATTCGGTGTCCATCGTAAAGATTACGCCGGAGGAACCGAGGTCCGAGCGGACCATGCGCTGCACGCCGGCCGACAAGGCGACCTTCGAGTGATCGAAGTTCTTGTGCACGCGGTAGGCGATCGCACGGTCATTGAACAGGGACGCGAATACTTCCTTCATCTTCGCCAGTACGTCGTCGATGCCGCGGACGTTGAGGAAGGTTTCCTGCTGGCCGGCGAACGAGGCGTCGGGCAGATCCTCGGCAGTCGCCGACGAGCGCACGGCGACCGAAATCTCGACGCCGGCTTCGGCCAGCAGCCGCTCATAGGCGGTGCGAATCTCGGCTTCCAGCGCCTGCGGGAACGGCGCCTGCATCACCGCCTCGCGGATCGCCTTGCCGACCTTGGCGAGCTTGACCACGTCGTCGACATCCAGCGCATCGAGCTGGGCGTTGATGCGATCAGCCAGGCCTTCATAGGCAAGGAATTCGCGATAGGCCTCGGCCGTCGTCGCGAAGCCGTCAGGCACCGACACGCCTAGCTTAGTCAGATGCTGGATCATCTCGCCGAGCGAGGAATTCTTGCCTCCGACCAGCTCGACATCGTGCATGCCCAGCTGCTTGAACCAGAGTACCGTCGGGATCGCCATTTGCCGGAATTCCTGCTGAATGAGGGAGGGATGACTACTTATGGGCTCAGGATACCAACTTGAGCCCGATGATCGAGGCGATCAGCAGGCAGAGAAAGAATATCTGCAGGCCGGTCAGGGTGTCGTGAAAGAACCAGGCACCGACCACCGCAGTGCCGGCCGCGCCAATGCCGGTCCAGACTGCATAAGCCGTGCCGAGCGAGATGGTGCGCATCGCCAGGTTGAGCAGGAAAAAGCTGGCCAGCGCGAAGGCGGTGAAAACGAGGATATATTTCGGCCGCTCGAGCGAGAAGCCGTTCGACATCTTCAGGGCGGTCGTGAAACCGATTTCCAGCAGGCCGGCAATAACGAGATAAAACCAGGACATGGCAAGGAACAGGGATTCGGGTAGGGGAGGCTGCTGCGCGTGAACGATAGTGCGCAGCGCATCGTGTTCTTCGTGTCCGACGGCACCGGCATCACCGCCGAAACGCTGGGCGGGACGCTGCTGACGCAGTTCGAAGGTGTCGAGTTCAAAAAAGTCACGCTGCCGTTCATCAACTCGACCGACAAGGCCCGCGTGACCGTGGACTATATCAATCACGTGTCGGCCACGGAAATCCGGCGACCGATCGTGTTCAGCACCACGGTCAACGACGAGGTGCGCGCGATCATCAGAACCGCGAGCGCGATGTTCCTCGACCTGTTCGATACTTTCATCGCGCCGATCGAGGCGGAACTGGGGGTCAAGTCGACTCACGCTCAGGGCCGCGCCCACGGCATGAGCGATCACGGCCGCTACAACGCGCGCATCGACGCGATGAATTTCTCGATGGAACACGATGACGGCCAGAGCGTCCGCGATCTGAGCCGGGCCGATGTGATCCTGATTGCGCCATCGCGCTGCGGCAAGACCCCGACCACCCTGTACCTGGCGCTGCAGCATGCGGTGTTCGCGACCAATTTCCCGCTGACCGAGGACGATCTCGAAACCCAGAAGCTGCCGAAGGCGCTGCGCAGTTTCCAAAGCAAATTATTTGGCCTGACGTCCGATCCCGAGCGCTTGCAGCAGGTGCGCAGCGAGCGCCGGCCGGGCTCGAAATACGCTTCGCTGGCCCAGTGCGCCTACGAACTGCGCCAGGCCGAGCAGCTCTATCGCCGCAACAACATCCCGCACCTGAACTCCGCGAACATGTCGATCGAGGAGATCGCGGCGATGGTGATGCAGGAGAAGGGGCTGCGCCGCTAGTTGCAGCCGACGTCGGCTGGCGATCCGGATCTGATCCGAGCAGCATCGCGTCACGCCGCTGTCACTGGGACGTCGAACAATCAGACCGATAACTACCGGATGAGGAGAGTATCGCCATGGGCCAGCAACGTCGCCGCAAGCCGAAGCGCGCGGGCATCGATCGCCGCAATTTCCTGAAATCCGCTGCTGCCGGCCTGGCGGCCAGCGCGCTGCCGCTGCTGTCGGAGCACGGCAACGTCGCCGTCGCTGCTACCACTTTGTCGTTCGTGCATGGTGTGGCCAGTGGCGATCCGCTGAAGGATCGGGTGATCCTGTGGACCCGCATCACCACACCGAATGCCGGGCCGGTCACGGTCAACTACCTGGTCGCCACCGAACCGGGCTTGAGCGTCATCGTGCAGACCGGTGCCGTGATCACCGATGCCAGCCGCGACTACACGGTGAAGGTCGACGTCGCCGGCCTCGAAGCCGGGCGGACCTACTACTACCGCTTCAACGTTGGTGCGCTGCTGTCGCCGGTCGGCCGGACCCGGACGCTGCCGGTCGGCAATATCGACCGCTTGCGGATCGCCGTCGCCTCCTGCGCCAGCCTGGCGCACGGCTACTTCAACGCTTACGAGCGGATTGCCGAGCGCGCCGATCTCGATTTTGTCATTCATCTTGGCGATTACATCTACGAATACGGCAATGGCGACTATGGCAGCGCCCGCAACTACGAACCGGCGCACGAGATCCTGAGCCTGGCCGATTACCGCCAGCGCCATGGCCAATACAAGCGCGAGCCGGAGCTGCAGGCGCTGCACCGCCAGCATCCGATCATTGCCATCTGGGACGACCACGAGTTCGCCAACAACGCTTGGTCCGGTGGTGCCGAAAACCATCAGCCGGAGACTGAGGGCGACTGGGCGACGCGCGTCGCTGGCGCGCTGCAGGCCTATTACGAGTGGATGCCGACCCGGGTGCCGGACGCCAACGACCTGCGCCGCAACAACCGCTCGTTCTCGATCGGCAATCTGGCCGATCTGTACATGCTCGAAGAGCGTGTCGGTGCCCGCGCCGAACAGATTCAGCCGCAGGTGCCCCTGCTGCCGGAAGCCGGGCTCGGCGTGTTCCTGCAGACCGGCCCGTACACCGATCCGCGTCGCCAGTTGCTGGGTCTGAACCAGGAAGACTGGCTGATCACCGGCTTGCGCCGCGCACCGCAGAACAAGTGGAAGCTGATCGGCCAGGGCGTGATGTTCGCGCAGCTGAAAGTGCTGGGTCTGCCGAACGCGAGCAAGCTCAGCCAGTTCCTGAACGTCGACCAGTGGGACGGCTACAGCCCGCGTCGCGAGCGCATCTTCAACACGCTCGCCGGCGACCGCAACAACGATCCGGTCGACAACGTCGTGGTGCTGACCGGCGACATCCACTGCTCCTGGGGGGCCGATCTGACGCCGGACCCGAACAAGCTGCTCGGCGGCCGTTTCGGCGGCTACAACGCACTGACCGGTCTGGGTTCACTGGCGGTGGAATTCGTCTGCACCTCGATCACCTCGTCGGGGCTCGATGGCCTGCAGGCGCTGGTGCCGGTGCTGCGCCTCAACAACCCGCACTTCAAGTACATCAACCTGAGCCAGCGCGGTTACATGCTGCTCGACATCACCCCGCAACGGGTCAGCAACGAGTGGTGGTACGTCGACACCGTCGACAAGCGCTCGCGCGGCCAGAGCTTCGCGACGGCACTGCAGACCAACCGGGGCGAGAACCATCTGCGGCGCGGCAGCCAGAGCGCGCCGAAGGCAAATCCGCCGGCGTTTGCGCCCTGACGCCGGCCCAGGCTCGGCATTGACGGCTGGCGGAAGAGGCCGCGCTTCCGCTATCAGGCCCGAGCAGGCATCAGCGGCGGCGCGTCGTGCCCGATGGTTCGTCGATCGGATAGCGGTGCGGTGCGGTCCAGCGGCCAACCAGGGGCTGGTGATGGAAGGTCTCGAAGTAGTCCTGCCAGTAGCGCGCCGACACCCAGATCGCTTCCGGGCAGGAGGCGCGCGATTCCAGCCCCGGCGTCAGGTCGATGCCTTCGGCGGCGAACGCGGTTTCCAGCAGGCAGGCCGACGGCAGGCCGTAGTTGTCGTGCAGCGGGTTCGGCGTGCGCGCCACGCCCCAGGAGAACGACAGCCAGCGCAGCGCGTGCTCCAGCGCATCGAGCGTCGAGCGCGATTTGCTGAACGCGTCGATGCGCGCCAGTAGCTGCGCCTGTGGCACTGGCAGCGCGAAGATCGCGATGTTCGGCCAGCGCGCGGCAGCGTCGAAATCGCTCAGCGGACGCCGGACCACGCCGTTGCGCCGGGTCGGATAGTCAGCAGCTTCCGGCTGCATCAGCGGCACGTGGATCGCATGCGCCTTGGCGATGCCGGCCTTGCCGCGCTCGATCAGGATCGATTCCGACCAGTACGAGGGCAGCATGTCGTTGCGCAGATGCGATTGCGCCACGCGCAGCCGGAAGGCCAGCGAGTCGCAACCGCCGAGCAGCGCCACCAGTGTCGTTTCCGCCGGCGTGCCGGCGTGTTCGCCGATGTCGGCCAGCGCGGCGCTGATCCAGTCGCCGTTGTCGGTGAAGATGCCCTTGAGGCTGTCGAACGCCGACTTCGCGCTGTCGATGAACGGCGAGCAGATCGTCGAGCCAGCCTTGCAGCGCCGGTAGCGCCGGGGCGGCCATCAGGGTTTCGAAATCGGCGGCGCGGCTGCTGCGGGTGTCGAGGAACCGGAACTTCAGCGGCGCGATGTCGATCCGCACCGCGCCTTCGGAGCCTTCCGGGCGCTGGTAGTCCTGATAGAGGTTGCGCGACGCCGTTTCCCAGCGCGCGCGGCGCTCCGCCGTCCAGGTGCCGGGCAGCTGCTTCTGCGGGAACGGGTAGTTGTTCCAGTATTCGTGATCGTCAGGCAGGCAGACCACCGGTGCCCGGCGCAGCACCGCTTCCAGCCCGGGCACGCCGAGCGAGGCGGAAGCCCAGTTGCGGCGGTACTTGTCGCCGAGCCGCCGGCTCAGCTTCGGGTCGTGTTCGGGCAAATCCTCGGACAGCGGCAGATCGCAGTAGACCTGATCGCCGGCCAGCAGGGTCAGGTCCGGCTCCGGCAGCGTTCGCACCAGCAGTTCCAGCGGCGGGGTGCCGGCTGCACGGATGACGATGCGGTAGGGGGCTGCCGGCACCAGGTTGCGGAACCGGAACACGCCGCGATGATTGATCGGCTGCGCCGCCGAAGTGCCAGCGAGATCGCGGATGGTGCCGAGTGCGGCGGCGACTTCGGGCTGCACCTCGATGCCGTCGAGCGTGAAGACGAGGCCCGGCGGCTGCTCCGCGCCGAACACGCCGACCCAGAGCTGGATGGTCCTTGTATCGGTGGCCTGCGGATACGCGGTCAGGATCATCGCCGTCGTCTCGTCGTCGTCGCGGTGCCGTAGCCTGCACTCGACGACGTGGCGCTGACAACCGGTGCCGCAGGCGACGCTAGCGCGCGTCGAAACGCACCGGCTGAGGCCCACGCCGCCGGGCGCGGATCACCACGGTGCCGGCCAGCTTGTCGTGCCAGCCCTGCTTGCGGGCATCGAAGGCGACCCAGATCAGGCCGAGACCGAACGGGATCGTCGACACGAAGTAGCCGACATAGCGCATCAGCGCCTGCTGCGGCGTGATCGCGCCGCCGGTGCTGGCATCGACGATGGTCGCGGCGATTGCCATCTTGCCCGGCGTGGCCCGGCGCAGCAGCCAGAACAGCACGACCGACACCGCCGGCAGCAACCAGGAGATCAGGAAGTCGGCCGGGCCGCGGATGAACGCGGCTTCGGGGTCGAAATAATCCCAGCCGTAGACGCTGATCGCCAGCGGCATGATCACCAGCAACAGCAGCACGCTGTCGATGACGCTGGCCCAGACTCGGATCCAGAATCCTGCGTATTCGAAATCGCCTTCGTTCATCGTGAGGTTCCTGGCCGAGCCAGTGCTGACCTTATCGAAGAATGCAGCGTCGCGGTGATTGCAGTGCTACCCAGGCAGGCTGTTGCAAAACCGGCCGTCTGCGTAGGCTGTGAGCATGCCGCCAGAAATCCGGATGTCTGCCGAGGTGTCTGCTCCCGGGCCCGCCACCCGCGCACGGGCAGCGCCCTTGCTGCTGCTGACCAGCCTGTACATCGCCCAGGGTCTGCCGTATGGCTTCTTCACCCAGGCGCTGCCGGTGTTGATGCGCGAGCACGGCGCGTCGCTGAAGGCGATCAGCGCGACGGCCTTCCTGTTCCTGCCCTGGGCGCTGAAATTCCTCTGGGCACCGCTGGTCGATCACCTCGGCACGCGGCGCGGCTGGATCGTGCCGATCCAGTTCACGGCGGCGATCGGCGCGGCGCTGCTGGCCCTGGTCGATCCGGGGCGCGGCTTTCTGATCGTGTTCGCGGCGGTGTTCGCGTTCAACTTACTCGCCGCCGTGCAGGACGTGGCGACCGATGGCATGGCGGTGCGCCTGCTCGATGTGCGGGCGAGGGGGCTCGGCAACGGCATCCAGGTCGGTGCCTATCGCATCGGCATGGTGCTCGGCGGCGGCCTGCTGCTGTGGGTCTACGCGAAACTCGGCTGGGTGGCGATGTGCATCGGCATGTCGGCGTTGCTGGCGCTGACCTGCGTGCCGGTGCTGCTGCATCGCGAAGCCGCCGATGCCACTCCGCGCAAGCTCAGGCCGTCGCTGCCGGTGCTCGCCAGCGGCTGGCTGCCCCGGCTGCAGCTGCCGGGCATGCTGGCCTTGCTGCTGCTGGTCTGCGCCTACAAGTTCGGCGATGCGATGACCGGGTCGCTGGTCGGGCCGATGCTGAAAGACGCGCACTGGGCGATCGAGGAGATCGCCATCGTCAAGGGCGCGCTCGGATCGATCATGGGTCTGGTCGGCGCGGCGGCCGGTGGCTGGCTGGCCTTCCGGCTTGGCCGGCGGCGCGCGCTGCTCGGCTGCGGCATCGCTCAGGCGCTGAGCTTGCTGCTGT
Source organism: Nevskia sp. (assembly GCA_030694365.1). Taxonomy (GTDB): domain Bacteria; phylum Pseudomonadota; class Gammaproteobacteria; order Nevskiales; family Nevskiaceae; genus Nevskia. The sequence goes on along the minus strand of JAUXYM010000014.1, from coordinate 6,373 downwards.
ATGTCGCGGCCGCCGATGCGCCGGATGATCGCCCTCTGGTCTGGACCGCCTGCATCGCCGAGCACCTGTTCGGCGGCATGGCGACGGTGGCCTTGTTCAGCTTGATGATGGACGCCTCGGACCCCGCCCACGCCGGCACCGATTACAGCTTGCTGGCCTGCGCGGTGGTCGTCGCTCAGGGGTTGGCGGCGTTCACGGCGGCGGCGATCGGCGATGCCTTTGGCTATGTTGCGGTGTTTGTCACCGCCTTCGTGCTGTCCTCGCTCGGCTGTCTGCTGCTGATCGCGGCGCTCGACTGCCGGCTGGGTCCGGCGCGGCTGGATGAAGTCTGGCGGCTTTGAGCCAGAATGGTGGCCGACAAAAAGCCGACCCGCTGCGTTCGGCAGCGGGGCGGTTCGATCATCTGGAACTCAGTTGACCAGCCCGGCAATCAGGCGGCGACGGTCAGCCCATTGCGGGTCAGCTGCGGTGCGCTGACCAGGCCGAAGGCCTGTAGCTGGCCGAGCAGTTCGCGATGGCCGAAAGCCTGGCAGCCAGACGCAAAGCCAACCCGCTTCGGCGGCGCCTGCAGCAGGTAATAGGCGAGATAAGCCTGCAGCAGACCGGTCTGCTTGTAGTTGCAGATGCCATGGATCACGCAATGGGCGCGGCCGAGCGGACCGCTGGCGTGGACCGAGTCAACCGAGGTGTTCTCGCGCGGGTTCTCGCGCGGTGGCATGCCGGCCTGCAGGCTCGCCGCCATGTCCGACAGCGCCTTCTCCTGCTCGGCCTTCGGCAGCTTCTTGATCTGGTCTTCGACAACGGCGGTGATCTGCACCACGCCTTCCATCACCGGCCGTGCGAACATGCCGCCCTGCGCCTTGCAGTTGGCGACTCGCGGATCGTTCTTGAACCAGACCGGATGCGCGGTGCCGCCCCAGGGCAGCGCCATCGCCGTCTCATGCTGGCCGGGCACCATCACTTCGGACTTTGCCGTCGGCGACCACTGCACGTACTTGTTCTGTTCCAGGTAGTAGAAGTTGGCGGTGAGGATGCTGAAGATGATCTGCGTCGAGGCGTAGGTCGGGAAGCCCTTCCACCGCACCAGGATGTCGAGCGTGTCGAGGCCCGGCTGTTCGAGGCAGATATTCGCGGCGATTTCGCCGGTGGTGTACATCTGCGCAAGGCCCGGCGACAGCAGCAGATTCCTGGCGGCGAACTTCGCACCTCAGGTTTCCTCGGCGTGCATCATCCAGTTCTGCTCGCCGTTGGTATCGGTGTAATGGCAGCCGGCAGCCGGCAGCCAGTGCGGCTTCGACCGCTTCGGGGCCGAACTTCATGAACGGGCCGACCATGTTGCAGACCACTTTGGCACCGCTGAACAGCTGGGTCGGCCCTTCGACCGTGTGCTCGACTTCGGCGATCTCGTAGTCGGCGGTCTCGATGCCCGGCACCTTGTCGAGCACTTCCTTGATGCGCTTGGCATCACGGCCGGCGGCGATGAACGGCACGCGGTATTCGCGCAGGTATTCGGCCACCAGGCGGCCGGTGTAGCCGGTGACGCCGTGATCACGACCGGTTTCTTGGTACTCATGCGGGTTCTCCTGGGGTAATGCTCACGGTTGCGGTGGCGCTTGTGATGGGCTGTGTTTCACGTAGGGCGGCCCGCGGCCGCCGGGCTTCGGTCCGAGCGGCGCGGCGGGCATGGCCCGCCCTACGAGGGACGCCACTGACAGTCGGTAGTGGTAGCGGCGAAATCGACGAACCAGTCGATCGCCGCCGGATTCATCATCGCGTCGCGGCTGGCAGCTTTTTCCAGCGGCCAGCCCATCAGCAGCTTGCGCACCGGCACTTCCATCTTCTTGCCGGTGAGCGTGTAGGGAATGTTGTCGAGCGCGTAGACCTGGTCCGGCACGTGGCGTGGCGAGCAGTCCTCGCGCAGCTTTCTGGCGATGCGCTGCACCAGGCCGTCGTCGAGCGCGTAATCCGGCTTAAGCCGGATGAACAGCGGCATGAAGAACTGGCCGCCGGGCAGTTCGCAGCAGACGATCAGGCTGTCGGCGATCTCCGGCAATTGTTCGACTGCACGATAGATTTCGGCAGTGCCGATGCGCACGCCGTAGCGGTTCAGGGTCGAGTCCGAGCGGCCGTAGATGTAGCAGCCACCACGCGCGTTGACCTTGATGAAATCGCCGTGCCGCCAGACGCCGCCCCGACTTTGATCAAAGACGTCGAAGTAGGACCCGCGGTAGCGCTTGCCGCCTTCGTCGTTCCAGAACTTGATCGGCATCGACGGGAACGGGCTGGTCACCACCAGTTCGCCGACCTCGTCCGGGCCGGCCGGCGTGCCGTCGTCGCGCCAGGCCTGCACGTCCATGCCGAGCATGCGCGTCTGGATTTCACCGGCGTACACCGGCAGCAGCGGCACGGCGCCGACGAAGCCGGAGCAGATTTCGGTGCCGCCGGACTGCGAGGTCACCCACAGGTCTTGCTTCACGCAGCGGTAGAACCAGGCGAAGGTTTCTGGCGTCGATGGCGCGCCGGAGACGACCACCGATTCCAGCCGCGACAGGTCGTACAACTTGCCGGGCTCCAGCCCCGCTTTCTCCATGATCTGCACATAGGTCGGGCTGGCGCCGAACGAGGTGGTGCCGGTATCGGCGGCGAGCTGCCACAGGAAGTCGATCGCCGGATGGGCCGGGTTGCCGTCGTAGAGCACTGCGGCCGAGCCGGTCAGCAGCGCGGCGACCAGCAGGTTCCACATCATCCAGCCGGTGGTCGAGTAGAAGAACATCACCGAGGTCGGCGTAAGGCCCAGGTGGAAATGCATCACCTTCAGGTGTTCGAGCAGCACGCCGACATGGCTGTGGACGATCGCTTTCGGCAGCCCGGTGGTGCCCGACGAGAACACCACCCACAGCGGATGATCGTAGGCGACCTGCTCGTAACGAAAGGTCTCGCGCGGCACATCGGGATGATCGAGCAGCGCATGCCAGGCGATGATGCCGGGCAGCGCGGGCAGGGCAGCCTCCGGCACCAGATACGGCAGCCAGACGATGTGTTCGAGCGTCGGCAGCGCGGCGACGATGCTGCGCACCTCGGTCTCGCGCTTGAAATCGCGGCCGCCGAAGCGGTAGCCGTCGGCGGCGAACAGCAGCTTTGGCTCGATCTGCGCGAAGCGCTCGGTGATCGTGCGAGCACCGAACTCCGGTGCCGCCGAGGACCACACGGCACCGATCGCGACCGTCGCCATCATCGCCACCGCGGTTTCCGGCACGTTCGGCAGGTAGGACACCACGCGATCGCCAGGCCCCACGCCGAGCGCCCGCAAGCGGGTCGCGACGATGCGCACCTGGCGGCCCAGTTCCTGCCAGCTCAGTGTCGCCAGCGGGCGATTTTCCGAGCAGTGGTGGAAGACCGTCTGGCCGGGCGCAGCCTTGGACTCATGACGCAGCAGGTGTTCGGCGTAGTTCAGCCGGCTGCCTTCGAACCAGCGCACACCGAGCATCTCGCGGCTGTTCAGCACCTGCCGGTACGGCGTTTCGGCGCGGACTTCGAAGTAGTCCCAGACCGCTGCCCAGAAGGCTTCGATCTCGGTGATCGACCACTGCCGCAGCGTTTCGTAATCGGCGAATTTCAGGCCGCGGGTTTCATCGAGCCAGCGCATGAAGCGGGCAATGTTCGACGCCTCGGCAAACGCGCCGCGCGGGCACCACAGCCACTGGCCTTCTTGCGTCGTCGACATCCCTGCACTCCTCCGCGCACATCCAGATTGGATTTTTTTATCGCCCGCTTTCGAGTCTCGAAGCCCGAATCACGAACCCGGAAAGTGTAGCGGTATGCCTGCCGGTTAGCCCTCAGGTGACCACGCTCGGTCCTTCGCGGCCAGTCAGTTCATTGAGGCGGACAAGGTGGCCGGCAATCCGTGCCAGCGGCGTCAGTGCCTCGCTGGTCGGCCAGCCGAGTTTGTCGGCGGCGGTCTCGTAGCGCTCCAGATACAGGCGCAAGGTCGCGCCTTCGGTGCCGGTGCCGGACAGGCGCAGGATGATCCGTGCCGCATCGCCGAAGACGATGCGCAGGCCCTGGCCGGTGGCGACGCTGCCGTCGACCGGATCGGTGTACGAGAACTCGTCGGCCTGGCTGATCGTCCAGTCGTCGTGGGTGCTGCCGATCAGCGACGGCAGCGCTTTGCGCAAGCTATCGACGACGGTGTTCGCGGTAGCGACCGGCAACTCGTCATAGTCATGGCGCACGTAGTAATGGCGGCCGTGGCGCAGCCAGTGCGCGCTGGCAATCTGCTGCACGCTCAGGCCGGTGGTGGCCAGCACGTTCAGCCAGGCCAGCACTGCCCAGAGGCCGTCCTTCTCGCGGGTGTGGCTTGATGAGGTGCCGAAGCTTTCCTCGCCGCACAGGGTCAGGCGGTCGGCGTCGAGCAGGTTGCAGAAGAACTTCCAGCCGGTCGGCGTCTCGAAGCACTCGACCTTGAGCGCCTTGGCGACCACGTCGACGGCGCGGCAGGTCGGCATCGAGCGCGCCAAACCTTTCAATCCGCTCTTGTAGCCGGGTAGCTTGGTCAGGTGCGCGGCGAGCATCGCCAGCGAGTCGCCGGGCGAGATGAACAGGCCGCGGCCGAGGATCATGTTGCGGTCGCCATCGCCATCGCTGGCGGCGATCAGGTCCGGCGAATCAGCGCTCATCGCCAGATCGAGCAGATGCTTGGCGTAGATCAGGTTCGGGTCCGGATGGCCGCCGCCGAAGTCCTCCAGCGGTGTCGCGTTGATGATGCTGCCGGCCGGTGCCCCGAGCTGCTCGATCAGGATGCGTTGGGCATACGGCCCGGTGACCGCATGCATGGCATCGAAGCAGATGCGGCCGCCGCGCTTGAACCAGTCACGGATCAGATCGAAGTCGAACAGGCTCTGCTGGAGCTGGGCGTAGTCGTCGACGCTGTCGACAACCTCGATCAGTGTGTCGCCGAGCTGCTGGCTGCCGCGACGGTCGAGGTCGACATTGGCGCCTTCGTAGATGCGGTAGCGGCTGATCGCTTTGCTGGCGTCGTAGATCCTGCCGGTCAGCGCCTCCGGCGCCTGACCGCCGCCAGCGATGTTGAACTTGATGCCGAAGTCGCCATCCGGCCCGGCCGGGTTGTGGCTGGCGGTGAACAGCAGGCCGCCGGCTGCGTTATGGACGCGGATCAGGTTCGATGCGGCCGGTGTCGACAGGATGCCGCCCTGGCCGACCACGACCCTGGCGATGCCGTTGCCGGCAGCCATCGCGATCGCGGTCTGGATCGCCACCCGGTTGTGATAGCGGCCGTCACCGCCGATCACCAGGGTGCTGGCCTTGAGGCTGGTCTCGACGTCGAAGATCGCTTGCAGGAAATTTTCGAGGTAATGCGGCTGCAGGAAGACGGTCACCTTCTTGCGCAGGCCGGCGGTGCCCGGCTTCTGGTCGGCATAGGCTTGGGTCAGCAGTTCGCGGACAGGCATCGTGGTCAGAACTCGTTCAGTAAAAACATTGGTCGTGCAAGCCTGTGCCGGCCTGCGTTCCTATCTTATAGTCGGGCTCATGCAAGCCGACATCACCACCTCCGATCGCTGCCCCTGCTGCGGCCAGCCGCGTCGCATCGCGCATCTGGTCGATCTGTACGAGCGCAGCTATCGCCTGCTCGAACGCCTGGTGCCGGAACTGAACCTGCCATTCGAGCGGGTGGTGTCGAAGTCGGCCACCGATCTGCCGCTGGTGCTGACCGTGGTCGAACGCGCGCCCTATACCGCCGAGCTGCGGCTGACCTACGAGTTCAAGGACGAAAACGGCGAGCGCCGTCTGGAGCCGGATCTGTGGATCAAGGTCTATCGCGATGCCCGGGTCGCCGAAGCGCTGGACTGCGGCCAGCGGCCGACCTGGCTGGCGCAGATGTTCGGCGACGTGCAAGCCCACGACTACCTGCACGATCAGTGGGGCCGCAATCACATGCTCGCCAAGTGGCTCGAGTACCTGCTCGATCACGGCCACGGTTTCGCGATCGCGGCGCGGCCCCGGAATTTGAAGCCGTCGGTCTGACCGTACTGAGCCTGATTCTGGGCTGCCGCTGTTTCGTCCCCTGTTGGCCTCTTCGACCATGTCCAGAGCCAATCGCTACAGCGGCATCAGCATCGCGCTGCACTGGCTGATGGTGCTGCTGATCATCGCGTCCTACACCTTCATCCCGATCCGCAGCGAATTTCCCAAGGGCAGCGAGCCGCGGGCGCTGGTTATTGAGGCGGCCCTCAAAATGTTGAACAAGCAAGCCGACGATGGCAGGAAGTGACTCAGGGTTGTAGACCGCGCCGGCCGCCTCAATAACAAAAAACATATTGATTTTGTTATTGATTCGGCCACGTGCCGACCTCGC
>JAUXYM010000011.1 GCA_030694365.1 Nevskia sp. | reverse complement strand
TTTTTTGTTATTGAGGCGGCCGGCGCGGTCTACAACCCTGAGTCACTTCCTGCCATCGTCGGCTTGCTTGTTCAACATTTTGAGGGTCGCCTCAATAACGCCACGCTCATGATTCAGATTGCTGCGCCAATCTTGAAGATCGGCAGGTACATGGCGACGACCAAGCCGCCGACCAGAATGCCGAGCACGACCATGATCATCGGTTCGAGCAGCGCGGTGAGGTTGTCGACCAAGGCGTCGACTTCTTCCTCGTAGAAGTCGGCGAGCTTCGCGCACATGTGGTCGAGCGAGCCGGATTCCTCGCCGATGGCGACCATCTGCACGGCCATCGCCGGGAACAGGCCGGACTGCTGCATCGTCAATTGCAATTGCTGGCCGGTGGAGACCTGGTCGCGCATCTGCATGATCGCTTCGGTGAACACGATGTTGCCGGCGGCCTTGGCGACCGAATCCATCGCTTCGACCAGGGGCACGCCAGCGGCGAACATCGTCGACAGGGTGCGGGCGTAGCGGGCAACGGCAGACTTGTAGAGGATGTCGCCAACCACTGGCAGTTTCAGCAGCAGGCGATCGGTGAAGCGACGGACCTTCTGCGAGCGGATATGCGCTTCCCGCAAGCCGAAGAAGCCGCCGAGGCCGATCAGCAAAATCAGCCACCAATCGGCCTGAATGAACTCGGACAGCGAGACCACCATCTTGGTGAACGCCGGCAGATCGGCACCGAAGCCCTGAAACAGCGACGCGAACTGCGGCACCACGAAGTACAGCAGGATCGAGGTGACGATCAACGCGACGACGATCACCGCCGCCGGATAGGTCATCGCCTTCTTGACCTTCTTCTTCAGCGACTCGGTCTTTTCCTTGTAGGTGGCGATCTTGTCGAGCAGCGTTTCCAGCGCGCCGCTGCGCTCGCCGGCGTCGACCAGATTGACGAACAGATCGTCGAAATGACGCGGGTACTTGGCCAGCGATTCGGCCAAGGTGGCACCGCCTTCGATGGTGCCCTTGATGCCGAGCACCATCTCGCCCATCGACGGATTGGCGTGGCCGCGGCCGACGATCTCCAGCGACTGCACCAGCGGCACGCCGGCCGACATCATGGTCGCCAGCTGGCGGCTGAACACGGCGATGTCCTGGCCCTTGATCGGTTTCTTGCGCTTGGCGAACAGCGCCGATTTTTTCCGCACCCGCGTCGGGTTGATGCCCTGCTTGCGCAACTGCAGCTTGATATGGGCTTCGCTCGGACCATCGGACACGCCATGGACGACGATGCCCTTGCGGTCACGCCCTTCCCAGGCAAATGTTGCGTCCTTCACCAAAGTGCTGGCTGCGGCCATGGTTGATTCCGATCGACTGACAAGTGCGCAGCATCAGGTGCTGCATCACCGCGAAAAGAATACTGCTAATCGACGGTGACGCGGTTCGCTTCGGTAAGGTCGATGGTGCCGTCCAGCACCTTGCGCAAAGCCGATTGACGGAGCGTGCGCACGCCTTCACGGGCCGCCTGGTCGGCGATGTCGATGGCATTGCCGCCTTCCATGATCACTCGCGAGATGGCATCGGTCACCGGCATCACCTGGTAGATGCCGATGCGGCCCTTGTAGCCGCTGTTGCACTGATCGCAGCCATGGGCCTTGTAGATGGTGAAGCCGGGCACGCCGATCTGTTCGGCGGTGAAGCCTTCGCGCAGCAGTTCTTCCTTCGGCACCAGATCGGCCTTGCGGCAGTGCTTGCACAGCTTGCGGGCCAGGCGCTGGGCGATGATCAGGGTCACGCAGCTCGCCACGTTGTAGGCCGGTACGCCCATGTTCAGCAGGCGGGTCAAGGTTTGCGGCGCGTCGTTGGTGTGCAGCGTGGACAGCACCAGATGGCCGGTCTGCGCGGCCTTGATCGCGATCTCGGCGGTTTCCAGATCGCGCACCTCGCCGACCATGATCACGTCCGGGTCCTGACGCAGGAAGGCTTTCAATGCAGCGGCGAAAGTCAGGCCCTGCTTGACGTTGACATTGACCTGGTTGACGCCCGGCAGATTGATTTCGCAGGGGTCTTCGGCGGTCGAGATATTGGTGTCGTCCTTGTTCAGGATGTTCAGGCCGGTGTACAGCGACACGGTCTTGCCGGAGCCGGTCGGGCCGGTGACCAGGATCATGCCCTGCGGCCTGGCCAGCGCCTTCAAGTACAGCTCTTTCTGGTCCGGTTCGTAGCCGAGCGCGTCGATGCCGAGCATCGCGCTCGACGCATCGAGGATACGCATCACCACTTTCTCGCCCCACATCGTCGGGCAGGTCGAAACGCGGAAGTCGATCGCCTTGTTGACCGACAGCTTCAGCTTGATGCGGCCATCCTGCGGCACCCGGCGTTCGGCCAGATCGAGCCGGGACATCACCTTCAGCCGCGCGGCCAGACGGCCGCCCATCTGCACCGGCGGCGTGGCGATTTCCTTCAGTTCGCCGTCGACCCGGTAGCGGATCCGGTACTTCTTTTCGTAGGGCTCGAAATGAATGTCCGAGGCACCACGGTTGATCGCGTCGATCAGCACCTTGTTGACGTAACGGATGATCGGCGCATCGTCGACATCGGTACTGCCACCGGTGTCGGCGCCTGGATCGGCTTCGCCACCTTCGATCTCGAGGTTCTCCAGATCTTCGTCGCCGCTTTGCAGCGCGGTGGCCTGCACGGCGGCAACGGCGGCGTCGATGCCTTTGGCCAGCTTGTCCTCTTCGACGAGGATGCCTTCAACCTGGTAGCCGGTGGCGAACTTGACCTCGTCGAGCGCCTGCAGGCGAGTCGGATCGGACAGCGCCACGAACAGCCGGCGGTCGCGCTTGTAGATCGGCAGCACGTGGTACTTGCGCATCAGCTTTTCGCTGATCTCGCGGGCGATGCTGGCATCGACGGTGATCGAGCCGAGATCGATCAGCGGCGTGCCGAATTCGACGCTGGCGATCTCGGCAAGACGCGTGGCTTGAATCCACTTCGCTTCGACAACTACCGACACGAAATGCGAACCGGTCCTGGCCGCCTTGGTCTGCGCCTCGCGCGCCTGCTCCTCGGTCAGCAGTCCGTCATTGATCAGCCGGCGCGGCAGGCCACCGATGAAGGTGGTGATCGGTGGTGCCGGGGGCGGAGATGTCGACTGGAAATTGGTTGCCACGAATCGAGTCTGTGGTCGCCTGACGGAAAGTCGCCCGGGCAGAATCAGGAAATTACACCGCCCACATCCGCGATGCCAGCGACGAGCCGGCGGCCGGAATGCCGACGCGGTTCAACGGAACAGGTACTTGCCGGTTTCCGGGTTGCCCTTGCGCCAGACCACGCTATCCAGAAAGTAGTGGTGGACGTTGATGAAGATCCAGGCCGCGAGCAGGAAGGCGCCACTGCCGACGCCTTCGAGCATCGTCGGGAACACTTTCGATAGCCACTGCGGCCCCATCCAGAAGCCGAGATAACCGAGCCCCATCGCGATCACATAGAACAGCGCCATGCGCAGGCCGAAGGTCATCGTCGGCGACTTCGTATCGGCGCTGCGGTCCTGCTGCACGTTCAGCTCATAGCGCCAGACCACGACCATGTACTGGATCGAATGCATGGCCGGGAAGATCAGGGTCAGCACCGGATCGCGATAGAGCAGCCACAGGTACAGCGCCACCGTATAGGCGACCAGACCGTTGAGCGGCGGCAATTGTCGGGTCGCCCGCCACTTGAGGCCGAGCATCACCAGCACCGCCGCCGAGGACAGGCCGGCGAGCACTTCGATCGCCGTCAGGATCGGCTGCGGCGTGGCGAAGGTGTAATACGAGATGCCCCAGTAATCAGCCTTGTAGGCGATGGCATTGGCCAGCAGCCAGGACAGGAACCAGACCCCATAGGCATTCCACAGCAGCAGCTTTTTCTCGCGCTCATTGAAGAAGCGCCGCTTCAGCACCGAATCCAGCATCAGCATGCCGTAGCCCTGCTTCACGTAATGCCAGCCGACGGTGAAGAACATCAGGTTGACGCTGAAGCCCATTGCGCGTGCGTTCCTGGTGACCAGGCACCACAGGAAGAAGCCGATCAGCAGCAGCGGCACGGCGACACCGGCAATCAGATAGCGGATTCTCCACTCGCGCGGATACTCGGCGTTGAAGCCGCGCTTGCCGAAATCTCGATAGAACAGATGGTAGGAATGCGCGAAATGCGGGTTGTTGATGAAGTGCGCGATCAGGGTGGTCATCACCAGCACATCGCCGTAGGCCTTCCAGTCGGTCGGCAGCAGCGCGAACCAGGGAATGATCAGCAGAGTCGCGCCACCGAGACAGAAGAAATCCATCCACGGTCCGAACAGATAGCCGGGCTGCTGGGCGTAGCCGGTTCTTGGCGGACTGGCTACCGCCTTCGGTTCGGCTGCAGACAAGGGGGCGGTGGTAGCGCTCATCGGGCGATGGCTTCAAGCGGGGATGCCCGAACCGTAAGGCGCGTACAGGTGTGATGCAAGCGCGGGCGACTCAGTTGAGAGCGCAGCCAGCCGTGCCGTCGCTGACTGGCGGCTGACGTTCGCCAAGCCTGGCGACTGGTTTGGCGAGCGGATCGTCGGGCAGAAAGATGCTCAAGCCTTGCGCCATCTCGATCGCGTCCTGGCAATGGCCGAGTTTCAGCGCCAGCGGAATCGCGGCTTTCAGCAGTGTGCTGCGGCCGCTGTCCGGAAACGCCGCGACCTTCCACCAGCGCATGCCGTCCTTGAACAGCAGCGAGAACGCGGCTTCGGACTCAGCGTTCGCATCGAGCCGCTGCGCCAGCTTGACGCGAGCGTCGGCATCGAGCGGATTACGGCGCAGGCTTTCCGCGAACAGGGCAGTTGGATCGTGGGGAATGCCCTCGGCAACGGCGGCTGCCGCTTCCGGATGACGCAGGATCAGGCTGCCGAGATCGCGCCAGACATAGGGCAAGGCCGGGTACTGGCGAATCTGGTCGGACAATTCCTTCGCCGCCTGACGAGCCGCTTCGATGCGCTTGGTATCGTCAACCGCGACGTTCGCACTGGCCGTGTAAGCGTTGACGAACCACTCGCGTGCCGGCAGATAGGACGGCTGGGTGGCGGCCATCAAGGCGGAAAACTTGCCGAAGAATTTTTCGTCGCCGGACAGCGCGGCGCACAGCCGCAAGCTGCATTGGCCGCTGGTCATCGCGTAGTAGGCGCTTTGCAGGCCGATGGTGGCGGTCAGCCACAGACCGAGCCCCGCCAGCAGGGTGGTCAGCATCGGGCGTGACACGACGCGGAACAGGTCGAAGCTGCGGGCATCGGTCCGCAGAAGCTCCAGCCGGCCGAAGTACAGCCCGGCGATCACCGCCAGCGGCATCACATAGAAAATGAAATTCAGCGCGGCGTGGCCGAACAGGCAGCACAGGGTGCCGACCAGGCCGGCTGCTTCGGTGAACGACGGCGAATCGGTGCTGCTGCGCGCCGAGCGCCATAGCCGCCGTGCCGCCAGCGCTACGCTCAAGGCCAGCAACAGCAGCAGGCCGAGCAGCAGCGGCCCGCCTTCGGCGAGCATCTGCAGGTAATCGTTGTGGGCGAGATCGCCGCTCGTCGACAGCTCGTCGGGGCTGCGGAACATCAGATAGCGCAGCTTGTAGGTGCCCAGGCCGCTGCCGTACCAGGGACCGTTCTCGACCATCGCCCAGGTCGATTTCAGCATCGCCAGACGATCGCTGGTCGACTGATCGCCACTGATGCCGGTTAATCGCGACAGCGAGCCGGCGTGGTGCTGGAACGGTGCGATCACTGCCAGCAGCGCCACGAACAGCAGCAAGCTGGCAGCCAGTGTTTTCCAGGCTTTCCGGTCGTGACGGATCAGCAGCGCGCCGAGCACGACGATGCCGAACAGGAAGCTCAGGTGCCCGCCACGCGATGCCGTAGCGGCCAGGCAAGCGAGCGCCACCAGCAGGAAGCCGGCAGTGCCGGAACGCGCCGCCAGGCGCCAGCCGTCAGCGCGCACTCTTTCGTGCAGCTTGGCAATCGCCGGCAAGGCAAAGACATTGCAGAACGCCGCGAATGCGTTGACGTCGAGAAACACCGAGAACGGCCGGCTGCGGATCAGCAGGAAATCGACCAGGCCCAGCGCCATGATCAATAGCGCGAGGGTCTTGATCAGCCAGAGACTGGCAGACCAGTTGGCCTCGTCGCGCAGCGCGAAGAGGGTGGCGAAATAGGCAAGCGGCATCGCGGCGATCAGCCAGCCGACGATGAAGCTGGTGCCGGGAAGCACGCTGAATGCAGGGCTTGCCAGCAGCCAGATGGCGAGCAACAGCAAGCTGATGCTGGTCAAGCTGATCGGCAGTGTTTTCTGGCCAGCCGCAGGGTTCCCGATGGAACGCAGGCCGCAGCCCGAGAGCACGATCCCGGCGAGCAGGCTGGCAAACTGGAGATGGGTATCGACGCCGCCGACATGAAGGGCCGCCGCCCCGAAAACAATGCCAGCCAACAGCGTGGTGATGACGACAAGTGGCGGATTCATGGCGAGTGTTCGGGGATCGCAAATGAGAACGCCGCCCGAGGGCGGCGTTCTGGAGCAAGCACGAGTTGCTGTGATTGCCGGGTCGATCAGCTTCGGGTTAGCGACAGACTTGCGGTAGATACTTCGCGGTGATCGTCGATACGGTATTGCAAGTCCAGGTCAGCGTGCCGCTGGTGGAGGCAGGCGTGAAAACGAGCGTCTTGGTATCGATTTCGGCGTTGCCGGTACTTTGGGCGGTGACCGTGATGACGCCGTTAGCGACACCCACCGAGGAAACATACTTCGTTGCAACGTTGATGCAGCCCGCAGTCGAGGTATCAGCTGGCAAGGTGCCAACCGACGCGAACGATTCCGTCACCGCCGTCTTGCAAGCATCAGCCGCAACCACCACTTCGCTGACCTTGGCGCGGTTCGCATAGTCCTGGTAGGCCGGCAGCGCGATGGCGGCGAGGATGCCGATGATCGCGACGACGATCATCAGTTCGATCAGGGTGAAGCCCTGCTGGATCTTTTGCATGGATAGATGCTCCTGGAAGTTGTGACGGTGTGTTGGGGAGAGTCGCGATGCAGGGGAGCAAGGCCTGTGCCGCACGGGCCGGCAGGAAAAATCCTTTGCCGATGAAGGGGTTCCGAAAAATTGCCGGCATCGGAACACTGACGCGATTGACGATTTTCTGTCTGCCAGTGACAAAAACCGTCAGCTTGGGACGCACCCTCCGGCCAGGCGAGGCCGGCAGCCGGATCGACCGGAGCGCGCTGTAAACTACGCGACCTTTGGCGCGCAGTGCGCGCTTTTCCCGGTCTGCACCCCTCGTGCTGCTTGCCATCAAGCAGTCATGACGCCCCAACGAAACCCCATGAAGCCTGACTACAGCCCCGTCGAAGTCGAAGCACTAGCGCAGTCCTACTGGGCCGACAACCTGTGCTTCAAGGCGGTCGAGAAACCGGGTGCCGACAAGTTCTACTGCCTGTCGATGTTCCCGTATCCGTCCGGCAAGCTGCACATGGGCCACGTGCGCAATTACACGATCGGCGACGTGATCAGCCGCTACCAGCGGATGAAGGGCAAGAACGTGCTGCAGCCGATCGGCTTCGACGCTTTCGGCCTGCCGGCCGAGAACGCGGCGATCAAGAACAAGGTGCCTCCGGCCGAGTGGACCTACTCGAACATCGACACCATGTGCGGCCAGCTGAAGCAGCTCGGCATCGGCTACGACTGGGATCGCAAGCTGGCGACCTGCGAGCCGGAGTACTACCGCTGGCAGCAGTGGTTCTTCACCGAGCTGCTCAAGCGCGGCCTGATCTATCGCCGCAACTCGCGCGTCAACTGGGACCCGGTCGATCAGACCGTGCTCGCCAACGAACAGGTCATCGACGGCCGTGGTTGGCGCAGCGGCGCCATCGTCGAGCAGCGCGAGATTCCGCAGTGGTTCCTGAAGATCACCGCTTACGCCGACGAACTGCTCGAGGAAGTGAAGCAGCTCGAACACTGGCCGGAAGCGGTGCGGACCATGCAGTCGAACTGGATCGGCCGCTCGGAAGGTCTGGAGATCGACTTTACCGTTGTTGATCGCAGCGAAAAGCTCACCGTCTTCACCACCCGTCCGGACACGCTGTACGGCGTCACCTTCGTCAGCGTTGCCGCCCAGCATCCGCTGGCGCTGGAAGCGGCTGCGCGGGATGCGACGGTCGCTGCCTTCGTCGAGGAAGCCAGCCGTGGCGACGTCACCGAAGCGGCGATGGAAACGATGGAGAAGCGCGGCGTTGCGCTCGGCATCGATGTCATCCATCCGCTGACCGGTGAGCGCATTCCGGTTTACGCCGCCAACTTCGTGCTGATGAGCTACGGCTCGGGCGCGGTGATGGCGGTGCCGGGGCATGACCAGCGGGATTGGGAGTTTGCGAAGAAGTACGGCTTGCCGATTCTGGCGGTGATCGCTTCGATAAACGCCCCCCTCCCCGTCAAGCAATTGCTTGACGCCCCCCGCCAGCGGGGGGAGGAGCAAAACGCTCCCTCCCCTGCGGTAGCGGGGGAGGGTTGGGGAGGGGGCGTTGCGCCCGACCTCAGTGAAGCTGCCTTCACCGAGAAAGGCATCACCATCAATTCAGGAGCGTTCAGCGGCCTGAACTTCCAGGAAGCCTTCAACGGTATCGCCAGCAAGCTGGAGCAGCAGAACGCCGGCCGTCGCCGCATCAATTACCGCCTGCGCGACTGGGGCGTCTCGCGCCAGCGCTACTGGGGCTGCCCGATCCCGATCATCTACTGCGAGGATTGTGATGCGGTGCCGGTGCCGGCCGATCAGCTGCCGGTGCGTCTGCCGGAAGATCTGGTGCCGGATGGTCGCGGCAATCCGCTGCTGCGGCTGCCGGAGTTCGTCAATGTGGCCTGCCCGCAATGCGGCAAGCCGGCGCGGCGCGAGACCGATACCTTCGACACCTTCGTCGATTCGAGTTGGTACTACGCCCGCTTCGCCAGTGCCGGCTGCGAAACCGGCATGGTTGATGAGCGCGCCGCGTACTGGCTGCCGGTCGATCAGTACATCGGCGGCATCGAGCACGCGATCCTGCATCTGCTCTACGCGCGCTTCTTCTCCAAGCTGATGCGCGACTGCGGCCTGCCGGCGGTTGCCGAGCCGTTCAAGCGCCTGCTGACTCAGGGCATGGTGCTGGCCGAAGGTTATTACCGCACCAGCGAATCCGGCGGCCGCGAGTGGATCGCGCCGAAAGATGTCGAAGTCGAGCGCGATGCCAAGGGTTCGGCGATCGGCGCGAAGCTGAAGAGCACTGGCGAGCCGGTGGTCGCCAGCGGCCTCGGCACCATGTCGAAATCGAAGAACAACGGTGTCGATCCGGCGGCGATCATCGAATCGCACGGCGCTGACGCAGTGCGCCTGTTCATGATGTTCACCGCGCCGCCTGAACAGACTTTGGAGTGGAGCGATGCCGGCATCGACGGCGCCGCGCGCTTCCTGAAGCGGGTCTGGAAGCTGGTGTCCGATCACGTCGCGCTCGGCGCGGTTGAGGCGCTCGATCGGGCCGCACTCAACGACGCCCAGAAGGATCTGCGCCGCAAGCTGCACGATCAGCTCGCCAAGATCAGCGACGACTTCGGCCGCCGCTACAACTTCAACACGGCGGTCGCCGCCTGCATGGAGCTGGTCAACGCACTGGTGAAGTTCGACGACCGCAGCCCGCAAGGCCGCGCGGTGCTCGACGAAGCGCTCGATGCGCTGAGCCGCGTGCTGTCGCCGATCGTGCCGCACTTCTCCCACGCACTTTGGACTGCGCTTGGCCACGCCAAGCCGGTGATCGACGCCGAATGGCCGGAGCCGGAAGCCGAGGCGCGGCTGTCTGACAGAATCAGCATCGTCGTTCAAATCAATGGCAAGAGGCGGGGACAAATTAGTGTTCCTGCAGGCAGCAACGAGGAAATGATCATTGCAACGGCCCGAGATGATGAGAATGTGCAGAAATTCTTCGCTGGACAGCCCATAAAGGCGGTTATCACAGTCCCCAACAAGCTGATCAATTTCGTGGTGTGATGCATGGGCTCCCCTCTCCCTCCGGGAGAGGGGCTGGGGGTGAGGGACGCTGTCCGATCCGCAGAACACTCCGAATCGAGCAGCCCCTCATCCCAACCCTTCTCCCGGTGGGAGAAGGGCTTGAACTGGCTTTAGATTGATGAACCTGATCGTGAAATCTTCTTCACTGGCTGTAATCGCTGCGCTCACTGCCGTGCTCGCTGCCTGCGGTTTCCATCCGGTCGGCAGCCGGCCGATGCCGCCGTCGCTGCAGTCGGTCTTTGTCGAACTGATCGATCCTTACCGGGTCACCACGCCGCCGGTCGAGGAAGCGCTGAAGGCGCGCATCGTCCGTGGCGGTGGCGAGGTCAAGTCGAAGGCCGATGAGGCGACGACGGTGCTGCGGCTCAGCGATCTGCGCGAAGCCCAGGAAGTGCTGTCGATCGACAACGATGGCCGCGCGATCGAATACCGGCTGCTGACCCGGGTGACCTTCGAGATGCGCCGTGTCGTCGACGGCAAGGCCGAGGTGCTGATCGCGCCCGAGACGCAGACCGTGTCACGCGACTACAGCTTCAGCGCCCAGCAGATTCTCGCCAAGGAAGCGGAAGAAGCGCGCCTGCGCCGCTACATTCAGGACGAGTTGGCCGAGCGGGTGCTGCTGAGAGTCGAGGCGCGGCTGTCGGCGATCGATCCCGGTTTGGCGCGGCCGGCTGAAGCGGGCAAGCCGGCATCGAATGCCGAGCAGCAGCCCGAGCTCAAGCCCGGCATCGTGCCAGCAGACGCAGCGGGTGCAGCAGTTCCGGGCTAGTTTCGCTGGCTTGGCCTGCGGCGCGGTACAGGCCCGCCGCCAGATGCAGCGAGCAGCCGATGTTGCCGCTGAGGATCACATCCGGCTGCAGCCTTGCCGCTGCCGCCAGCTTCGGTGCCAGCAGCGCGTCGGCTGCTTCCGGATGACTGATGAAATGGCTGCCGGCGGCGCCGCAGCAAGTGGATGTGGTGTCGAGTTCAACGATCTCCAGTTCCGGAATCCGCACCAGCAGCTTGCGCAGCGCATCGCCTTCGCGGATCACGTTGCGTTGCGTGCAGGGTTCGTGGATCGCCACCTTCAAGCGCGTCGGCTTGAAGCGCAGTGGCTCGCCGTGCTCGGACAGGAAGGCGAGCGGATCGCGCAGACGCTTTGTGAACGGCTTGCCGCCTTCCGGTGCGAGGCGCGGATAGTCGAGCAGGGTCGCAGCGCAGCCGGTAGCCAGCGGCAGGATCGGCTGGTCACCGCTATCGAAGGCGGCAATGTTCCGAGCCGCCAACTGCTCCGCCCGCGCGGGCCGGCCCGCGTGCTGGTCGATCGCGCCGCAGCAGGTCTGGGCGGCGACGAAATCAGCCGCGTAGCCGCAGTCGGCCAGCAGTCGCGCCAGGTCGTCGGCCACGGCGCGTTCGGCGAGGTCGCCGATGCAGCCAACGAACACGGCGACGCTGCCGCGCGGCGCGACCACCGTCGGTACTCGTGGCGCACGCAGACGCTCGATGCGCGGCATCGTCGATTCCAGTCGCGCCAGCCGGCCGTGGCCGAGCAGATGAAAACGACGCAGCAAACCCTGCGTGCCGCTGGCCGCGTACAGCCACAGCAAAGTGGCGATCAGACGACGCAGCGGGCGGCGGCTCAACACGGCACTGAGCAGGCGCGTCAGCCGCAGGCGCGCCGGGCGCGCGAGGCCAAGCTGGGCGCGGCCGGCGTCGATCAACTCGCCATAAGGCACCGAGGCCGGGCAGACTCGTTCGCAGGCGCGGCAGCCGAGACAGCCGTCGAGGTGGCGCTCGAGGCTCGATGACGGGACAATGCGGCCAGTCGCCAGTCGCCAGGCCCTGCATCAGCATGATCCGCCCGCGCGGCGAATCGGCCTCATGACCCGCCTGCTGGTAAGTCGGGCAGTGCGGCAGGCACAGGCCGCACTTGACGCAGAGGTCGGCGGCAGCCAGCGGAAACGGGCGGAGTTGTTCGGGCGGCATGGCGCGAAAATTAGCACGCACCCCGATCCGTTCATCGCCCTGCACCTGACCGGGCGCCCCTTTCCACGAACCAATGAGATCTTCGTCTGATGTCTGAACTCCGTTTTCTCCGTCCGCTGCTGCTGACCATGCTGCCCGTCCTGTTGCTATGGCCGCTGGCCCCGGTGTCGGCCGAGGAGCCGGCGCCGCCGGCCGTCGAGGCACCAGTCGACGCTGCTCCGCTGCCGGCCGAGCCGCTGCCCGAAGTGACGGCGCCGCCTGCCGCGCCTGCGCCGCCAGTAGTAACGCCCTGGTTCGGCGATCTCGCCGTCGGTCTGGTCAACGCCAGCGGCAACACCAGCACCCGTTCGATCAATCTGCGCACGGCGCTGGAGTATCGCGGCCAGCATTGGGGCAATCGCCTGAGCGCGCTGGCCTACAGCGGCAGCCGCGACGGCATCAGTACCGACGAGCGCTATTCAATCGCCAACAAGACCGACTACCCGTTCGGGCTGCGCAACTACGCGTTCGGCAATCTCGCCTACGACAACGACCGCTTCGCCGGCATCGCCGAGCGCTATGCGGCCACGCTCGGCTTTGGCCGGCATGTGCTGCGCGGCAAGCGGCACAAGCTCGATCTCGAAATCGGTGCGGGTGCCAACCGCACGCGCGATCAGGACGAGATCTACGAAACCGCGGCGATCGGCACGCTCGGCGGCAAGTACACCTGGACGATTTCGCCGAACGCCGAATTCACCCAGACCTTGCGCACCGAGGCCGGCGTCACCAACGTCTATGTCAATCCGATTTCGGCGCTGAAGCTGACGGTCATCGGCAACCTGTTCGCGACCTTCAATCACGAGGTTCGCTACAACTCGCAAGTGCCGGCCGAGACCCGGCACGTCGATCAGATCACCACCGTCAACCTCGGTTACACCTTCGGTACGCCTCCGCCATGAGCCCCGCCATGATCAATAGCGCAGCCCCCGCTTCGTACTACAGGCACCACGTGTTCTTCTGCTGCAACCAGCGCACCGACGGCCGCGCGTCCTGCGAGGATCACGGTGCCAGCGAGCTGCGTGACTACTGCAAGAATCAGGTGAAGAAGGCGGCGCTGACCGGCGTCGGTCGCGCCCGGATCAACCAGGCCGGCTGCCTCGATCGCTGCGAGCGGGGGCCGGTGATGGTGGTCTACCCGGAAGGCGTCTGGTATCGCTACCAGAACAAGGCCGATATCGACGAGATCGTCAGCGAGCACCTGGCTCAGGGTCGAGTGGTGGATCGATTGCGGATCTGACCGCCGTGGCTTGGGCTTCGGCAGTCGGCGCGATGCTCAAGCTGCCGGTCATCCACAGCAGCACGTCGTAGTAGCTGCGGACATTGGTGACGAAGCGCACCGCTTCGCCGCCGCGCGCATAGCCGTGCTTGGTCTGCGAGTACCATTTTTCCTGCGATAGCTGACGCAGGCCTTCGAGCACATCGAGCCAGCGATTGGGGTTCTTGCCGGCCTTCTGCGCCAGCACCCGGGCATCGAGCAGATGACCCATGCCCTGGTTGTAGGCAGCCAGCGCCATCCAGGTGCGATCCGGCTCGGCGATCGACTGCGGCAACTGACGCTGCAGCAACTGCAGGTAACGGGCACCGCCCTGAATGCTCTGCTTCGGATCTTCGCGATCGCGCACTTTCAGGTGGGCGGCGGTATCGAGCGTCAGCATCATCAGGCCGCGCACGCCGGTGGAACTGACCGCATCCTCGTTCCACTTCGACTCCTGGTAGCCGATCGCCGCCAGCGTTCGCCAGTCGAGGCCATAACGCTCGGCGGCGTCCTCGAAGTGCTGCTGGTACTTCGGCAGCAGCGCTTTCACATCAGTGACGAAGCGGACCACGCCGAGATATTCGTCGCTTTCCAGTTCGCTGAAATGACGATCGCGCAGTCTCGCGAGCTCGCTGGGCGGCAGTTGCTTGAGATAGTCCTGCACGGCGTCGAACAGCGAGGCATCGCCGCCGATCGGCAGCGCCCAGGCGATGTTTTCCACGCCGGGCACATCGAAGGCGACCCGCAGCTTCGGCGCATAGCGGCGATTGATCGCAACCAGATCGGAGTTGGCCACCGTGTAGGCAAGCTCGCCATCCGCGACCCGGCTGAGCAGATCGTTGGCCCCGGCATCCGGCACTTCGAGCCACTGCAGCTTCGGATAACGGCCGGCGCGCAGTTGGCTCAGGCGCTCGGCCATCGAACTGCCGGCCGGCACCGCCAGTTGGCCATCGAGATCGCCGGGATCGCGCGGCTTCCGGTCATCGGCGCGATAGACCATTTGCAGGCGCACGCTCTGCACCGGCTGCGTGAAGCGCACCTGGGTGGCGCGGGCCGCCGTCACGTTGATGCCGGCCGCTGCGATATCGGCCTTGCCGCCGGCCACGTATTCGAGCACCTGGGCGCTGTTGGCGAGGTAGCTCAGTTCCAGCTTCACGCCGAGGTGTTCGGCAAAGCCGCGCAGCAGATCGCATTCGTAACCGGTGGGCCCGGCCGGACCGTCATAGCAGGTGGTCGGGCTGTTGGCGGTCGCGACCCGCAGGCGGCCATCGCCGAGCACCCGCTCCAGGCTGCCCGGCGTCGGCGAGCAAGTGACCAGCGCCGACAGCACACCGGCAGTCAGCAGCGCCCGCAGCGAAACCACCCGGCTCGGCCACGTGGTCATCGTCGAACGGCTCGTCATTCGTCCCTCGTTCGCACCTTTTCTCGAACCATCCATGGCCCGGCGGCGCTGTCATGATCGTTTGTGGCTGACGGTTCTATCGCCTGCGGAGAAATTTCGGGCCAGAAATTTCTCCGCAGTGCGCGCCGAGTTGGTAGAATAGTCGTGCTGAAGCAACAAAGCCCGCTCCCGGAATCGACCCTCCGGCGCACAGGCGCTGAAGCGCCCCGGAGAGGTGGCGGAGTGGCCGAACGTACCTGATTCGAAATCAGGCGTACCTCACGGTACCGTGGGTTCGAATCCCACCCTCTCCGCCATTTATACCCTAAGCCCTTGATGATTCAGGGGCTTTATGTTTTTCAAGGACTTGCAGCGGGGTTTACTACTCCACAAGGCAACTCCACAATGGCTTGCATGGCAACCATAAAGCAGCGTCCCGGCGGCATGTGGGAGTACCGGCGGCGGGTGCCGGATTGGCTACGCAACATCCTGGGCCAGAAGGAATTCCGCCGCTCGCTCCGCACGAAGGACAAGGCAGAGGCTAAGCGCCGTGTCGTTTCTTTCATTGCTGAAATAGATTTGCTGTTCGCCAATGCAAGCCAGACCGTCACACTCGACCATCAGCGTATCAACGCTTTGTCTGCGGTATGGCTTGCGGCCCAGGTAGAGGCGGGCAAAGCGGAGCCGCCCGATGAGGCGACCATCGACGCCCACCTTGACGCCCTAGAGTCAGCCACCGAGGGGCGCCGTCTCTACCCTGAGGGATCGCAGCAGGAAGCCAGCGAGCAACGCGCAAGCATGATCGCGCTCATGTCGCCGACCGTCGATTCCCTGCTGATCGAAAAGGGCTTGCCGAACCTAGATCAAGCCAGCCGTGAAAAGCTGGCGCTGGAACTGTTCGGCGACAGCGCGACCTACTGGCAGACGATGGTGCGGTTCAGGTTGGGAAATTACCGCGCCGTCCCGGGGCTTGCCGACCGGCCCGCCTGGGTGTCCCCGGTGCTGGCCAGTGCCGATTCAGAAGACGATCGACAGTTGGCGTTCGTATATCCGCAAGTTCTGCGCGTTCCTCGGTCATGACGATGCGGCACGCATGACCGGCGCAGATGTTGTCCGCTGGAAAGACTCCCTTGTGTCGTCCGGTCTGAGCGCGTCGACGATCAACAACAAGCACATGTCGGCCCTCAGGGTTGCCCTCGGGTACGGCAAGGACAACAGGAAGTTGCCGGACAATGTCGCCCTTGGCGTCTCTGCGCTGGCCCCGCGAAGGGGCGGCCCGAAGAAGCGGGGGTACACGGACGGCGAGGCGCTGACCGTGCTGTCTGCCGCCCGAAAGTTCACCGGCTGGCGTCGATGGCTGGTGTTCATCGTCGCGTATACCGGGGCGCGAGTTTCGGAACCTGCTGATGCGATGGCTGACGACATCAAGGTGTCGCCCGAAGGTGTGCCCTTCATCGACCTGACAGAACGTGTCCTCAAGAACGACAGTTCCCCGCGAAGGATTCCGCTGCACCCGCGCTTGATCGCTGAGGGCTTCCTTGAGTACGCGCAGGGGTTGCCGCGCGGTGGCCCGCTGTTCCCCGACTGCCCGCCATCAGCGACGTATCAATTACGGGGCGCCACGGCTTCAAAGGTCATCGCCCGCTGGGTCAGGAATGACCTTGGTATCAAGGACACGCGGATTCAGCCAAGCCACGCTTGGCGCCATCGGATGGCGACACTTCATCGGAATGCGGCAATCCCCGAAGACGCCAGCCGATACCTTCGCGGCTACGCGGACCAGGACGACGCCGACCACTACGGCACGCACTCGCTGGTGATGCTTGCCGCGCACATGGCGAAGATTCCCGCGCAAGGATAGTTCTGCGCCTCGTTCGGGCTGTAGCCCTTGCCAGTGCTCGCTTTCAGCGCGTCGCCTGACATAGAAGTGTTCAATTTGAACAGGGCTCCCAGCGGGGCCTTGCAGTGCCTCACAGGTGCCGCGCTGGCGCACTGTTGGCGATTGAAAGCAGCATCGTTCCGCGCTGGGTTCCTGTTATTGATTCGGCCTTCAAATAGTAGAACTACGCTGCATATCTGACGGGCCGATGTTGGAAATACTTACGGACGCGAGCGGGCGATTTATGGAGTCTTCGCAAGTGACTGATGGCCGCTTTCTTGAGTGCGGCCTTCGAGCGAGCCGGTGCCTTGGAAGTGACCGCCTGCTTGAGGTCGGCGTTGAGCATTTCGTCCGGGTTGAGTTCGGGGCTGTAGGACGGCAGGTAGAACACTTCGATCTGCGCCTGATGCTCGGCCAGCCAAGCCTTGACCCGCTTCGCGTGATGGACCCGCAGGTTGTCGAGAATCAGGAAGATCTTGCGATCGGCGTCCTTGATCAGGCGCGCGAAGAAGTCGATCAGCAGGTCGGTGTTGAGTGCGCCCTCGAAGACTTTCCAGCGCACCTTCCCCTGGTTGGTCACCGTGGAGATGATCGACAAGCCCTCTCGCCGCGCATTGACCCGGATCACCGGCGTCTGACCCCTCGGCGCGTAGCTGCGGCCCCGGACGTCGTCGGAGCGCAGGCCGCCGGAGACATGCTCCGGCCGTCGCCCCAGTGAATCTCGGCACCCTCGGCTTTCGCACGGTCCGCAATCACCGGGTATTCCTCATCCAGCCACTGGCGGACTGCGGCAGGACGCTGTTCATACGCCTTCTTGATCGGCTTCTGCGGCGTGAAGCCCCAGCGCGCCAGATAGTTGCCGACGGTCCGCACCGCCAGCTTCACCCCACACCGGTCCTCAATCAGTTGCTGTACCGCCGTCCGCGACCACAGGGCAAACGGCAACTTCAACTGATCCGGCGTCTTGTCGCCGATGACGCGCTGAAGATCGTGCTCCTGCTCGGCACTCAGATGCCGCGCGTCCGCTTCGCGGCGCCCGCGCCGACGCTCCCGCGTCCCCGACGGACCCTGCGCTTCCACACGCTTGCAGATGTTGAAGACCGACGTCTTGCTCAACCCCGTCTGGTCAGCAATTTCCAAATACGTCGCCCCGCGGCGTCGCAGGCGAATCACCTGCTT
>JAUXYM010000001.1 GCA_030694365.1 Nevskia sp. | reverse complement strand
CACCGCCGTGCTCTATTCCGGCTGGGCCGAGAACGTGCCGGGCGTGACCCAAAGCCGCTTCTGCGCTTCCGGTCTGGAATCGGTGAACCTGGCGGCGATGAAGGTGATGTCCGGCCAGGAAGATCTGGTCGTCGCCGGCGGTGTGGAAAGCATGTCGCGCTGGCCGATGGGTTCGGACGGCGGTGCCTGGGCGATGGACCCGCGCATCAACGAGCAGCTCGGCTTCGCGCCTCAGGGCATCGGTGCCGATCTGATCGCGTCGCTGGAAGGCTTCAGCCGTCACGATGTCGATGCCTTCGCCGTGCGTTCGCAGCAGCTCGCCGCGAAAGCGCATGCCGCAGGCCGCTTCGCCAAGACCCTGGTGCCGGTGCGCGATCTCAACGGCATGATCGTGCTCGACCACGATGAAACCGTGCGTGGCTCGACCACCACCGACTCGTTGTCCGGCCTCAAGGCCAGCTTCGAGCAGATGGGTGTGATGGGCTTCGACTCGACCGCGCTGCGCAAGTACACGACGCTCGAAAAGATCAACCACGTCCATCACGCCGGCAACTCGTCGGGCATCGTCGATGGTGCAGCACTCATGCTCATCGGCTCTGCGCCTAAGGGCAAGGCGCTGGGCCTGAAGCCGCGCGCACGCATCCGCTCGGTGGCGGTGATCGGTTCGGAGCCGACGATCATGCTGACCGGCATCGCCCCAGCCGCCGAAAAGGCGCTGCGCAAGGCCGGCATGTCGATCCGCGACATCGACCTGTTCGAGATCAATGAAGCCTTCGCCGCCGTGGTCATGAAGGCGGCCCGCGCGCTGAACATCGACATGGACCGGGTCAACGTCAACGGCGGCTCGATCGCCATGGGCCATCCGCTGGGTGCCACTGGCTGCATCATCCTCGCCACCCTGCTCGACGAGCTGGAACGGCAGGACAAGCAGGTCGGCCTGGCCTCGCTGTGCGTCGGCGCCGGCATGGGCATCGCGACGATCATCGAACGCGTCTGAGCTGGTGCCGATCGACGCAAAGACAACGAGCATCACGCTGAGAACGCGGAGCACGCAGAGAAAAACGTGAAGCAGAAGCGAGAAAGGCTTTTCAGCTGTTCTCTGCGACCTTTGCGTTCTCTGCGTGAGACCCGCTTCTGTCATCCCCTGAATTTCGAGAAAGACACATGAGTGCAGTGCAAATGACGGTTGATGCCGATGGCATCGCCACCTTGACGATGGACCTGGTCGACCGGCCGATGAATGTGCTGAACGAAGCGCTGATGGCGCCGTTCGCGGAGTTCATCGCCAAAATCGAAGCGGACGCGGCGATCAAGGGCGTGATCCTGACTTCCGGCAAGCGCGAGTTCCTCGCCGGTGCCGATATCGACATGGTCTTCGGCATCACCGATCCGAAGATCGCGTTCGAAGTTGCCGAACGTCTGAAGCAGATGCTGCGTCGTCTGGAACTCTGCGGCCGTCCGGTCGTTGCGGCACTGAACGGCACCGCGCTCGGCGGCGGTCTGGAAGTGGCGCTGGCTTGCCACTGGCGCGTAGCGATCAACGATCCCAAGGCCAAGTTCGGTCTGCCGGAAGTGAAGCTCGGTCTGCTGCCCGGCGGCGGCGGCACCCAGCGCCTGCCGCGGATGATCGGCATCCAGGCGTCGCTGCCGCTGATGCTCGAAGGCAAGGAGCTGAATGTCGAAGCGGCCAAGCAGCAGGGCATCATCAACGAGCTCGCCGCCGACAAGGCCGAGATGCTGGCCAAGGCCAAGAGCTGGTGTCTCGCCAACCCGAAGCCGGTGCAGCCCTGGGACGACAAGAAGTTCAAGTGGCCGGGCGGCGATGCCCGTCACCCTGCCGTGGTGCAGGTGTTCGCGATCGCGCCGTCGATGGCGGGCGCGAAGACGCAGGGCAACTACCCGGCGGCGACCAACATCATGAGCTGCGTCTACGAAGGCGGGATCGTCGACTTCGAATCCGGTTGCCGCATCGAGTCGCGCTACTTCGCGAATCTGGTGGTGTCGCAGGTCAGCAAGAACATGATCGGAACCCTGTGGTTCCAGCTCAACAGCATCAACAAGGGCAAGAGCCGACCAGAAGGCTTTCCGAAGTCGAAGGTGCAGAAGCTCGGCATCCTCGGTGCCGGCATGATGGGTGCCGGCATTGCCTATGTGTCGGCCAAGGTCGGCATCGAATGCGTGCTGCTCGATTCGACGATCGAAGCCGCCGAGCGCGGCAAGGCCTATTCGGCCGGCCTGCTCGACAAGGCGATCAAGAAGGGCCGCGAAACTCCGGCCGGCAAGGGCGTGTTCCTCGACAAGATCAAGGCGACCACCGACTACGCCGACCTCGCCGGCTGCGATCTGGTGATCGAAGCGGTGTTCGAGGATCGCGCGATCAAGGCTGACGTGACCAGGAAGACCGAAGCCGTGATTCCGGCCACGGCGACCTTTGCCTCCAACACTTCGACCCTGCCGATCACCGGCCTGGCCACCGCCAGCGTCCGGCCGGAACAGTTCATCGGCCTGCACTTCTTCTCGCCGGTCGACAAGATGCCGCTGGTCGAAATCATCGTCGGCGAGAAGACCTCGAAAGAGACCCTCGCCAAGGGCTTCGACTACGTGCAGCAGATCAAGAAGACGCCGATCGTGGTCAACGATTCGCGCGGCTTCTACACCAGCCGCTCGTTCGCGACCTATGTGATGGAGGGCATGGCGCTGCTGCAGGAAGGCCAGCATCCGCGTTCGATCGAGATGGCGGGCCTGAAGGCCGGCATGCCGGTCGGTCCGCTGGCGCTGCAGGATGAAGTCTCCTTGAGCCTGTCCGTGCATGTCATGGAGCAGACCAAGAAGGACCTCGCTGCCGAAGGCAAGCCTTACGTCGGCCATCCGTCCGAGCCGCTGATCCTGAAGATGTGCAAGGAGCTGAACCGTCCGGGCAAGAAGGCCGGCAAGGGCTTCTACGATTATCCACCCGCAGGTGAAAAGGGCGAGAAGAAGCTGTGGCCCGAACTAACCACGGTTTTTCCGCTCCAAGAGCAGTTGTCGCAGCAGGAACTCGTCGAGCGGATGATGTTCGCGCAGGCCAATGAAGCGGCGCGCTGCTTCGAAGAGAACGTGGTGATGACCGTCGCGGACGCCAACATCGGTTCGATCTTCGGTTGGGGTTTCGCCCCGCATCAGGGCGGCGCGCTGCAGTACATCAATGCCTATGGTGTGTCGAAGTTCGTGGCCCGTGCCGAAGTCCTTGCGACGCAGTACGGCCCGCGCTTCAAGCCTGCGGCGATCCTCGTGAAGATGGCAGGAGAGGGCAAGCGCTTCGAGTAGTTCCGAGCAGTCAGGCGCTGGCCTGAAGCTGGACACCGAAGCCGCGGCGGCCGACACAAGTCGGTCGCCGCGGCTTCTGCGTTTAGGCTTCTGAATTGGTGCCAGCAAACAGGAATTTTTGAAACCAAGGAGATGACCCGATGTTCGCAATGCTGATGAACTGGATGAAGGCCAACAAGATCCTGCCGCAGATCTCGGATACCGAGCGGCAGGCCCTGGAAGCCGGCTCGATCTGGATCGATGGCGAGCTGTTTTCGGGGCACCCGGATTTCACCAAGATCCTCGCCGAGAACTACAACAAGTTGCCGCCGGAAGAGCAGGCCTTCATCGATGGCCCGGTGGAAGAACTCTGCCGGATGATCGATCGCTTCGAGATCGGCCGTACCAAGCGCATTCCGGATGACATCCTCGCCTTCGTGAAGCAGACCGGGATGATGAGTTTCCTGATTCCGAAGCAGTACGGCGGTTTAGCGTTCTCGATCCTCGGCATCTCGACGATCCTGGCCAAGATCAGCGCCTACAACGCGACCGTCGGCACCTTCGTGGTGATTCCGAACTCGCTGGGCGCAGCCGAGTTGATCAAGCATTACGGCACCGATGCGCAGAAAACCGCTTACCTGCCGAAGCTGGCGTCCGGCGAATACGTGCCCTGCTTCGGCCTGACCGAACCCACTGCCGGCTCGGACGCGGCTTCGATCAAGGCCGATGGTCTGGTGTTCAAGGACGTCGACGGCGAAACCAAGATCAAGCTGAACTTCCGCAAGCGCTACATCACGCTGGCGCCGATCGCGAACCTGGTCACTCTCGCCGCCAAGCTGCGTGATCCGGAGAACCTGCTGGGCAAGGGCGAAGACGTCGGCATCACCTGCGTGCTGATCCATGAAGGCACGCCGGGCTTCACCCACGGCGATCATCACGACCCGATCGGCGATCCGTTCTACAACGGCCCGCTTGAAGGCCGCGACGTGGTGGTGCCGGTGAACAACATCATTGGCGAACTCGACGGCGCCGGTCAGGGCTGGCGGATGCTGATGGAACAGCTGGCCGGCGGCCGCATGGTGTCGCTGCCGGCGGGTGCCATCGGCGGCGCGAAAGCCGTGGCAGCGGTGACCGGCCCGTACTCGATGGTGCGCCAGCAGTTCGGCATTGCCATCGGCCGCATGGAAGGTGTCGAGGACAAGGTCGGCAAGATCGCCGCACTCAGCTACATGCTCGAAGGCGCCCGCGTGTTCGGCTGCTCGGCGGTGGACTCCGGCCAGCAGCCGCCGGTGGTGTCCGCGATCATGAAGGCCTACAGCACCACGCTCAGCCAGGAACTGGTGATCGACGGCATGGACGTGTTCTCCGGTGCCGGCGTCATGCAGGGGCCGAACAACATCCTCGGTGCCGGCTACAAGTCAGCGCCGGTGGCGGTGACCGTGGAAGGCGCCAACATCCTCACCCGTACCTTGATGATCTTCGGCCAGGGTGCGACGCGCTGCCATCCGTATGCGCTGAAGGTGGTCAACGCCGTCGAGCAGGACGATGCCTCGGCCTTTCGCAACAACCTGCTCGGCTGGATCGGCCACTTCATCGTCAACAACTTCCGCGCGATTGGCCGCTATCTGACGCGCGGCTACACCGCTGGCTCGCCGGTATCGGGCCCGACGGCCAGCTACTACCGCCGTCTGGCCTGGAGCGCCACGCGCTTCGCGGTACTGACCGATCTGGCGATGTTCACCATCGGCGGCAAGCTGAAAGTTCGCGGCAAGCTCACCGGCCGCTATGCCGATGCCCTCGCTTGGCAGGTGCTCGCGATCGGTGCGCTGCGCCGTTACGAGGCCGAAGGCCGCCGCGAGGAAGATCTGCCCCTGGTGCATTACTCGGTGCAGTTCGCGCTGGCCAAGGTGCAGGACGCGTTCGAAGGCATCTACGCGAATTTCGGCGGCGCGCTGGGCGCGTATCTGTCGACCGTCGGCATGTTGCTGCTGCGCCTGAATCCGGTCGGCGCGCTGCCGAACGACGCGCTCAGCCATCAATCGGCGCTGGCCATCCAGCGTCCGGGCGAGCAGTTCGATCGCCTGACCCAGGACGTCTTCAAGCCAGCCGACGAAAGCCTGGCCGCCGGCCGCCTGCTCAAGGCTTTCGCGCTGATCAGCAAGGCCGAGCCGGTGATCGCGAAGATCCATGCCGCGCAGAAGGGCAAGGCATTGCCGCGCGGCATTCCGGAAGAGCAGGCGCAGGCTGCTGCCAATCAGGGGCTGATCACGGCGGACGAAGCCGCCCTCGTGCGCCGGGCCTATGCGGCGCGGCTGGACGCGATCGAAGTCGACGTGTTCTCGCCGGAGCAGTACTTCGGCGTCGTCGACGCACAAACGGGTGGCGTGGTCCATGGTGCCGTCGCGCTCAAGCGCGCCGTGAATGCCTGATCGGCGGGCGGGGCATCGAAATTAGGGCTCGGGGCCCCGTTTTTGCGCTTTCTTGTGCGTGCCAGGGCAGCTTGCGCCCAAAAAGTGATGCTTCGGCACCAAAACTGCCACAATCTGGCGCGAACATGCGCTCGCCCCGGATCGTGAAGCAGATCGTACTGACGTCCGTCAGCCACCAGCCGAGCTGACACCCTGCTGCTCCCCATCAACCAAGGACGGTGCCTGGTGATCACCTCGTGCTCGCAGCGCTCTCCCGCAACTGAAAAATATTGCTTCCCGCCATGATTCCAACCCGCCCTGACCTCCGAATGCGTCCCGCTGCTGCGCTGCTGTCCGGCTTCCTGACGCTCGGCACCGCACTGGCTGCCAGCCCCGCGCAAGCACAACTGCTGCCCGGCCTGCTCGGCGACCTGAGCGGCGCGGTGACCGTCGGTTGCCCGTTCCGCGTCTACACCGCCGAACAGAAGAACACCGGCTTTCTGGACGAGAACGCCACCTATGGCGTTGCCCAGATTCCGTTGTCGCTGCCAGCCGGCGCTTCGATCCGCATCGAAGGTCGATTCCCGCAGGTACGCTACTTCTCGATGGGGTCTTATGACGGAGCCCAGGGTGGCAACTTCATCGACGCGTTGCCCGATGCCCGCATCATGTCGATCAATGGCGGAGTGCTCGATCCCAATGTCGCCGAACTGCCGACCGGCGGCACACCCGGTGATAGCTACCGGCTGAGCTTGCGTTACCAGAATCCGCCCAACACTCCAGCGCAGCGCCTGCCGAATGTGCTTTATGTCGGCACGCCGGACAACAGCCCGCTGCTGACCCGCGTCGCCCGGCAGATCGGCTACCGCATTTATCTGCCGAACCCTGGCGCAAACTTTCTCGGCAACCAGCCGGTGCCGCGCCTGATCTACAGCGACCGGGATGGCGAAATCAATTTCGACAACACGCCCGACGCCCGGAAATGTGCCCGCATCGAGGCCGTCTCCGAGCTATCGCAGACCGTCAATCTGGGCATCCTGCCGAACCGCAATATCAAGTTTGAGCCGATCTCGCGCACCGCCGACAAGATCGCCTACCCGAATGGCGATTCCAACTATCTGCGCGCCGGTGCCTCGCTGCTGTTCGGCAAGATCGTGGTCGTCCGCGCCAAGCGGATGGTCGCGCCGCTGCTGCCGCCGCTGGTCGGCGCGACTGCCGAAGCCCGCTACCTGTCGCTGTGCCAATACGAAACCATCAAGTCGGCGGTGGTGTCCTGCTTCACCGACCGTGGCCTGATCGTGCAGCCGGATGACTATGTGGTCTACGTGATGTCGCCAACCCAGAATCGCCCGAGCAAAGCGATCCCGACTTTCGGCATCAACTGGAAGCCTTGGGGCGACACCACGGCGCAGCTTCTGGTGCTGCGCCAGATCCTGGCGAAGCCGGGCTTTGCCGGCGATTACGCCCGCGCCGTCGCCCGGCCGAGCACGGCATTGACCACCACGCTGGGTGCCTACGCACCGCAGATCAGTTATTGCGATGCCACGACGTTCAACGCCTATGCCGCCAGCGGCGGCGCCGCGCTGATGGCTGCCTGCCAGCAGGCGAGCGCACGCTGATCCCGGCCTGTTGAAAAAAGCCCCGGACTCCGATCAAGGAGTCCGGGGCTTTTTTTGTGACCGCGAGTCGCCATCCTGCGGCACGACGGCGACGGCTACCTCGAACCCACGCGTACCAAGCTTCTGATCTCAGCCGATGATCGCCATCACCGAAGCGGCACGCGCCGGCCTGTTCGCGCGTCGTCACTGGCTGCCGAACCTGATGGCGGGGCTGCTGGTCAGCGTGGTGTCGCTGCCGCTGTCGATGGCATTCGCGATCGCTTCGGGCATCAAGCCCGAGCAAGGTCTTTACACCGCCGTGATCGCCGGCCTGATCGTCGCGCTGTTCGGCGGCACCCGCTTCCAGATCGCCGGGCCGACCGGCACCTTCGTCGTGATCCTCGCCGGGGTTAGCGCGAAACAAGGCGTCGACGGCTTGATCCTCGCCGGCTTCATGGCCGGCGCGATCCAGATCGCCTTCGGTCTGGCAGGCCTGGGCAATGTCATCCGCCGGATTCCCAGCCCGGTGGTCCTCGGCTTCACGGCCGGTATCGGCCTGGTGATCTTCGTCGGCCAATGGCCGTCGTTCTTCGGCCTGGCCGAAGTGGGCAGCGGCCACTTTTCGGAGCGGGTCTGGTACCTGCTGCTGGCGCTGCCGAACGCCGATCCGGTGACCACCGCCATGGCGACCGGCAGCCTGGTCCTGATGCTGGCAGGGCCACGCATCCCGGGGCTGTCATGGCTGCCCGGCCCGGCTGCTGGCGATGCTCGCGGCCAGCCTCGTGCAGGCCTGCTTCCAGTTCGGCAGCGTCACCACCATCGGCAAGGCCTACGGCGCCATTCCAGCCGGCCTGCCGGCGTTCTCGCTGCCTGCTTCGATGGCAGGCTCCGTGGCTGGAATCGCTGGTGCACGGCTGATCGAACTGCTGCCCGCCGCACTGTCGATCGCCCTGCTCGGCGCGCTGGAATCACTGCTGTCGGCGGTGGTCGCCGATCAGATCGCCGGTACCACGCACGACGCCAACCAGGAACTGATCGCCCAGGGCGCAGCCAATCTGATCACGCCGATGTTCGGCGGCTTCGCGGCCAGCGGCGCACTGGCCCGCACCGCCACCAGCATCCGCAATGGCGCCACCGGCCCGCTGGCCAGCATCAGCCATGCGGCGCTGCTGCTGGCGATCCTGCTGTTCTTCGCGCCCTGGGCCGCCGACGTGCCGCTGTGCGCGCTGGCCGCGATCCTGTTCGGCGTGTCCTGGAAAATGAGCGAAGTGCCGTGCCTGCGGCAGATGATCGCCACCGCGCCGCGCGGCGACATTGCGGTGCTGGCGATCACCCTGGTGCTGACCGTGTTCACCGACCTGATCGTGCCGTCGTCATCGGCGTCATGGTCGCGGCCCTGTTCCGACAGTGCCGCGCAACCTAGTCGATCAGGCTGACGGTCCACTCGGCACGCGAGCCCTGGGCCAGAATCGGCGTCAGGAAGGCGAGTACCCCGCGCATCTCGGTATCGAAACCGAACGGCGGATTGACCACCAACAGCCCGCAGGCCGACATCGGATGCTTGACCACGCCGGTGATCGGTGAAGGCTCGCGGGCGGGGATGTCGACCTCGATCGACAACTGCAGAGTCGGCTTGCCGGTCTCGCGCGCCACGCGGCGCACGAAGCTGGACGCGACGTGGGTGTTCTTGATCGGATACCAGGCCGCATAGACGCCGTTGGCGAAGCGCGCGACCGATTTGCGGATCAGCTCGGACACCGCTTCGTACTCGTCGGTCCGCTCGAACGGTGGATCGATCAGCAGCAGCCCGCGCTTCTCCGGCGGCGGCAGCAAGGAATGCGCTTCGTAGCCATCACGAACATGGATCGTCGCCCCGGAGCCACGCATCGTCCGGCGCAGTTCATCGGCCACTTCCTCGATCTTTTCGCAGAGGATCAGCCGGTCACCCAGCGCCGGCCGCAGCATCTGCTGCGCCAGCCGCGGCGAACCCGGATAGAAGCGGCAACCGCCGTCCGCATTACCGGCTCGCACCAGCCGCAGATAAGCCGCGACGGCTGGCGGCGTCGATAGTGCGTCGACCGCGATATCGGCAAAGCGCCCGATGCCATCGCGCCACTCGCCGGTGCGATCAGCGACAGGATCACCAAGGTCGTAATCGCCCGCGCCGGCATGGCTATCAACAAACACCCAGGGCTTGTCCTTGCGGCTGAGCGCCGTCAGCAGCCCGGTGACCAAGACATGCTTGAACACGTCGGCGAAGTTGCCGGCGTGGTAGTGGTGGCGGTAGTGCATTGACGAACAAGGGATCGCGGCGGGCCGTGAGCACGGCCCACCATGATCCCATGGCGAAGCGCTACTCGCGGGGCTAGCCTCCAAGTTTTCTAGGGCAGTTATTGAGGCGGCCCTCAAAATGTTGAACAAGCAAGCCGATGATGGCAGGAAGTGACTCAGGGTTGTAGACCGCGCCGGCCGCCTCAATAACAAAAAACATATTGATTTTGTTATTGATTCGGCCACGTGCCGACCTCGCCG
>JAUXYM010000116.1 GCA_030694365.1 Nevskia sp. | reverse complement strand
GATAGGTGGCGCTGGCCGCCTCAATAACAAAAAACATATTGATTTTATTATTGATTCGGCCACGTTCTGCTCCACAGTGAGTGCACCCTTCAAGTCTCAGCGTGTCCTTTCGTTCAACTATTTGGTGGCCGAATCAATAATAGTTATTAAGCGACCGGTCGCGCTTTTTTCAAGCTCGAATGGGTGGCACCGGTTCGTGACGCGCGAATCAGTGATCTTGGCGTCGCGGTCAGCCGCCCCCTCTCCCAACCCTCTCCCGCGAGGGGAGAGGGCTTTGGTTCCGCGCTGACTGCCGGTCTCCCCTCTCCCCTTGCGGGAGAGGGGCTGGGGGAGAGGGCAAAGGGTTACCAGACTTACCGCCCCTCCTTCGGCATGATCGCGGCCCCAGCGCTTTTCCAGTTCGCGATCCTTCGGAGCAAGCATGCAAAACCTCGACAGCCTGCCGGTAATCATCGGTGTCGGCGACATCACCGATCGCCCGGAGAAAGGCCAGTCCGGCCATGAGCCGATGCGCCTGATCGAGCAGGCTGCGCGTCTCGCCGATCAGGACGCCGGTGGCGGCTGGCTGGCCAAGGTCGATCAGCTCTATGTGGTGCCACAGCTGACCTGGCCCTACGAGAACCTGCCTGGTCTGGTCAGCGAAACCTTGGGTATCACGCCGACGGTAATTGCGACCGAGGGCATCAGCGGCGATTCGCCGTTGCGTTATCTGATGCAGGCCGCGGTCGCGATCGCGTCCGGCGAAACCGGCACGGTGATGATCTGTGGCGCTGAAGCCTTTGGCTCGGTGAAAGCGGCGGCGATGCAGCGCAAGCAGCCGGATGGTTGGACCAAAGTCTCCAAGGCCGCGCCGATGCTCGATGGCTCGGCCTATGTCACCAAGCTCGCCGCTCGTTACGGGCTCAAGGACCCGACCGAGGTCTATACGCTTTACGAGAACGCCACCCGCGCCGCCTGGGGCCAGACGGCCAGCGAAGCGCAGGCCGAATCCGCAGCACTGTGGGCGCGCTACGCCAAGGTTGCCGCCGACAATCCGCTGGCTTGGGATCGCAAGGGCCACAGTGCCGATGAGATCGCCACGCCGACCTCGAAGAACCGGCCGATCGCCTATCCGTACCCGAAGCGGATGGTCGCCCAGCTGTTCGTCAATCAGGGCGCGGCGATCATCGTCACGTCGCGCGGCGCGGCAGTCGCGGCCGGCGTGCCGGAGGACCAGCTGATCTACGTCTGGTCCGGCGCTGGTGCCACCGACATCGACGACTTCCTGTCCCGCCCTAACTTCAGCAGCTGTCTGCCGATGGCAACGGCGCTGCAGCGCACCCTGGCGGTCAACGGCCTGCAGGCCAGCGATCTCGATGCGATGGAGATCTACAGCTGCTTCCCCTGCATTCCGAAGCTGGCACTGCGCGCGCTCGGACCGGTGCGCGACGGTGTTGCGCCCAGCGTCACCGGCGGCCTGAGTTTCTTCGGCGGCCCGCTCGGCGATTTCATGAGCCATGCGATCACCGCGATGGTTCGCACGCTGCGCGGCGGCACGGCCAGCACCGGTCTGCTTTATGGCAACGGCGGTTACGTCACCAAGCATCACGCTGCTGTTCTCGCCACGCGCCAGCCGACCAAGCCGCCGCAGGATTTCGATTTGCAGGCCGAAGTCGATGCCGCGCGTGGGCCTGCACCCGCAGTGCTGGACAGCTACGAAGGCCCGGCGACGGTCGAGTCCTATCTGGTCAAGTACGACGGTGGCGGCGATCCGCAACTGGCCACCATCGTTGCCCGCACGCCGGACGGCGCGCGTACCGTTGCCGCCATTCCGGCTGGCGATCTGCGCGCTCAGGCGCTGCTGATCGAAGGCTCGCGCGAGCCGATCGGCCTGCCCGGCAACATCGCCCTGGTCGATGGCCAGATGCGCTGGAGTTTCGAGGCTGCCGATCTGCCGCCGGTCGGCGCGCCTGGCAGCCCAGTGCTGCTCGAACGCCGCGATGGCTTCGTCGCCGTGATCACCCTGAACCGGCCGCTGCGGATGAACGCGGTCAACGCCCGCCTGGCGCGCGCGGTGGCCGAGATCATCAAGGTCACCGAGGCCGATCCGGAGATTCGGGTCGTCGTCTTCGCTTCGTCGCGGCCAGAAGTGTTCTGCGCCGGGCTCGATCTGTCGGCGATGTCGAACCCGCGCGTGCTGCAGGAACTGATGGCCGTTGAAGGTGGCTTTGCCGGCTTCGTCAATGCCGTGCGCCGCAAGCCCTGGATCGCGGCGGTACGTGGTCAGGCGCTGGGTGGCGGCTTCGAACTGGCGCTGGCCTGCGAGCTGATCGTCGCTGCCGATAACAGCGCATTTGGCCTGCCCGAGGTCAAGCGCGGCATCATCGCGGCTGCTGGTGGCGTCGCTCGCCTGCCGCGCGTGCTGCCGCGCAATCTCGCCGCCCAGGCGATCCTGACCGGCGAGCCGATGGCCGCCGAACTGCTGCATCGCCATGGCGTGATCAACGCGCTGGCACCGGCCGATCAGGTCATCGAACGCGCCATCGAACTGGCGCGTTCGATCGCGGTGAACGCGCCGCTGGCGATCGGCGAAAGCATCAAGCTGCTGAAGTCCTGCATCGACGAGAGCGACACCGATCTGTCGCGGCTGAGCATGGAAGCCGGGGGCCGGCTGATGATGTCCGCAGACGCGCGCGAAGGCGGGCAGGCGTTCATGGAGAAGCGGGTGCCGGTCTGGAAGGGTAAATGAAGCCATCCTGACCACTCGATTATTGTTCTAGGCGCTGGCGCGACCGCGGGCTTTCGACAACAATGCCGCGATGAAACAGCAAGCCTCGACACCCGATGCCGCAGCGGATTTTCTCCGTCAGATTGGCGTCCAGCGATTCTCGACCGTCCTTGCTGACCCACCTTGGCAATTCCAGAACCGGACCGGCAAGGTCGCGCCTGAACATCGCAGACTGAACCGCTACGGGACCATGACCTTGGCCGAGATCAAGGCGCTGCCGGTGTCGTCAGCGCTTACTGATACCGCTCATCTGTACCTGTGGGTACCGAATGCCTTGCTGCCGGAAGGCCTGGAAACGCTGAAGGCCTGGGGCTTCGAGTACAAGTCGAACATCGTCTGGCACAAGGTGCGCAAGGACGGTGGCCCGGACGGTCGCGGGGTCGGCTTCTACTTCCGCAATACGACGGAACTCGTGTTGTTCGGCGTCCGTGGCAAGAACGCGCGAACGCTGGCGCCGGGAAGGCGGCAGGTCAACATCCTGAGAACCCAGAAGCGCGAGCATTCGCGCAAGCCTGACGAGTTCTATGACATCGTTGAATCCTGCAGTCCAGGCCCTTATCTGGAAATGTTTGCCCGTGGTCCGCGCAAGGGCTGGACCGTGTGGGGCAATCAGTCGGACGAGTATTTTCCGACCTGGACGACCTACTCGAACCACTCGCAAGCGGGCAATCGAAACAGTCCGAAACAAGACGGGCTGTTCTGATCAGACTGTTTCAGGCGGCGCGCTGTCGTCGACATACAGCTTCCGAGAGATCCCGAAGACCAGCAGCGGGCAGCCGGCTCCGCCGCCGCCACGAATGCGCGGCAACAGCTTGCTCATATGCGTGGTGCTGTTCCCATAGCTCGATCCTCGGCCGAGACTGTTGAAGATCGTCTGCAGGTCGTCGCAACGAGTGACGATGATGCCGACGCTGACCGCACGCAGTTCGAACAGGAGCCGAAAGTTGTTGAGGTCGCGGTCGAAGAACGGATCTTTGTTGTTCCATTCCAGTTCAAGCGCGACACGATTTTTGAAACAATCGACCTTGTGGGTCGGCGATTCGGATGCCCGTCCGTCGACGACGATGCTGGTGCTGAACTGCTTCTCGAGCCACCCGTGACGACCGAATTCGGCGTCTATCCAGGCCGCCAGCTGTGTACGATTTCCACCTCCTGTCCCGATCCAGCTCCGGTTGAGCCGGAAGCGGGTCAGCACATCACAGAGTTCGGCCCATTCCGCCGGGAAATCCTGCGACAGAATGGCGCAAGCATGCTTTACCTCGTGAACTTCATAGTGGTCGCGGATGAACGCGGGCAACAGATCGATCGTCATGGCAGAGATCTAACGGTTTGGCGCGTGCCCGGCAACAGAAAGCTGACCGCGCCGGACCCATAATGGTGCCATGCATCCGAGCGCCATTCCTGCCACCACCATCGATCTGCCCGAACGCTGGCGGCTGCTGTGGTCGAAGCTTGGCCTGGTGCCGCCCGCGGATGCCGGCGCGGCGCTGATCCAGGCCTGGCGCGAGCCGCATCGGCGCTATCACACGGTCGAGCATCTCGAGGAATGCCTCAAGGCTGGTGATGAGGTTGAAACGCTGGCGGAACGGCCCGGCGAGATCGAACTGGCGATCTGGTATCACGACGCCGTCTACAGCACGGCCAGCGACAGCAACGAGCTGAAGAGCGCCTATCTCGCCGAGCGGACGATGACCGCCGCCGGCTGCGATCACGAAGCGATCGGCCGGGTGCGCAGCATGATCCTGGCGACCCGCCACCACGCCCAGCCGCAGAGCACCGATGAAGCGCTGCTGCTCGACATCGATCTAGCGATCCTCGGCAGCGCGCCGGCGCGTTTCGATCGCTACGACGCCGACATCCGCGAGGAGTATCACGCGGTGCCGTTTTCGAAGTACGTGGCCGGGCGGCGGCAGGTGCTGCGCGGCTTTCTGGAAAAGCCGCGCCTGTATTTCACCGGCCACTTCCATGATCAGCTCGATCAACCGGCGCGGATCAATCTCAGCCGTGCGCTGAAGCGGCTGCGGCCGACACGCTGATCCGCGGCCTGCATATTCCGGAATGAGATAAGCACCGACGGTTCGTTGCCGCAATGCGATAGATGTCTTATCGTGCGCGACCGTCCGTTACCGACCGTTCGCGCCACGCCGATGTTCCGCTCCCGCACTGCCTTGCACTCCTTCGCGCTGTGGTTGGCGCTGAGTGCGGTCGTGCTGCGCAGCCTGATTCCGGTCGGCTTCATGCCCGGCTGGACCGGCACCGGCGAGGAAGGCGGACGCTGGCTGATCATCTGCCCGGCCAGCCCGCTCAGTGCGGCGCTAGCGCCGCCGACCAGCAAACACGCGGCTCATCACGATCACGCCGCGATGATGGCGGCGATGGCCGCGGCCGACGCGGCCGATCCGCATGCCGCTCATCGCGGCATGGCCCATATGGCGGGCGGCATGGCGGGCATGTCTCACGACATGCACGCCGGTCACGATCCGGCGCAGCACGAGGCGCATCGCATTGCCTCGGAGCATCAGAGTTGTCCGTTTGCTGGTGCCGTCGCGCCGGCGCTGCCGGTCACTCAGGCCAGCTTCGCGCTGGCCATTCCTGCGGCAACGCTGGGCCGCCCGGCCACGGCCGTCAGCACCGCCTCGGCCAGCCAGCGTCGGCTGCCGCCGGCCCGCGCACCACCTGCCGTCATCGACACGTACACAGCCTGATCCGACGCGCCCCAGAGACAGACTCTCGGGCCGCGTCGCAGGGCTGCCGTTTCGTTCGTCGATGCCGGGAAGCGTTCCCGCTGCGCCGTTCCTGACCTGCCGCCGGCCTTGCGCCGCGCGGTGCCTGTCGAGGAAGTGCTGCGTGCAGGAACACCCACCTGCATCTCTTGTCGCCCCTGACCGGGCGAGTTCTCCGGCGCGTCCAGACGACGCGCAGGAACTGGAGTGCTCTGCATGTCTGCTTTCACGATGTCTGCGTTCAAACGCAGCACCGCTGTCTTGTCCCTGCTGGCCCCGCTGTCGCTGAGTCTGTCTGCCACCGCTGCCGATGCTCCCGGCATTGAAGTCGCCGTTGCGCCGGTGACCGTGTTGTCCGAAGTGAAGGTCACCGCCGAGAAGGACGGTTCGTCCACCGCGCCCAGCGTTGCCGATGCCCGCGCGCAGATCGAGAAGACGCCGGGCGGCGTCGATCTGGTCGTCGCTGAAGCCTTCGAGAATCGCTATGCCGTGTCATTCAAGGACACGCTGCGCGATGTCCCGGGCGTGTTCGCCCAGGCCCGCTTCGGCGAGGAAGTGCGGCTGTCGATCCGTGGCTCAGGCCTTGGCCGCAGCGCTCACCTGCGCGGCGTCTATCTGCTCGAAGACGGTCTGCCGGTATCGCGCGCCGATGGCTTCGGCGACTTCCAGGAAATCGATCCGCTGACCACCCGCTACCTGGAGGTCTACAAGGGCGCCAACGCGCTGCGCTACGGCAGTTCGACGCTCGGCGGCGCGATCAACGTGGTGACGCCGACTGGCCGCACCGCCGGCCAGACCTGGCTGCTGCGCCTCGATGGCGGCAGCAACGACACCTACCGCGAGCATCTGGCCTACGCCAGGGATTACGGCGATGTCGATGTCTACGCGGCGTTCACCAACAGCCAGAGCGATGGCTATCGCGATCAGCAGCGCAGCGACAACCGGCGCTTCAGCGGCAACATCGGCTACCGCATCACGCCAGCCGTGGAGACGCGCTTCTATCTGAACTTCAACGAGATCGATCAGGAGCTGCCGGGCGCCTTGTCGCTGAACGATGCGCTGAACCATCCGCGTTCGGTCGCGCCGACTGCCAACAGTTTCAACACCAAGCGCGACCCGACCACCCTGCGTCTTGCCAACAAGACCAGCGTCAAGCTCGGCGGCGGCCAGCTCGATGTCGGCGCCTATTACTGGGACCGCCGGCTGTTCCATCCGGTGACCGGCGTGGTGGTCGACGGGCGCGGTGATTTCTACGGCAGCTTCGCGCAGTGGAACGGCGAAGGGCATCTGTTCGGTCTGCGCAACGAAGTGACGCTGGGCAGCAATGCCGCGCTCCAGCACAACAACGCCAGGGTGTTCGCCAACAGCGGCGGCCAGCGCGGCGCGATCAGCGGCGATGCCACCGAAGAAGCCGGCACCTACGATCTCTACGGCGAGAACCGGCTCTGGGTCCGCGAAGACTTGAGCCTGATCATCGGCGCGCAGGGCCTGATCACCACGCGGGACTACACCGATCGCCGCAATGCCGCCGAATCCGCCGACCGTACTTACCGCGCCTTCAACCCCAAGCTCGGCCTGCTCTACGCGCTCGACGCGCACACCCAGCTGTTCGGCAATGTCAGCACCAGCGTTGAGGCCCCGGACTACGGCGCGCTGAACCAGACCACGGCGATCATCGCCGGCGGCGCGGCGCTCGGCACCGGCGGCTTCGTGCCGCTCGATGCCCAGCGCGCATTGGCGGTGGAAATCGGCACTCGCGGCGAATGGCAGCGGCTGGCCTGGAACCTGACCTACTACCACGCCAGTCTGACCAAGGAACTGCTGCTGCGCG
The DNA here is from genome assembly GCA_030694365.1 of Nevskia sp. Taxonomy (GTDB): domain Bacteria; phylum Pseudomonadota; class Gammaproteobacteria; order Nevskiales; family Nevskiaceae; genus Nevskia. The sequence continues at coordinate 14,453 of JAUXYM010000116.1, read as the reverse complement.
CCAACACGCCGACCACGGCGGTGCAGTTCAATGCCGATGAAACCGTGCATCAGGGCGTCGAAGCCGGGCTGGCGATCCGTCTGCTCAGCGATGGCCTCACGGCCGGCGACAAGCTGAGCTTCCACCAGACCTACACCTGGAACGAGTTCAGCTTCGACCACGATGCCACCTACGGCAACGCCCGTCTGGCCGGCGTACCGCAGCACTACTACCAGGCGCAGCTGCGCTACGACCATCCGCTGGGCTTCTTCGTCGAGCCGGGTGTCGAAGCGGCGAACCACAACTACGTCGACTACGCGAACACCCAGACCGCACCGGGCTACGCGATCTGGAACCTGTCGACCGGCGTAACCCTGCCGCATGGCCTGTCGCTGTTCTTCGACGCCCGCAACCTGTTCAATCGGGGCTATGTCGGCAGCGTGTCGACCACCACCAACTTCCAGGCGGTGTCGAACAAGAACCTGTTCCTGCCCGGCGAAGGCCGGTTGTTCTTTGGTGGCCTGCGCTGGGCCTTCGGCTAAGGAGTATTGCGATGTCGACCCCAGCAAAGTTCCGCCGAGCGCATCGCGCGCTGGCCTGGATCGCCGCCATCACGGCGGTGGTCTGGGCCAGCAGTGGCGCGATCCATCCGCTGATCGTCGCCATCGGCCCGAAGCCGGTGACGTTCCAGCCGCCGCAGACGAGCTTCGAGGCCGCCGCGTTCAAGGCACCGAGTGCAGTGCTTGAAGCTGCGGGCATCAGCGAGGCCAGCCAGCTGCGCTATGTCGCGGTCGATGGTCATGCGGCCTTGCAAGTGCAGCCGGCGGGCAAGGCCGAGCGCCAAGGAGAAAGAATTTATCTCGATGCCGAGACCGGCAGCCCGATCACCAACGCCGACCGCGCGCGGGCCATTGCACTGGCTCGCCACTACAGCGGCGAGCAGACGGCCGCGGTTCGCGATGCCTGGCTGATCACACAGTTCGATCGCGACTATCCGTGGATCAACCGCCTGCTGCCGGTCTGGGCCATAGCCTTCGAGGACGACATCGGCACGGTGGTCTATGTCGACACCGGCGGCGATCGCCTCGGCACCCTGAGCGGCAGCAGCAAGCGCTACTGGCAGGGCCTGTTCCAGAGCTTGCACACGCTGAGCTTCATCGAAGTGCCCTACCTGCGGCCGGCGGCGATCGGCCTGATGGTCGGCCTGTTCTTGGTAACCACCGTACTGGGCGCGACCATGCTGCTGCGCCGAGGTGGTGCGCAGACCAGCCGGCGTTTTCATCGTCGGCTGGCCTGGATCGCGGTGCTGCCGGCGCTGCTGTTTCCGGCCACCGGCCTGTTCAAGCTGCTGACCGATGAGCTGCCGGGACAGTCCGCACCGCTGCCGCCAGCGATCAGCACGGCGCAGCTCTCGGCACTGCCGTTCAAGGCTGGCGATGGCGCATTGCTTGAAGCGATCGCCGTGCCGGTGTTCGGCGGCGCGCCGGTCTGGAAAGTGGTTGCGCTGCGCGACGCCAAGCCGGAAGTGCGGCTGAGTGCCGCCGATGGCAGCGCGATCGACGGCGGCGACGAAGCACTCGCGCTACGCCTCGCCAGCGGCGCCTTCGGTAGCGAGATCAGCGAAGCACCGGTGCTGATCAGCAGCTTCGATCGCGATTACGGCTTCGCCAACAAGCGTCTGCCGGTCTGGCGCGCGACCGGGCCAGCCCAGCAGACCTGGTACTTCGAGACGCGCAGCGGCCTGGTCGCGGCTCAGCTCGGCGGCCCGTACGGCGAGCTGAAGCAGGCGCAGGCGCTGCTGTTCAACTTGCTGCACAAGGGCCATTTCCTGGATCCGCTCGGCCTCACGCCGAACCAGCGCAACCTGCTGATGAGCGGGCTGGCCGCGATCATCGTGCTGATGGCGCTGTTCGGTGTCGCCATCCGGCTGCGTGGCCGTGGCCCGGCGGCCGTCCTGCCGAGCGCCGCATGTCCGCCCGGCAGCGAGCGGCGATAATCGCCGCCCGCCTTGCAGATCGTCACGAGACCGCCGTGCAGACTCCAGACCCCTCAGCCGCGCCCGTCGCCGCCGACACCCGCATTCCGATGGTGCTGCTGACCGGCTTCCTCGGCGCTGGCAAGACCACCTTGCTGAATTTCCTGCTCCGTCATCCGTCGATGACCGGCACGGCGGTGGTGATCAACGAGTACGGCGATGTCGGCCTCGATCATCATCTGGTCGAGCAGGCCGAGCCGGACGAAGTCGAGCTGATCGAAGGCGGCTGCATGTGCTGCACCTCGCGCGGCCGGCTCGCCGAAGCGCTGATGACCCTGTTCAGCAAGGCGCAGCGCAAGCAGATTCCCAGCCTCAAGCGGGTGATCATCGAAACCACCGGCCTGGCCGAACCGGGGCCGATCCTCAGCCAGATCCTGCGCGCGCCGCAGCTTGCCGAACGCTTCGTGCTCGACAGCGTGGTGACCCTGGTCGACGCCGCCAACGCCGGCACCACGGTCGAGGAAATCGACATCGCCCAGAAGCAGATCACCAGCGCCGACGCGCTGCTGATCACCAAGAGCGATCTGGTCGACGAGGCGGCGCTGGCGGCCTTGCGCGAGCAGCTCAAGGGCCTGAACCCGGATGCCGAGGTCTATGTGCCGAAGAAGGGCGCGGCGCGGCCGGACTGGCTGTTTACGGATGGTCGGCGGCGGCCGCAGTCGGCCGATTTCACCCTGAGCCCGCTGATCCTGAAGGCCGATTCGATCCGCCTGCTGCCGGTGGTGTCGGACAATGTCGATGCTTGGGGCGATGGCCCGGCGTGGTCCGACATCCAGACCTTCAGCCTGATCCTCGACGAGCCGGTGCCGGCCTGGAAGCTGTTCGGCTGGCTGGATTTCCTGCGCTCGCTGACCGGCACCGATCTGCTGCGCTTCAAGGGCATCGTCAACCTGGCGGGCCAGGACAAGCCGACCGTGCTGCACGGCGTGCAGAACCTGCTACATCCGGCCGAGGAACTGCCGGCCTGGCCGAGCGACGATCACCGCACCCGGCTGGTGTTCATCACTCGCGGCTGGGGCCAGGAAACCGTGCGCAACACCCTGGCCTATCTGCAGGACACGCCGAACGAAGATCCCTTGCTGAAGCCGGCCACGCCATGACCATGAACCTTCGACTGAGCTGCATCGCCACGCTGTCCGCCTTCACGCTGCTGGCTGCCTGCAAGCCGACCACGCCGCCGGCTACCCCTGCTGCATCGGCGGCTCCCGAAGCTGCGGCAAGCAGCGAGACGAAGGTCGGCGATCTGCTGATCCGCTCGGCGCGTTCGCGGGAGACGCCGACCGCCGGCGGCACTGGCGTCGGCTTCATGACCATCAGCAATGACGGCAGCGAGGACGACCGTCTGGTCGCGATCAGCAGCGAAGCCGCCACCAGCGTCGAAATCCACCAGATGTCGATGGCCGATGGCCAGATGCAGATGCGTGCCGTCAGCGACGGGCTGGCGATTCCCGCCGGCAAGACCGTGGAGCTGGCACCCGGCGGCTATCACCTGATGCTAATCGGGCTGAGCCAGGCGCTGGTTGCCGGCCAGACGGTGAAGCTGGAACTGCAGTTCGAGAAGGCCGGCAAGGTCAGCATCGAACTGCCGATCGCGGCGCTCGGTGCCTGAACCTCAGCGCAAGCGCATTTTCGAGTCAATTGGACTAATCAAGAGCCGTCATGCCCGCGCAGGCGGGCATCCAGTTTCGGCCGTAGCGCACCGCATCAGAACTGGATTCCCGCCTGCGCGGGAATGACGGGTCTTGGTAGGTGTGCGCTAGTTGTAATCCTCGTTCAGCGCCCGCAGGAACGCCGCCAGATCGCTCTGGTCCTGCGTATTGATCGCGATGTTGGCGATCCTCGGATCGGCATTGCGCAAGCTGCCGGTGCGAGCCATCGCCGCGGTCTGTGCGTAGAAGCTGACCGTGGCTTCCAGAGTGTCGAACTGGCCGTCGTGCATGTACGGCTGGGAGTCGCCTAGGTCGCGCAGGCTCGGCGTCTTGAAGGTGGCGACCGAACGCGCGAGCAGCGCTTCGTCCGTACTCGCAGCACAGGCTTCGTCGCTGACCGAGATGCCGCACAGCAGATTGCGCAGCGCGTGCTGGCTGTTCGGGAAGTCCGTGTTCGCGAACACGTTCCAGGCACCGAGATCGATACGGCCGGGATCGGTGGCAACGGGAATCGCCCGCATCCGGCCCTGATAGTCGGGATGCACCGTCGTATGCGGCAGGCTGGCGCGGGCGACGGCCGGGTCCGCCCGCTCGCTCAGGCTGGGCACCGCAAGGCTGGCGAAGGCGCCGCTGCCGTGAATGCCGTCGTACTCCAGCTGGGTCACGCCAGTGTTGTGCAGGCCGAAATCGCTGAACTGCGGCGGCGCGTGGCAGGCCACGCAGTTGCCGACGCCGCCGGACGAGCGTTCCGCCTCGCTGAGACCCGCCGTATCGGCCGGTTCGCGCAGGAACACGCGCAGGCCTCGCAGTTCGGCCTCGTTGAAGGCGAAGGGCTGCAGGTGGAACTGGAAGCGGCGCAGCTGATCGGCCGCGACGAACTGCGGGGCCGCCAGCGCATCGAGCTGGGCGCGCAGGCGGCGGCCGTAATCCAGATCGCTTTCGCCGAACGCCGGTGAAGCGGGCAGATTGTTGCGGGCCAGGAACAGATCGAACGGCGAGGAAACGTTCACGCCGTTGGCGTTCTGCACGAACAGCAGGCTTTCGACATAGGCGGCGATCAGGCGCGCCACGTCGTCGACAATCTGCTCGTCGCTGGCGGTGCTGACATTGAGCTGGAACTCCGCCGGCAGCTTCAGGCTGGGGCTGGTGCCAGACAACACCGCGCGATAGCTGCCGCCACCATCGGCGGCCAATGCGCCAAGGCCGTCGTCCTCGCGGATCACTCGCGCGACCTGGGCGATGGCCAGTGCGGTCTCGTTCGGCAGCCAGCCGCCCATGCGGCCGGTCAGGGTGGCGCGGGCGAGTTCGGTGGCGCTGGTGAATTCGCCGTCGGCATGGAGGATGAAATCCTTGGCGCGCGGCACCGTCGAATTGACCAGCGCCGGCGAGTTGCGAACGGTCATCGCCGGGCCATCGCCGCGGTCGGTGATCACCGAGCGACGGGCGAAATCCGAATAGGTACGGTTGCCGCCGCCGGCGATGCCAGATTTCTCGTCGACCAGATGGCACTGCCGGCAATTCATCGCCTGGCCTGCGAACGGCCCGGGCAGGCTGCCGGCGAGGGTCGGCAAGCTGGCAACGGCTGGGTCGCCAGCCGACAAGGTCTGGTTGACGCTAACCGATGAATTGACCGCGAAGAACTGCGAGAAACGGGTTTCCAGGAACAGGCGCTCGCCTAGCGTGACCTGCGGCGGATCCTCGAATTGCGGTGCCGCGCTCGGGACGGGTCCACCGCCGTCACAGGCCGACAAACCCAGCCCGGCCAGCACCAGCAACGGCCGCCATCCCGCGACGATCGCCGCCGCCATTCCCGCCATCTTCGCTTGCCGCATGGTGCTCGCACATTCCAGATTTGTTGGGCGAGACGTTAATGCAAATAACTCGCGTTTACAAACATTTCACCGCTTATTCAGGTTCCGCAGGCGCTGTTGCCGCTTCAGCGGCTCAGATGCGCCAGCGCTGCGCCGTGTTGCTCCCAGTGCTGGCCGTCGAAGGCTTCGATGGTCATGGACTCGACGCTGCCCGCTTCCAGGCAATTGACGTTGACCGAAAAGCCATCCGGGTTCGAACGCGGCACGTAGAACGATTTGATGCCGCAGACCTTGCAGAACAGGTGCCTGGCGACGCCGGTGTTGAAGGTATACGTGGTCAGCTGGTCGGCCCCCTGCAACAGCCGGAAGGCGCTCGCCGGCACGATCAGATGCAGATAGCCGCTGGGCCGGCACATCGAGCAATTACAGGATTGCACCTGCACGCACGCCGGCGCGTCGACTTCGAACTTCACGGCACCGCAGTGGCAGCCGCCGTGATGGATCACCGTTGTGCTCATTGTTTCCAGACCTCCAGTTGAACTCGGCGAGCAGCTGGTAACGCGACGACTTCAGTTCGCACCACGTTGAACCAGCAGTTGCGCCTCGTATTGTTCCAGCAGCGCTTCGAGCCGCGCCGGTGCTGCGAACAGCGCGACCTTGGTCAGTGCATCGGCAGCCAGGCAGGTCGGCGCGATGACGCTGACGCTGTCGCTACCGGCATACGGCTGGCCGCTGCGCGGATCGACCAAGGCGCTCGGCGACGCCCCAGCCGTGTAATACCCCGCGCTGCTGGCCAGCGCCTGATCCTGCAGCTCGACGATCTGCGACCAGCGCGACGGTGCCCGCGGATCGCGCAGCGCGATCCGCTGCGCTGCAGGGCCGAACACCCGCAGATCGCCGCCGGCATTGACCTGCGCTTCGGCAATCCCGGCGGCGCGCAGTGCGTCGATGGCGCAATCAACCGCATGACCCTTGGCGATGCCGCCGAAATCCAGCCGCAGCGGCTGCAGGAAGCGAAGCTGGTCGCCGTCGATCAGCACATCCCGCCAGTTGGCTTGCGGCGCGGCCGTGACCTCGCTGGCTGGCAGCAGGCCGAGCGCGGTCAGACGGCCGCCGACCACCGGATCGAAAGCGCCATCGCTGTCCTCGGCAAACGCCAGCGCGGCGCGCAGGATGGTCAGCAGTCCCGCACTGGCCGGCATGGCGCCCAGATGAGCCCCGCGATTGAGGCGCGACAGCTCGCTGCCAGGCTCGTGCACGCTCATCGTGGTGTGCACCTCGGCGATCACGGCATAAGCAGCTTCGACTGCGGCGAGCAGCGCTGGCGTATCGAGATCCGCGGCGACTGAAATCTCGACCAAGGTGCCGAGCCAGGGCCGCGCGCGGCGTAGCTGGTTCATTCGCTGCGCTGGCGACGGCCGATGACGATATGGACAACGAGCAGCGCCGCGAGCAGCAGGCCGGGCAGCCAGTGCAGCAGACTGATCGCGGCACGCAACTGATCGCCGCCGGCGTAGTACAGCCCGTAACCGCTGAGCGCGAGCAGGCCGTTCAGGCCGACGAGTGCGAAGCCGGTCAGCCGATTGCGGTGCAAGGCCAGGCCGCGCATCACATGAACCGGCAGCAGGCTGCCGAACAGGAACAGGAAGGCCATCGCCGCCGCGCCGTGCACGGCCAAGGTCGGATGTTCCCAGGGGCTGGGCGACGCGCCGAATTCGCCTGCGACCGCGCCGTAGTGGTGCAGCAACAACCAAGCTCCGCCGCTAAACAGCAGCAGCGCGGTCGCCCCATAGACGGCACGCCGCTGCCAGTCCGGCATCCGGGCCGAGGCGATCGACGCCAGCCGCCGGGCGCGCAGCAGGAACGCAGGCACCGTCGGGGTCGAGTCCGGGAGGCCGGACGGATGCCGATGTTTGGAAGTCATTGCGGCAGTCTACTGTCGCCAGAACCAGGCGCTTCAGGGAACCGGCTTCAGGCGAGCGGCTTCAGCACCAACGCCCAGGTCGCGAGCAGGCGGCGGATGCCATCGGTGACGTGTTCGCAGGACAGGGTTGCGCCGCTGATGCCCTGGATGTCGTCGCCGATTCGCAGTTCGTCGCCCGGCTTCTTGTTGACGAACTGCTTGCGCCAGCCCGGATAGCGAATTTCGCCGCCATGCGATTCGCGGTATTCGAGCACTTCCACCTGCTTGACCCGGCCGTCGGCATCGAGGCCGATCGCGTAGCTGATCAGCTCGCTCTTGCCGATCACCGCGTCGACCAGAAACCAGCCGCCATCGGCGGCGCGCCAGACCCGCAGCAAGCTGCCGCGCACCGGCACGCCGCTGGCTTGCTCGATGGCTTTCATCTGGGTGGCGTCGAGCGTCAGTGGCTGCGCGGTCATGACCGACGCACCGAACATCGCCTGCTGCGCATCCTCGATCGACAGGTAGACCGTCGCCCGCGCCGGCGCGCTGGCCATCAGGGCGACGAGCGGCAACAGTACGATCCGCGACGAGAGACTCACGTCCGGCCTCAATAGAACTGCAGACCGACGCCGAGGTTGAAGCGGTTGTCTTCCTTGGCGCGACGGTACTGCTGGTAGTCCGCTTTCAGCACCAGGTTCGGCGTGATGAAAAAGCTGGTGCCGTAGGTGAACGCGCTTTCGGTCGGGCGATCCGGCGAGCCGAAGCCAGGCGGCTGGCTGGCGTAATCGGAGCCAGTGTTGAAGCGCTCGTAACGGACGAACGGTGTCAACGCGTAATCGCCGACTCGCCAGACCCGGTAGGCACCCTGCACCAGCCAGCCGAAGTAGGCTTTCGGAATCGGCGTCAGCGCACCGGCATTGGCCAGGTTCAGCGCGGCGGTGTCGCTGAAGCCACCGTGGGCGTAGAGCGTCTGCAACTGCAGCGGGCCCTCGGTGTAGCGAGCATGGGTTTCCCACAGCGTGAAGCGCGGGCTGGCCGATACGCCCACCGGCTGGTTCTGGCCGACTTCGCCGGTGAACACGCTGCCGCCGAAATTGACGCCGGCGATACCGTCGTAGTTCAGCGACACATATTGGGCGAGATCGGAGGCGCGGCTGTTGGCGAGTTCGCCGTGAATCGAGCCGAGCGGTGACTGGGCACCATCCGGCGAGCCGTAATCCCAGTTCGACAAATTGAAACTGGTGGTCAGGCCGAGGTCATAGCTGAGCCCGAACGGCGTGCGCCCGTACAGCGAGATGCCGCCTTCACGTTCGGTCGACGGGATGATCCGCGTCTCGACGTTGTTGCGCTCGACGCCGAAGTAGCGGGTCGGCTCATGGGCGGTGTTCAAGTAGCCGATCGGAATCAGGATCAGGCCGACCTTGGTGCTGAAGTAATCGTTGAAGCGGTGGTCGACATAGAACTGCTCGACCTCGAACTCGCCGCCGTCCTCGGCCGACACCACGGTGTTCTCGGTCTCGAACTCGGAGACGAAGCTGGTGCTGTCGTTGAAGCGGTAGCCGATGCCGAACACGGCACGACGCACGGTGGCCTCGGTGCGGCTGGCGTCGTGGTCGAAACGGTTGAAGTTGACCTCGCCATAGCCCGATAGAAAAGCTTCCTTGTGCTCGGCGGCGGCGCGCGCGTCCTGACGGGTTGGCTGAGCCGATGGGTCCGCCAGTGCGGCAGGTGCGGTGACGGTGGCAGCAACTGGCGCGGCTGCGGGAGCCGCCGCAGCCTGTTCGGCCTTCAGCGCCTTCAGTTCCACCTGCAGTGCTTCCAGTTGCCTGGCCAGCGCATCGACCTTCTGCTCGAGCACCTCCTGCTGGGTGGCCGCCGCAGCCGGCAAGGACAGCGCCGGCAGCACGGCGACACAGAGCGCAAGGCTCAGTTTCACTGTCATTTTCTCGACCAGCAGTTTCCGGGGCACACGCGTTGGCAGGTTCAGCGGCATCGAGAGCGGGGTCCTGAGTGGTTCGGGTGCTGGTCACGTTGCCGGGCGGATGGCGCGGTGAACCTTTGGTCAAGCTGGCACCAATATTAAATGATACGCATTCTTGTTATCAAACGATATCGATTCCGCTCGCTATCTCCGAGCATCCGGGAGGCATCCCGGGCACCTCTCGCAGGTGCCCCAGCGGCACCTGGAGACTCGGCAAAGCTGATGATCTGCACACTGCGCCATGACAGGTTCGGCCTAAGCCGCTACGCTGACGGGATGCTCCCTCCCAGCACCTTCGCCTTCACCAAGATGCACGGCCTTGGTAACGATTTCGTCGTCATCGACGCCACGGTCCAGCCGTTCCAGCCGGATGCCGCACTGCTGAGCCGGCTGAGCGATCGCCGCTTCGGCGTCGGCTGCGATCAGGTGCTGGTGGTCGATCCCGCGCCGTCAGCCGAGGTCGACTTCGGCTACCGCATCTACAACGCCGATGGCTCGCAGGTCGGCCAGTGCGGCAATGGCGCGCGTTGCCTGGCCCGTTTCGTCGCCGATCACGGCTTGAGCAGCAAGCACGCGCTGCGGGTGCAGACCACCAGCGCCCGCCTGGAACTGCGCCTGCTCGACAACGGCGACGTCACCGTCGACATGGGCCCGCCGCGCTTCGCCCCGGCGGCGATTCCGCTGGCGGCCCACGCGCGGGCCGCGCACTACGAAGCACAGCTGGCCGATGGCAGCCGCATCCGTTTCGGTGCAGTCGGCATGGGCAACCCGCATGCGGTGATTCGGGTCGACGATGTCGATGGTGCCGAAGTCGAACGGATCGGCCCGCTGCTCCAGGCGCATGCGCTGTTTCCGGAGTCGGCCAACGTCGGCTTCCTGCAGATCATCGACGCGACTCACGCCAGGCTGCGCGTCTACGAGCGTGGCTCCGGCGAAACCCTGGCCTGTGGCAGCGGCGCCTGCGCGGCCTTCGCCGTCGCCAGAAGCTGGGGCCTGCTCGATAGCCGCGCCGAACTGTCGCTCCGGGGCGGCAAGCTGAACCTGGAATGGGACGGCTCTGAAACATCGCCGGTGCTGATGACCGGCCCCGCCACCACGGTTTTTGAAGGGAGATTCGAGTGGTCGATCTGACAGAAACCCCAGCGCCGGTCAGCGTCGAAACCGACGTGGTGCTGCCGGATGAAGCGCAGGTGATTGCCTATCTGAAGGCGGATCCCTTGCTGCTGACCCGCCATCCACAACTGCTCGAACAGATCGAGATCACCCATGCCGCCGGTTCGGCGATATCGCTGATTGAGCGTCAGGTGGATCTGCTGCGCGGCCGGAATCAGCGGCTTGAAGCGCGGCTGGAGAAATTGCTCGACAGCGCCAAGGCCAACGAGACCCGGGCCGACAAGGTACTGAAGCTCAGCCTGAGCCTGATCCGCGCGCCGTCGCTGGCGGCGATCCTCGCCGCGCTGAAGGCCTCAATGAAGGACGATTTCGACATCGACGATGTCTTCCTCGGCCTGCACGCGCCAGCCTATCGGCGCCACGACATCGACGGCATCGTGCCGATCGAAGCCCATAGCGCGATTGCCCGCGCCTACGACAATTTCCTGCGCACGCGGCTGATCGACTGCGGGCCGATCGAGCCGGACAAGACCAAGCTGCTGTTCCCGAAAGCCGAGGTGCTGATCGCTTCGGCAGCCGTGGTGCCCCTGGAGAAGGACAAGCATCTCGGCTTCATCGCGCTCGGTTCGCGTGATCTCGAACGCTTCCAGCCACGGCAGGGCAAGCTGTTCCTGGAAATGACTGCGGAGCTGGTATCCGCCGCCGTGCGCACGCGGATGAACTGAACCATCACCAAGCTGCCGGCCACTGCTTGCGAACCGATGGGCGATGCGCTGGACGACGCCCTCACGCGCTATCTGCGCCACCTAAGCGTCGAGCGGCAATCGCCGAAAGCGACCACCAGCGCGGTCGCCCGCGAATGCGGTTTCTTCCTGGCCTACTGCCGCGAATGCGGCATCAGCGAGCCGGCGAAAGTCGATATCCATACGGTGCGCGGCTTCCTGACCCGCAGCCATCGCAAGGGCCTGCAGCCGCCGACCCTGCGCCGCTACCTGTCCTGCGTCCGTGGCCTGTTCCGCTACCTGATCCGCTGCGGCGAGCTGAGCCACAACCCGGCCACCGGCGTGCGCGGCCCGAAAGGCGCGCGGGTGCTGCCGAAAGTGATCCACGCCGAAGATCTGAGTACCGCCCTCGATGCGCCCGCAAACACGGCGTTCGAGCGCCGCGACCGGGCGATGGTCGAGCTGTTCTACACAGCCGGCCTGCGCCTGGCCGAACTGCATCAGCTCGATGTTCCGCATGACGCCGCCAACGGTGAGAACGCTTTTTCGGACGAACTGCGGGTGATCGGCAAGGGCAATCGCGAGCGCATCGTGCCGGTCGGTCGCCAGGCCCGGGCCGCGCTCGACGCTTGGCTGCAGGATCGCGGCAGCATCGCCAAGCTTGGTGAACGCGCACTGTTCCTGGGCCCGCGCGGCGGTCGCCTCGGCCGCACCCAGATCGGCACTGCGCTGCACGCCTGGGCGCAGCGCACCGGCCTGCCCGCCCACCTGCATCCGCACAAGCTGCGGCATTCCTTCGCCACCCATCTGCTCGAAGGCAGCGGCGACCTGCGCGCCGTGCAGGAGTTGCTCGGCCACGCCCGCCTGGCGACCACGCAGATCTACACTCAGCTCGACTGGAAGCGCCTGGCCGCGGTCTACGACCAAAGTCATCCACGCGCGCGTCGCAGTTCCGCTAAAACGTCCGGATCGGACTCCGATTGATGGGCCGACTGATCGACCCGGCGCAAAGCTTGCTGATCGAATTCCCTGCACGAACGAAGAGCCTCACGACCATGACCATCGCCCGCATCCCCGCCACCCTGATTCCCGGAGACGGCATCGGCCCCGAAATCGTCGACGCCACCCTGGCCGTGCTCGAAGCGCTCGAAGCGCCGTTCGAATGGGAAACCTGCGTTGCCGGCCTCGCCGGTGTCACCGCCGAAGGTGATCCGCTGCCCAAGGCCACACTCGATTCGATCCGCCGCACTCGCCTGGCGCTGAAAGGCCCGCTGGAAACCCCGAGCGGCGGCGGCTATCGCTCCTCGAACGTGCGCCTGCGCGAGGAATTCCAGCTCTACGCCAACCTGCGCCCGGCGCTGACGCTGATTCCGGGCAAGCGCTACGAGAACATCAATCTGGTGGTGGTGCGCGAGAACATCGAAGGCCTGTACATGGGCTACGAGCACTTCATCCCGATCGGCGGCGATCCGCACGCCGTCGGCATGTCCACCGGCATCAACACCCGCCAGGGCTGCCGGCGCATCCTCGAATACGCCTTCGATTTCGCCATCGCCACCGGCCGCAAGAAGGTCACCGTAGTGCACAAGGCCAACATCATGAAGGCGCTGACCGGCATTTTCCTGGAGACCGCCCGCGACCTATACATCGAGAAGAAGTACCACGGCAAGGTGCAGATGAGCGAGATCATCGTCGACGCCTGCGCGATGAAGCTGGTGCTCGATCCCTGGCAGTTCGACGTGCTGGTGACCACCAACCTGTTCGGCGACATCCTCAGCGATCTGGTCGCCGGCCTGATCGGCGGCCTCGGCATGGCACCGGGTGCCAACATCGGTGCCGACGCCGCAATCTTCGAAGCCGTGCATGGCTCGGCACCGGACATCGCCGGCCAGCAGAAGGCCAATCCGACGGCGCTGCTGCTGGCGGCGGCAATGATGCTCGACCACGTCAAGCTCACCGACAAGGCGACGCGGCTGCGCAAGGCGGTCAACGACACCCTGAACGTCGACAACATCCGCACCGGCGATCTCGGCGGTTCGGCGAGCACTTCGGCTTATGCGGCGGCGCTGGTGTCGCGGGTCAAGAACGGCTGAGCAGTCGGACCTCAGGCGGAGAAAAGCAGGCGAAAGCAGCTCGTAAGGCGGTCCGTGGCCGCCAGCACCGTCCGAGCTATTGACCACCGCCGGCGGCCACGGGCCGCCCTGCCAAGATTGACGGTGAAGACAAGAGGGCCAGGCGCAAACGCCACAACCGCCTTAAATCAGCTCCAGCCCCGCTCGCCCTTCGACCACCGCTTCGGTCGCCAGCTTCCGGTCCATCGTCGCGAGCCGCCCGCCATTGGCCCGGGCCAGCAGGAGCAGATAGCTGTCGGTCACGCGGCTGTGGCTGGACAGCAAGGCAGGGTCCGCGAGGGGATGGTCGAGCAGGCTGAAGCTGTCGGGCCAGAACGCGTAACCCGGCAGCTTGCGAACCACGGCGAGCGAGCTTGCAACCACGTTCGGCGGCCCTGGCGAGTTCGGATATTTCGGATGGCCGACGATCCTGAGCAGGCCGTTTTCGGTGATCGGGCAGGTAGCGAATGCCTTGCAGCCGACCCCGGCAAACCAGTCATGCACCGGATCGTGATGGACGTGTGCGGGGTCGACCAGCGCAATCAGCACGTTCACATCGAGCAGGTAACGAATCGCTCAGACCTGCTCGTCACGCAATAGGTTGACGAGTTCGAGGGTCACCGGCGTGGCGTCGCCGCGCATCGGCAACAGCGGCACACCGTTGCGTTCGCGAACGGCGGACGCCACCGCTTTAGGCGCGAGTGCCTCGCGTGCGAGTGCGGAAATCACTTCGCCGATGCTGCGGCTCTGGCGCTCAGCCAAATGCCTGGCAGAAGCCAGCACATCGTCATCGATGGAAAGAGTCGTGCGCATGATTCAAGTGCGTTGATTTGATGCTTGGCATCATACACCACGCATCATAGATCACCGAAGCCAGACTCGGCGACGTAGCATGCGGTTGTCTCAACTTGGCGAACCAGTCATCAGGCTATCAGTGGCCCAGCTTCTGGTCGAGCATTTTTCCTTCAAATCCCTACAAAACCACTCGTCATTCCCGCGCAAGCGCATGTGCGCTAACTTAGAAGGACGATTTGTTTTACGCTTTCGATCGTCATGGGCGAAAGGGGACGACGATGGCTTCAGGCGAGCAGTCGGTTGCGGGCCCGGGGCTTTGAAGATGCGCGGGCTTTGCTGCGGGTGTTGCTG
>JAUXYM010000112.1 GCA_030694365.1 Nevskia sp. | reverse complement strand
CGATCCGATCATCGGAAGGGTATTGGAATCCTCTGGTGGGCGACCGGCGACGTGCGTGTCAGGCAAGCATCACCGGGACGTTGCGGACGCACCGGCGCTCCGCTGCCGTAGCACTCAGGTGCGCGTTCTTCGCGGCGGCCGGATGACGGTGACGGTCAGCGGTTTCCGGCAGTGCGGACACCCAGCCGGTGCAGAGCGTGCCGACGACGGCGCGATCGATACCGCGAGGATCAACTGCACCAGCCGCGCAACTGATGTTCCTCAGCGAAACGCTCGATGCCGAAGCCGCACTCGCCGCCGGCTTGATCTACAAGGTGGTAGCCGCCGACGCACTGGCAGCAAGCACGGCCGAACTGGCAACCAAGCTCGCCAATGGCCCGACGCAGGCCTACGGCAACTACAAGCGGCTGGTCGAGAAGACCTGCGACCGCAGCTTGCCGGAGCAACTCGAAGCCGAACGCAATGCGTTCTCGGCGAACACCAGAACAGCCGATTTCCGCGAAGGCGTCAGCGCTTTCCTCGGCAAGCGCGCGGCCCCGTTCAAGGGCCGCGTCGAGTAGAGCGTCTTCGAGTCAAATGGACGTATAGAAAACTGTCATGCCCGCGAAGGCAGGCATCCAGTTTTAGCCATCGCACGCCGCTTCAGAACTGGATTCCCGCCTGCGCGGGAATGACGAGTGCTTGGACTCTCAGCGCGGCTTCAGGGGCGGATCGCAGACAAAGGCCTTGCCATCACGCGAGGCCGAATAGGAACTGACCAGCACGGTATTGGCCTTGAGCCGTACCGCCTGTGCCCGCAGCTGGTCCATGCCCAGCGATTTCTGGCCTTCAACGCTGTCGACGGCCACGAAGCCGACATAGCGACAGGCAGCCGTTTCGTCCGGGATCGCGGTGATCACGATCTCGTTCATTTGCGGTCGGATCGAGGACGCGCAGCCAGCGAGGCTGGCTGCGGCGATCAGAGACAACAGGCCAACGGTGCCGGGACTGCGCAGCAACTTCGGAAGATTCATCTCACTGCTCCGAAAAGGGTTGCGCAACCCTGGCACCGTCAGCAGCGCGCCCGAGAGGCAACTACATGTTGCGCCGGTACTCGCCGCCGACGTCATACAGCGCGTGGCTGATCTGGCCGAGCGAGTTGTACTTCACCGCTTCGAGCAGCGATTCGAAGATGTTGCGGCGATCGCGGGCGGTCTGCTGCAGATTCTGCAGGCTGTCGGCGGCCAGATCGTTGCGCAGCTTGCGGAAAGACGCGACGTTGTCGATCTGCTGGTCCTTCTCTTCGTCGGTCGAGCGGATCAGTTCGATGGTCGTCGCGATCTCGCCGCCGTGATCTTTCGGCAGGAAGGTGTTGACGCCGATCAGCGGCAGCGAGCCGTCGTACTTCTTGTGCTCGTAGTACAGGCTCTCTTCCTGGATCTTGCCGCGCTGGTACATGGTGTCCATCGCACCGAGCACGCCGCCACGCTCGGAAATCGATTCGAATTCCTTGTAGACCGCGTCCTCGACCATGTCGGTCAGATGGTCGATCGCGAAGCTGCCCTGCCAGGGGTTTTCGCAGTAATTCAGACCCAGCTCGCGATTGATGATCAGCTGGATCGCGACTGCACGGCGCACGCTTTCTTCGGTCGGCGTGGTGATCGCTTCGTCGTAGGCGTTGGTGTGCAGCGAGTTGCAGTTGTCGAACAGCGCGTACAGCGCCTGCAAGGTCGTGCGGATGTCGTTGAACTGGATTTCCTGCGCGTGCAGCGAACGACCCGAGGTCTGGATGTGGTACTTCAGCATCTGGCTGCGTTCGTTGGCGTTGTAGCGCTCGCGCATCGCACGGGCCCAGATGCGCCGGGCCACGCGACCGATCACCGCGTATTCCGGGTCCATGCCGTTCGAGAAGAAGAACGACAGGTTGGGCGCGAAGTCATCGATCTTCATGCCTCTGGCGAGGTAGTACTCGACAAAGGTGAAGCCGTTGGCCAGGGTGAAGGCGAGCTGGCTGATCGGGTTAGCACCCGCTTCAGCGATGTGATAGCCCGAGATCGACACCGAGTAGAAATTGCGCACGCCGCGTTCGACGAACGTCTGCTGGATGTCGCCCATCATCCGCAGCGCGAATTCGGTCGAAAAGATGCAGGTGTTCTGCGCCTGGTCTTCCTTGAGGATGTCTGCTTGTACCGTGCCGCGCACCACCGACATGGTGTCGCGCTTGATCTTGGCGTAGGTCTCGGCATCGACCAGCTGGTCGCCGGTGACGCCGAGCAGGGCCAGGCCCAGACGGTTGTTGTTCGACGGCAGCTCGCCCGAGTAGCTCGGACGCGGCTGATCCTTGAACAGCGCGACGATGGTCGCTTCAGCTTCCGCCCAACGAGCGTCATCGGCCTTCAGGTACTTCTCGACCTGCTGGTCGATGGCGCAGTTCATGAACATCGCCAGGATCATCGGTGCCGGACCGTTGATGGTCATCGACACCGAGGTGCTCGGCAGACAGAGATCGAAGCCCGAATAGAGCTTCTTCATGTCGTCCAAGGTGGCGATGTTGACGCCCGAGTTGCCGATCTTGCCGAAGATGTCCGGACGCACTTCCGGGTCTTCGCCGTACAGCGTGACCGAGTCGAAGGCGGTCGACAGACGGGTCGGCGCGCCCGGCTGGCTCAGGTAGTGGAAGCGGCGGTTGGTGCGCTCCGGCGTGCCTTCGCCAGCGAACATGCGGATCGGATCTTCACCGACCCGGCGGTAGGGGTAGAGACCGGCGGTGTACGGGTAGCCGCCCGGCAGGTTTTCCTTGAGCAGGAAGCGCAGCAGCTCGCCCCAGGACTCGAACTTGGGTGCTGCGACCTTCGGGATCTTCGAGTGGCTCAGGGAGTCGCTGTAGTTGTCGCCAGCGACCGGCTTGCCGCGCACGTGGTAGACGTACTGGTCGTCCGTCACGCCCTTGAGGCGCGCCGGCCATTCGCGCAGCAGCGCGATCGAATCGGACTTCAAACCCTTGATCGATTCGTTGTAGCGGCTGCGCAGGATCAGCAGGCTCTTGTCGCCGCCGGCGGTGAGGTCTTCACCGGCATAGACATCGAGCGGCTTCGGCAGCTTCGGGTCGGCGAGCTCCTGCAGCGCTTCCCACAGAGATTGCGCGCGGTTGGCGGTTTCGTCCTGACGCTCGCACTCGCGGTTGATGGCGCGGCCGCCTACGGCGATCTCGGCGAGGTAGCGGGTGCGGTTGCCCGGAATCAGCACCGTTGCGCGCGGCTCCTTCAGCGTGGTGTCGAGGTTCGGCGTCCACTTGTCGGCCGGCAGGCCCAGCTTCTGGCGCAGCAGGCGGCACAGGTTGGTGAACATCCAGGTGACGCCCGGATCGTTGAACTGGCTGGCGATGGTCGGATAGACCGGCACTTCCTCGTCGCGCAGCTGGAACGCCACCCGGTTGCGCTTCCACTGCTTGCGGACATCGCGCAGCGCGTCTTCGGCGCCACGGCGATCGAACTTGTTGAGCACGATCAGCTCGGCATAATCGATCATGTCGATCTTCTCTAACTGGCTGGCCGCGCCGTAATCGCTGGTCATCACGTAGATCGGGAAATCGACGAGGTCGACGATTTCCGAATCGCTCTGGCCGATACCGGCGGTTTCGACGATCACCAGGTCGTAGGTCAGGCTCTTCAGGAAGGCGATGCAATCCTTGAGCACGGTGTTGATCGACGCATGCTGACGGCGAGTCGCCATCGAGCGCATGAAGGCGCGCGGGTTGCGCAGGCTGTTCATGCGAATGCGATCGCCGAGCAAGGCACCGCCCGAGCGGCGGCGGGTCGGATCGACGGCGAGCACGGCGATGCGCATCTTCGGGAACGCCTGCAGGAAGCGCAGCAGCAGTTCATCGACCGCCGAGGACTTGCCGGCACCACCGGTGCCGGTGAAGCCGATCACCGGCGTGCTGGCACCGGTGATCTTCCACTGTTCGCGCAGGGCGTTCAGTTCAGCCTCGTCGAACATGTCGTCTTCGAGCGCGGACAGCCAGCGGCCGACGCTGATCTCGTCGTCGATCGACGCCGGACCCGGTTTGACGCTGCCCTGGCGATGCGATTCGGCGCGCTTGACCAGATCTTCGATCATGCCGACCAGGCCGAGCTTGCTGCCATCGTTCGGGTGATAGATGCGCTCGACGCCCTGCCCCTGCAACGCAGCGATCTCTTCCGGCGTGATGGTGCCGCCGCCGCCGCCGAACACGCGGATATGGCTGGCGCCACGCTGGCTAAGCATGTCGACCATGTACTTGAAGAATTCGTTGTGGCCGCCCTGATACGAGGACAGCGCGATGCCGTCGGCGTCTTCCTGCAGCGCCGCTCGCACCACGTCTTCCACCGACCGGTTGTGGCCGAGGTGAACGACTTCCGCGCCCTGCCCCTGGATCAGTCGACGCATCACGTTGATCGCTGCGTCGTGACCGTCGAACAGGCTCGCCGCCGTGACAAACCGGAGCGGGTTGCGGGTCTGGGAGATTTCGGTGTCCTGCGGCAGTAGCGACGGGGAATCAGGCATGGCGACGGTCTTCGGTGATCAATGAATAGGTGCGTCCTGCAGGACGCGGGACCAGCGGGTGCAGCAACAGCCTTGTTCAACAGCGGACGGCCGGTGCCTGGGCGCCGGCCGTCGCAACATCAGGCAGGAACGGCAGCCGCCTTGGTCAGCTCGTCGCGAACCACGCGCTTCAGCACCTTGCCGGTCGCGGTCATCGGGAAGCTGTCGACCAGACGCACTTCCTTCGGCACCTTGTAACCGGCGATGTGCTGGCGGCAGTGGGCAATGATCTCATCCTGGCTGGGCTTCGCACCCTCGATCGGCATGATCAGGGCGACGACCCGCTCGCCCCACTTCTCGTCCGGCAAGCCGATGACCGCACACATGCGCACACCCGGATGCTTGGCGAGCACCTGTTCGACTTCCGCCGAGTACACGTTCTCGCCACCGGTGACGATCATATCCTTGACCCGGTCGATCAGGTACAGCAAACCTTCGGTGCCACGACGTCCGGCATCTCCAGTCCTGTACCAGCCGCCCTTCAACACGGCGGCCGTGGTTTCCAGCTGCTTCCAGTAACCGCCGAAGATCGACGGCGAACGGACCATCAATTCGCCGACTTTACCGTCCGGCACTTCGACACCGAAGGCATCGACGAACTTGACCTCGATCAGCGGCAGCGGCGTGCCGCAGGATTTCAGCTTGGCCTCGTCTTCGAGCACATGCTGTTCCGGCCGCAGCAGCGAGATGGCGCCCGAGCTTTCGGTGGCGCCGTAGAACTGCATGAACTGATTCATGCCGATCGGACGAAGACGACGCGCTCGCGGCCATATTTTGCAGTGCGTCCTGACCGATGCCGCTCGCCGATGCGATCGGAATCCGGGATGGACAGGTCGTTGATGAAGATCGAGTTCGAGTCCACGCCTTGCGGCCCATCTTCGGAATCTTGGTGACGGCGATCTTCGAACGATCGAGGTCGGTGTAGAAGATGGTGATGCCGTCGGTCGGACGCTTGGCGTCTGCGAGCTTGGTCGTACGGGTCAGCAGCATGATCTTGTTGGCGACCTGGGCGGTCGAGGTCCAGACCTTCTGGCCGCGCACCACATAGCCACCGTCGATCTTGGTTGAGAAGGTCTTGATCGCCGTGGTGTTCAGGCCGGCGTCCGGCTCGGTGAGCGAGCCACGGCACCGACGCCGTCGCGAATCGCCTGATGAGCAGGATTGATCGAAAGGTCCATCGCGCACTCCGGAAACCAGGGAAAAGCGGATTCGCTGGCTGCGAGCGGCGCGGTTACGCGGCTGGCTTGCGCAGCATCAGCGCCTGGCGCTGCGTCGTACAGACGATCTCGCCACGCTGGTTCAAACCTTCGTGCAGGAAGGTGACGATGCCGGCGTTGGGACGCGACTTCGACTCGCGAATCTCGAGCACCGTGGTGCGCGAGCGGATCGTGTCGCCGGCGAACACCGGCTTCGGGAAGCGGGTGTCGGTCATGCCGAGGTTGGCGACCGTGGTGCCGAGCGTGGTGTCCTGCACGCTGAGGCCGATGACCAGGCCAAGCGTGAAGATCGAGTTCACCAGCGGCTGGCCGAACTCGGTGTTCTTGCAGTAATCGGCGTCGATGTGAATCTGCGCCGGGTTGTAGGTGGCACCGCAGAACCAGACGTTGTCCGATTCGGTGACCGTGCGGCGGATTTCATGCTCGAAAACCCGACCGACCGCGAACTGCTCGAAATGCAGACCTGCCATTGCCGACTCCCCAGGATTGGCCAGCACTCGGCCGGCATGATAGTATTCTTCCATACTATCATGCCGGGACGGCGGGTCAACAGGCTGGTGCGGCTTGGAAAACTGTCTCACTCGGAGAACGTGGCAACGTAGGGCTTTTCTCCGCGTCCTCTGCGTTCTCCGCGTGAGAAAAAAGGCTTCTCAGAACGACCGGGAGATCAGCTCGCGCATGATTTCCGAGGTACCGCCGTAGATGCGCTGCACGCGCGCGTCGGCATATAGGCGGCAGATTTCATATTCCCGCATGAAGCCATAGCCACCGAAGAACTGCAAACAGCTATCGACCAGGCGGCCGCGCATCTCGGTGCACCACAGCTTGGCGATCGGGGCATCGGCCGAGGTCAGCGCATGGCGATCGTGCTTTTCCAGGCACTGGTCGACGAACGCCCAGCCCACCGACAGTTCGGCCTTCAGATCCGCCAGCTTGTAGCGAGTGTCCTGGAAATCCATGATCGTCTTGCCGAAAGCGCGCCGCGAGTTGACGTAGTCCCAGGTGATGTCGAAAGCCTTCTGCGCCGAGGCCATCAACGACACTGCGAGGGTCAGACGCTCTTGCGGCAGCTCGCCCATCAATGAAGCGAAGCCGGTGCCTTCGGCGCCGAGCAGATTCGATACCGGCACGGTCACGTCGTCGAAAAACAGCTCGGAAGTGTCCGACGACAGATGGCCCAGCTTGTCCAGATTGCGGCCGCGACGGAAGCCGGGACGATCGGCTTCGACCAGGATCAGGCTCGTGCCTTTCGAACCCGGCGCGTCCGAGGTGCGGGCAACGACGATCACCAGATCCGAATGCTGGCCGTTGGAGATGAAGGTCTTCGAGCCGTTGATGACGAAGTTGTCGTCCATACGAACGGCGCGGGTCTTGATGCCCTGCAGCTCAGCCCGACCGGCGATGCCCCTGTCGGCGCCACCCAGGCCGATGAACTGCCGGCCGGCCGCTACGGCAAGATGGAAGAACTCGGCAACCTGATGACCCTGCTGATGAGCGACGGCACCGACTACATCACCGGCGAAACCATCTGCATCGACGGTGGCCATCACCTTGCTGCGCCGTCGACGTTCGCCGGCTTGAACAAGCTCGACGCCGCCGCCTGGGCGCGGATCAAGGAAGCCGGCATTGCAGCGACCAACGCCAGCAAGGCGCAACGCTCGGTCTGAAGCCAGCCGCAACGCCCAGCCGCAATGCAGTAAAGAAGCCGCCCCGCACGCCCATGCCGGGCGGCTTCTTCGTTGAAGTCCTGAAGATCCGCAGCGACGTCGACCATCCGAATTCCAAGGGCTTTCTGTGTCCCAAGGGCTCGGCCTTCGGTGCCGCGCGCGACGATCCCGATCACGTGCTGGTGCCGCTGCAGCGCCAGCCCGACGGCAGAGTCAGCTGGGAGGTGGCGCTCGACGATATCGGCCTGCGCCTGCGCGATGGCCCAAGCAAGCCGCCCCCCGATCTGACCCCGAGCCGCCACCCGGCTGGAACCCCAGTGGCGAGCGCGCTTCAGGCCTTCGGCGGCGCCGCTTCCAGCGCTTCCACCAGCAGCGCCAGCGCCGCATCGGCGAACGCCCACATGTTGGCGACGCGATCGTCGCTGCCGGTGCGGATGGTCCGCACCAGGTTCACGGGGCCGACCACCGCGATGCAGGTATGGCCCGACGGATCGCCATAGCGATTGCCGCCCGGCCCTGCCGCACCGGTTTCCGACAGGCCCCAGAGCACGCGATCGCCGTGCCTGGCACGCACCGCTTCGGCCAGCCATTCGGCGTAAGGCTCGGAGCTGGAGCGGATATCGCGCGCCGTCATCTCGTCGATCGAGATGCCAGCCAGGCCGCGGATCGAACGCTTGGAGTAGGTGATCGCGCCGCCGGCGAAATAGCTCGATGCGCCGGGTACCGCCAGCAGGCTCGCCGAGATCAGGCCGCCGGCCGAGGTTTCGGCGACCGACAGCTTGTCGCCGCGCGCCTTCAGCAAGGCGCCGGCACGGCTGCCCATCTGCAACAGGTCATGCATGTTGGCGCTCTCCACATCATTTCGGAACGGGTGCCAGCCTGACAGATCAGCGGCCGCTGCAGTGCTTGCCCTCGGCGCTGATCAGCACCGCGCGCAGCTCCGGGTTTTCGTCGCACTCGATCGAATGCGTGCAGCTCGGCGCAGAACGCCAGATCGAAAGGAGTGCCGAATTGCCCTCTCCTTATCGGGCCGTCATCAGGCCGGAATACGCGCGCTCAGCCAGGTGGTCATGTCCTTGAACACGCGGGCGCGGTCGGCCGGCAGTTCGTTGAAGATCTCGTGGTAGAGGTCGTCGTAGATGTGCAGCGTCTTGTCGGTGGAGCTGATCCGGTCGTAGATCAGCTGGCTGCCGGCGACGCCGGCGAGCTTGTCGTCGCGGCCATGCATCAACAAGGTCGGCAGCTTCAGCGCCGGCAAGGCGGCAGGCAGCCATTCGACGAAGCGGACGATCTCGGCCAGGGTGCGCACCGGCACCTTGCCGTGGGCGTTGAGCGGATCGCTGGCGTACTTGGCGACCTCGTTCTGATCGCGGCTGACCAGAATCGGGTCGACGGCGAACATGCCCAGCTTCGGCATGATCGACGCCAGCAGTTTCGACAGCGGCCCGAGGAACGGCGGCGCGCCATCGAGCGCAACCGCCGGGCCGGACAGGATCAGGCCATTGAGCTTGGTGCCATGCTTCAGCGCATAGCTGAGCGACAGCGCGCCGCCCATGCTGTGGCCGAGCAGGAACAGCGGCTTGGTCGGCTGCGCGCGGCGGGCGAGATCGACCAGCTGGTCCATGTCGGTAACCGCGTTGGCGAACTTGTCGACGAAGGCGCGCGCGCCGTCGGACTTGCCGTGGCCGCGATGGTCGATCGCGTAAACCGCGCAGCCGATGTCGGCCAGCACTTGCGCGACTTCGGCATAGCGGCCGCTGTGCTCGCCGAGACCATGGGCGATCACCACCGTCGCCTTCGGCTTCGCCGGCAGCCAGCTCTGGTGATAGATGCGATGTTTCCTGACGCCGATGAAGCTGCCTTCTTGGTGTTTCATGGGATCGGTTCTCAGCTCTTGTCGGTAGCGGTTTCGTGCGCGGCTTTCTTGCCAGTCTTGGCGGGGGCTTTCGCCGATGATTGCGGGCGACCCAGCGCCAGCACTTCTTCCAGGCCTTCGCGGAAGCATTCCATCAGCAGTTCCGGTTCGGTGACGGCGGCGCGATCGCTGTTGATGCCGATGCAGCAACGGCCATTGTGGGAAATCATCGCGATCATCATGCCGCAGCCCGGCACCGGCGCGAACGGCCACAGGTGAGTGACCTGGGCGCCGCCGAAATAGACCGGATAGGTGATGCCGGGAATATTGCTGATCTGCGCGTCCTGCGCGGTGGTGAAATCCGCGGTCAGCTTGGTGACCACCGAGATCGGCAGCTTGGTCACCACCGGCATCAGCCGGATCATGATGTCCAGCGCCGGCTCGGCGCGGGTATCGCGGACGAAGCGCTGGATATGGCGGATGCGAGCCACCGGATCGGTTTCGGCAATCGGCGCGGCGTACTGCGAACCGGCGAACTTGTTGCCGCCCATCGCATCGCCTTCGACTCTCAGGCTGATCGGGAAGCCGATCGGCATCTGCTTGATCGTCACCCCCATCCGCTCGTGATACAGGCGGAAACCGCCGAGCAGCGCGCTGAGGAAGGTGTCGTTGACCGAGGCATGAACGGCCTTCGACGCGGCCTTGAGATCGACCAGCGGAATCTCGATGCCATCCATGCGCCAGGACAGGCTGCGGCGCTTGAACAGGCCCGAGCCGGCCACCGGCTTGATGCCGAGCATCCGCTTCGCCGACGACAGATAGTCCATCGTCGTCTGCGCGTCTTCCGGATACTGGATCCAGGCCGCAGTCTGGCGGCCGAGCTGGCCGGCAGTTGCGACGGCGCGGCGCGGCAGCGAGATCAACTGCTTGCGCAGCGCCTTGAAACCTAGATTGGCAGCTGTCGCAGCCCGCTTGCGGCCGTAGACCGGGGCTGGCTCCGGACGCTGATCGGCATCGCGATCGCGGCTGAACACGCGGCTCATCAGCTGGACGATGCCGAGGCCATCGGTGGTCGCGTGATGCATCTTCAGCACGTAGGCGGCACGGCCGCCGGCCAGGCCTTCGATCAGGGTCGCTTCCCAGGGCGCGCGGGCGCGATCGAACGGTGCCATCGCGATCAGCGCGCCGGCATCGAACATCTGCCGATCGCTGCCCGGCTCCGGCAACCGCGTGCGGCGCAGGTGGTAGTCGAGATCGAAATCCGGGTCCTCGACCCAGACCGGATTGCCGACGCCCTTCGGCACCACCACTTTCTGGCGGAAGCGCGGCACGGCATTGACCAGCCAGCGGTGATCGGCCTTGAAGCGCTCCCAGTCCGGCACGCGGTCCAGTTCCATCACCGAGACGATCGTCGAACGCAGGCGCGGATCGGCTTCGGCGAGCCACATCACCGCCTCGAAGGCGCTCATCTCGTTCGAACCGCCCCAGGCGCGCAACTCGTCGCGCACCGCGTGGTCGATGTTGTCCGGCTTGCTCATGTCGCGGGTATCCCTGAGTTCTTGCGTTCTGCGTGAAGCTGCGCGGATCAGCCGGCGCTGTTTTCGGCACCGGCGGCCAGCCGGCGCAGGCCGCGGAAGGCCTGCACGGCACCGTGTTCGCCCTTGACCACGGCGGCCACTTCGGCGGCGATCGGCATCACCACGCCGTACTGTGCTGCCAGTTCCATGACCACGCTGGAGGTCTTGATGCCTTCGGCGACCATGTTCATCGAGGCGACGATTTCCGCCGTCGTGCGGCCCTTGGCGAACTGCTCGCCGACCTGGCGATTGCGCGACAGCGGGCTCATGCAGGTGGTCAGCAGATCACCCAGGCCAGTCAGGCCGGAAAAGGTTTCCGCCTCGCCACCGAGCGCGACACCCAAGCGGGTGATCTCGGCCAAGCCGCGGGTGATGACCATCGCCCGGGTGTTCTCGCCGACGCTCAGGCCTTCCGCCATGCCGGCGGAAATGGCGATGACGTTCTTCAGCGGTCCGCCGAGTTCGCAGCCGATGACATCGCTGTTGGTATAGACGCGGAACACGGCGGTGCTGAACAGCGGCTGCAGCGCGCGCGCTACCTGTCCGTCGGCCATCGCCAGCACTGCCGCAGCGGCCATGCCCTGCAGCACTTCGCGGGCGATGTTCGGGCCGGCCAGCAAGCCGGCCGGATGACCCGGCAGTTCCTGATTGATGACCTCGGTCATCCGCGCATGGCTGCCCTGCTCCAACCCCTTGGCGAGGCTGATCACCGGCACCCAGGGCCGCAGCAGCGGCGCCACGGTGCGCAAGGTGTCGCGGAAGCTGTGCGACGGCACGCCGACCACCAGCACGTCGCAGTCGTGTACCGCTTCATGCAGGGACGACGTCGCCAGCAGCCGCGAACACAGCGGCAGGCCTTTCAGATAGGCGGAATTTCGATGCTCGCGATTGATCTCGTCGGCGGTGTCGCTTTTGCGCGCCCAGATCGTCGTCTGGGTATTGCGCGAGGCCAGCGAGGCGACCGTCGTGCCCCAGGAGCCGGCACCGAGCACGGCGATGCGAATCTTCCGGCTCATACGATGCGCCCTTCGGAAGCCGGCCAGTTGTTCATGGTGTCGACGTATTGCTGCTGCACTTCGGCGATCCGTTCGTTCAGCGCTTCGAGCGTCCACTTCGACACGTCGATGCCCGGCAGCACAGCCACCTGCAAGGTGCCAGCGCGCATGGTCTGATCGTTGCGGCCCATGATTTCACCGGCATTGCGGATCACCACCGGCACCACCGGCACGCCGGCCTGCATCGCCATGTGGAAGGCCCCCTTCTTGAACTTGCCGAGCTTCGGCGTCCACGAACGGGTGCCTTCCGGCGCGATGCAGATGCTCAGGCCGGCCTTCAGGCGGTCGACGGCGGGCTTCAGCGCGTCGATCGACTTCTGCGAATTGGCGCGATCGAGGAAGGCGATATCGATCATCTTCATGTAGCGGCCGAAGCCCGGCACGTTCGCCGCTTCGGCCTTGGCCACGCCGCTGAACTTGCCGCGCACCAGCTTCATCATCACGAACAGATCGAACTTGCTCTGGTGGTTGAGGATGAATACGCAGGGCCGGTACTTGTGCAGGTTCTCCTCGCCGACCAGATCGACCTTGACGCCAAGCACGGCGAGCGCCGCATCCCCGGCAGTGGCAGTGATGAAATCAGCGGCGCGGCGGGTATCGCCGGTGAGCTTTTCAAGCCCCAGTCCAGCGACGAAGCTGACGCCCATCGCGGCATAAGCGCCGACGGTGCGCGCCACCGCTTTCGCCGGACCGCGACTGCGGCGCGGAAAGCGCAGCACCGGCCAGCCACCGTCGAGGGCGACCTTTTCGAGCTCGGGTTTCGGCTGGATCGCCGTCGGCTTGCCGACGGCTTTCAGGAACGCGATGTCCTCGTTGCCGTTGGCATAGCCATAGCTCGATTTCAGATTGACGCCATGGGCCTTCGCGAACGCACGGACACCGGCCGCCTTGCCATCGCCCCAGGCCGGCAAGCCTTCGACGCCGCCGGTAAGCCGGCCGTTGCGGATCATCGCCCGCGTGCAGACGACGTGCTCGATGCCGTACTCCCGCGCCAGCGGCTCGATCTGGTACAGCGTCGCCGACGACGCGATCACCACCGTATGGCCCTTCTTCTGATGGGCATCGACCAGCCGCCAGGCCTCCGGGAACAGGGTCGCCGCGGTTTTCGCCAGCCACAGCCGCTGCCATAGCGCGCGCATCTCCGCTTCGGTCCGGCCGGCCCAGTCGAGAATGCCCTTGCCGATGATGTCGTTGAACTCGGCATCGCTGAAATCGCCCTTGCGGGCCATCTTCACGGTGTCGATCAGTTCCCGGGTGCCGATGTCACCGCGCTTGATGCGATCGGTGAAATAGGCGGCGGCGGAATAGCCGTCGATCAGGGTGCCGTCGTAGTCGAAGAAGGCCGCGATCTTCGGCCCTGACGGGCCTTCGGCGATGCGCTGCAGTTGCTGTTCGAGTTCGGTCATGCGGAAGCGGTTTCCCCAGCAGATTGCAAAACGGCTTCCGCAGCCGCTTCGGAAGTGGCGTTACGGCGCACCTGGTCCAGCTGTTCGATCGCCGCGAGCCGCTGGACGACCGAGGCCAGCTCGTCGGCGAAATCCTGACGGTGCCGGGCGAGATCCGGCGCGCCCGGCTTCAGCAGATCGCGATTGGCCGCCAGCGACAGCGCATTGCCGAACACTTCACGCGACACACACTCGGGGCTGCTCAGACGCTTCTGCAGCACGTACTGGCGGCCGACCTTGACGCATTCCTCGGTCAGCTTCTTCTTGTCGATCTTGGCGTCCACCGGCTGCGCCGCCAGGCGATCGGCAACGATGAAATAGGCTTCGATGAACGGCGTCAGCACCCGATGGGCGATCAGGAACGGTGCGCCGAGCAGCAGGCCATTGCGGCCTTCGACGGTGACCGCCTTCTGCCGGAACTTGGGATCGAACTGCCGCGATTCGGCCTTCTGTTCTTCGCGATAGGTGGCTTTCTCGCTGAAGAAGAAATCGAACTTCAGCAGGTCACGCAGCGCGAACGCCGACTGCCAGGCGCGTTCCAGCGGACCGCTGACTTCTTCCTTCGCGGTATCGAGCAGCGCCACTTCGAAGATGGCGCGATTGATGAACCAGTGCACCGCGCTGTTGCGGTAGAACGCGGCCACCGAGTGCTGGCCCGGCTCGATCGCGTAGACCACCTCGGTGCCGCCTTCGTAGCGGCTGACGACGCCGCTGTCGTTCAGGCTGGACAGCGTGATCTCGACGCCTTCGAGGCTCTGAAGATCTTCGAGATGAGTGCTCGGCAGACCGCGGGCGTCGGCGTAATCGAGCAGCGGCAGCACCAGTTCGTGCACTTCATCCAGGGTCAGCGCGCGATCACGCACGCCAAGCAGGGCGAGCGTCACCAGGGCATTGGCGGTGACCGGCATCGCACGATTGATGCGCTGGAACACTTCGAAGGCGATCTTGGCGACCGTCCACTTGCCGGGGCCCTCGGCATCGGCGCGGGCCAGGGCTTCCTTCAAGCTCAGCGGCTCGCCGAAACGCACATAGGCATTGCCGATCAGCTTCTGCTGGGTGCGGGCATAGCCGGCGAGCCAGAGCAGGTTTTCCTTGGCCTTGGCGGCACCGGCTTCCTCGGCGGCCATCACCCCGATCTCGTGCATCTGATCGTAGGTGGTCGATACCGGCACCAGCAGCATGTCGTCGGCACCACCGCTTTCGATCGCCGAGACCAGATAGCTCAGCAGGCCGTACTTCGGTGGCCGGAGCTTGCCGGTGCGGCTGCGGCCGCCTTCCATGTACCACTCGAGGTTCTTGCGCTGCGACGCCAGCCAGGCGAGATATTCGCGGACCACCAGCTTGTAGATCTCGTCGTCCTGGAAGCTGCGCCGGATCAGGATGCCGCCGGAGCGGCGGATGATGGTGCCGAGCGGCCAGAAACCGAGGTTGTTGCCGCCGAGGATATGGTTGCGCTTCAGGCCGTTGTCGCGCAGCAGGCGCGACAGGATGAAGGCGTCGGCATAACTGCGATGGGTCGGCAGATAGACCAGCGCCTTGGTCTCGTTGAGCTGCTTGAGCCTGGCGAGCGCATCGAGATCGGCATCGACCGTCCAGGCCCGCGTGTGCAAGGGGCCAAGGCCGTAATCGAACATCGCCGCGAACGCCGGGCTTTGCACGGTAACGATCTCTTCGAGGCCTTTCAGCGCTTCGGCAGCGACCTTGTCGACCGGCAGCTTGAGCTGCGCGGCAAGCTTGGCGATCTGATCGACGAAGCGCTCGCTGCGCGATACCTGCCGGGCCACGTGACGCCGCTGGATCAGGGTGGCGGCGACCACCGGGTTGAGGTTCATCAGATTCATGCGGCAATACTCCCTGCGGCCGGCGCATCGACTCTCGCCGTGGTAGCCAGGATCACCGCCGTCACCTGCTCCGGATCGTCATACATCGGCACGTGGCCGCAGCCGGTCAGGAACAGACTTTCCGAGCCCTGCACGAGGGTCTGCATCGGCTTGCCGTAGCGCGCGAACGGAATGACCTTGTCGAACTCGCACCAGGCGATGCGCACCAGCGGCGGATTGACCTGGAACGGCGCAATGCCGCCGCGCTGACCCATGCTGAGCAGCAGCGCCGGCAGCATCGTCGTGTCGCGCATCGACTTCATCGCCCGGCTGCTTTCCTCGGGTGACACCCGATCGCCGCGCTCCATGCCCTGCTTGTTCAGCGTCCGGCGAACCCAGGCGAAACGCAGGATCAACGCGGTCAGGAAGATCAGGATCGGCAGGATCGCGAAGATGATGCGGAACAATTTCGCGACCGCCTTGTAGTCCTCCTGGGTTGCCCAGCCACCGGCCGGCGACAAGGCGGTGACCGAGGTCGCGAAACCGCGCCGCGCCAGTTCCAGAGACAGCCAGCCGCCGAGCGAATTGCCGGCGACATGGGCGTGCTCGATGCCACGCGCCTTGAGATCAGCGATCAGCAGATCGGCGAGCACATCGACGGTCGGCGTGACGCCTTCGGGAATCGCCGGTCCACCCGGATGCCCGGGCAAGGTCGGCGCGATGATTCGATGGTGCTTCTCCAGCAGCGGCAATACCGGCTTCCAGACATGCCAGCTGCCACCCAATCCATGCAGCAACACCAGCACCGACCCGCTACCTCCCTCGTAGGCTGCGCCCACTACCTGACTGTCGTTCACGCCCCCTCCGCATCGTGTCGTCGATCGTGCAGTCATCGCAAGGCCAACATGCGCCGATCTCGTCCCGGCTACACCCGACTCAGGTCAGGTTGGACGGCCATCGTCACGATGCTGGTGGCTTTGCGAGCGCCAATCGACATTGTAGTATTGTACCATACTATGTCGGTTGGACCCTTGGGACAAGCCGTGGCTGGCCCCGCAGGTATTCCCCGGCATTCATTGTGCAGCACCCTTCACCTTCAGGAGAAATAACTTTGCGTGGACTCAAAGACAAGGTGGCGCCGGTCACCGGCGCAGCCAGCGGCATCGGCCTCGCGATCACCAGGCGTCTGGCGGAAGAAGGCATGATCGTCGGCATTCTCGACGTCAATGCCGACGCGGCTGCCAAGGCCGTCGAAGGAATCTAGGCTGCGGGCGGCAAGGCCGAAGCCGGTGTCTGCGACATCACCGACTACGAGGCGGTGAAGCAGACCGTCGCCGAGATCGAAGGCAAGATCGGCCCGACCTGGGCGCTGGTCAACAAGGCCGGCTGGGACAAGCCGATCCCGTTCCTGAAGACCACCCCGGACTTCTGGAAGAAGGTTTTCGACATCAACTACATGGGCCCGCTGCACATGACCCCTGCCGTGGTGTCGGGCATGGTCCAGCGTGGCGGTGGCCGGGTGATCTTCATCGCGTCCGATGCCGGCCGCGTCGGCTCGTCCGGCGAAGTCGTCTGCTCGGGCACCAAGGGCGCGACCATCGCGTTCGCCAAGGCGCTGGCCCGTGAAGTGTCGCGCAAGAACGTGACCCTGAACTGCATCGCCCCCGGCCCGACCAACACCCCGGCGATGGGCGCCTTCGTCGGCACCGGCGAAGAAGGCCAGAAGATCCGCGACGCCATGGTCCGCAGCGTGCCGCTGGGCCGCATCGGCGAGCCGAGCGACTACCCCGGTCTGGTGGCGTTCCTCGCCAGCGACGATGCCTCGTTCATGACCGGCCAGACGATCTCCGTCTCGGGCGGCCTGACGATGCACGGCTGAAACCTCGGCCGAGCTTCGCTTGGCCCTCGTTTCCCAAAGCCGCGCGGCCTTGTTGCCGCGCGGCTTTTTTGTGCGCTGTCATTCCCGCGCAGGCGGGAATCCAGTTCCGATGCACGCGCACCGCTGGAAACAAACAACTGGATTCCCGCCTTCGCGGGAATGACGATGTATGCGGGATTTGCCACTCGAATTCCCGACTCTGCAACTCATTCAAAGGTGTCGCCATGAACAATCGCCAGATCACCCTCAAATCCCGCCCGGTCGGTATCCCGCAGCCCGAGCATTTCGAACTGAAGACCGTGGCCGTGCCAGAGCTGAAGGACGGCGAGTTCCTGGTCGAGAATCACTACCTGTCGGTCGACCCGGCCCAGCGCGGCTATGTCAACGATGAGAATAACTACGCCCCGCCGGTGCCGATCGGTGCCGTGATGCGGGCGATGGCCGTCGGCCGAGTGATCGCGTCGAAGCACGCGGACTTTGCCGAAGTTCAGTTCCTGTACGGCTGGTTCGGCTGGCGGGACTACTGTGTCGCCACACCGGCCAGCGTGCTGCGCCGGGTCGATCCCGCTCAGGCACCGCTGTCGACCAGTGCCGGCCTGCTCGGCATCAACGGCCTCACCGCCTATCTCGCTCTGCATGACATCGGCGCGCCGAAGCCCGGCGAAACGGTGCTGGTCACTGCGGCTGCCGGTGCGGTCGGCAGCATCGTCGGCCAGCTCGCCAAGCAGGCCGGTGCCCGTGCAGTTGCCGTGGTCGGCTCCGACGACAAGGGCCGTCAGGCGATCACCGATTACGGCTACGAAGCCTTCATCAACTACAAGCGGCCGCTGGAACCGCAGCTCAATGAAACCTGCCCGAACGGCGTCAATGTCTTTTTCGACAACACCGCCGGCGAAATCGCCGACAGCGTGATCCGCCACATGGCCTGGTTCGGCCGGGTGATCCAGTGCGGGACCATGTCGATCGCCTCCTGGGCACCGAACCCGACCGGCCCGCGCATCGAGCGCGAAATCCTCACCCGCCGCCTGCGCATCGAAGGCTTCGTGATCTTCGATCACATCAAGCGCTATGACGACGTTGCCGCCAAGCTCGCGGCAATGCTCAAGGATGGCTCGCTGCGCTACGCCGAGGACATCGGCAACGACATCGCCGACGCGCCGCAGGCCTTGGTCGATGTCTATTCCGGCCGCAATACCGGCAAGAAGCTGGTCAAGCTGCGGTGAAGCAGTGGCTAGTGGTTGGTGATCAGTGGCCCGAAAAGTTCGTAGGGTGGGCAGGCTTCATCTGCCCACCATGCACCGCAGTCTGACAACAGCGAATCGGTGGACAGGTGAAGCTTGCCCACCCTTGGCGCTTCAAACGTTTCAGCCGTCAGGCACCACCGGCACCGTCACCAGCCGCGTCCAATACGCCCCCAGCTGCTGCATCTTCGGCAGGAACTCGGCGAAGCTGACCGGCTTCGACAAATAGGAATTGGCGCCCAGGTCATAGGCGCGGATCAGGTCGATGTCGGCTTCGGAGGTGGTCAGCATGACCACCGGAACGCGGCGCAGCGCCGGGTCGCCCTTCAACTCGGCCAGGGCTTCGATGCCATTCATGCGCGGCATGTTGATGTCGAGGAAGACGACGACTCTGCGGCCTTTCGGGGCGTCGCTGCGCAGCAGGTCCAGCAGTTGCTGGCCGTCTTCCACCTCCAGCACCGGGTTGTCGATGCCGCCCTTGCGCAGCGCCGTGACGGCCAGCAGGCGGTCGCCCGGGCTGTCGTCGGCGATGATGATCAGGATGGGTTGGATGGCGGGCATGGTGCGGTCGCGCCTCAGGAACAGCCTTGGCTGCGCAGGGTGAAACGGAAGGTGGAGCCGTGTTCGCCGTCGGACTCCACCCAGATGCGTCCACCGTGGCGGGTGACGATCTTCTGGCAGATCGCCAGACCCACACCGCTGCCATCGTATTCACGCGTCGTGTGCAGCCGCTGGAAGATCTGGAAGATGCGGGCGTGGTGTTCGGGCTTGATGCCGATGCCCTGGTCCTGCACGGAGATCGTCCATTCCTCACCTTGACGCAGGGCCGAGACATGCACTTTCGGTTTCTGGCCGCGCTGGAACTTGAGGGCGTTGCCGACCAGGTTCTGCATCAACTGCTTGAGTTCATGCGGCGAGCCGCAGACGGTGGGCAGCGGCTCGTGAGTGATCTCGGCCTCGCGCTCGCGGGCCACGGCGAGGAACTGGGTTTCGACCTGCCGGAACAGGTCCTCGCAGTCGACCGTGGTCATCGCCTCATCCTGCTTGCCGATTCTGGAGAAGCTCAGCAGGTCCTTGATCAGCACCTGCATCTGCGCACCGCTGTTGACGATGTGCTCCATGTAGGTGTGGGCGTCGGAGTCCGGCGCGATCTCCAGTTCCGTCTGCAGCAACTGCGTGAAGCTGACCACGTTGCGCAGCGGTGCCTGCAGATCATGCGAAGCGACATAGGCGAACTGCTCCAGCTCCTGATTGCTCTGGTGCAGGCTTTCGGCGTACTTGGCGAGCCTTTCCTCGACCGCCTTGCGATCGGTGATGTCGCGCACGGCAGCGGTGGCGAAATGGCCGTCCGCAGATTCCATCGGGCTCAGGGAAATCTCGATCGGGAACTCGCTGCCGTCCTTGCGACGCCCCCGAAGTTCGAGGCCCATGCCCATCGGTCGCACCTTGGGGCTATGAAAATACTGGCTGCGATGGCCGACGTGGCGGCCGTGCAGGCGTTCCGGGATCAGCATCTCGACGGTTTTGCCAATCAACTCCGCGCGCGGGTAACCGAACACCCGTTCGGCCTGGGCGTTGACCAGCACGATTCGACCCTCGGTACCGATGATGACCATGGCATCCGGAGCGGTTTCCAGCAGCGCGCGGAAGCGGGCTTCGGCCTTCATGCGCTCGGTGACATCGCGCACGGCGGCGGTCGCCCAGGTCCCGGTCTCGGTCTCCATCGGGCTCAGGGAAATCTCGATCGGAAACTCGCTGCCGTCCTTGCGACGCCCCCACAGGTCCAGCCCGGCACCCATCTCACGGACGTTCGGCACCTGGAAGTAGCGCTCGCGATGGCCGACATGGTTGCCGCGCAGGCGTTCCGGAATCAGCACTTCCACCGTTTTGCCGATCAGCGCTTCACGCTGATAGCCGAACATGCGCTCGGTCTGGGCGTTGATCAGCTGGATCTTGCCGCGCTCATCGAGGATGACCATGGCGTCGGGTGCCGATTCCAGCAGCGCCCGGAATTGCTGCTGCGATTTGCGGCGTGAGCTGATGTCGCGCACCGACGCGGTCGCGTACATGCCGCGCGCGGTCTTCAGCGGCGACAGGCTGATTTCGATCGGAAACTCGCTGCCATCGCGACGCCGTCCGGCCAGCTCGACCCCGGCACCCATATCACGCACCTTGGGCTCGGTGAAATAGGTGTCGCGGTGCACGGTATGCCCGCGCCGATAGCGCTCCGGGATCAGGGTTTCGACGGTCTTGCCGAGCAGTTCGCTGCGTGGATAGCCGAACAGACGCTCGGTCTGGGCGTTGACGAGGACGATGCGGCCCTCGCTGTCCATCAGGATCACCGCATCCGGGGCCGATTCGACCAAGCGCTGATACCACTGCGGGTCAGCGTCGCCGGCCTCCGGATGACCGGCCTGGGGGCTGTCCGGTGTTGCGTCATCGATGGCCATGCCCGTCCTCCTGATGGCCATTCAGGTGGTCGGCATTTTTGCGCCGATCACGTCGCCCTGGGTGATGTGGTCGTACCAGAAGCCATCGAGGTCCTTGAAGAACTTGATCAGCCCCGGCAGCGACGCCGGCTTGACCACATAGGCGTTGACGTCGGCTTCATACATCGGCCCGGTGTCGTGGGTTTCCAGCGCGGTGAGAAAGACCACCGGCGTGCTGCCGATACGCGGATGGCGGCGGATTTCCTCAAACGTGCGCAGACCATCCCAGTCCGGCATCCGCATGTCGAGCAGTACCAGGATCGGCCGGGTCTCGGCAGCTTGCTCACGTGCGGCCAGCCAAATGATGGCGGCACGGCCGTTGTCGAGACAATCCAGCTTCAGCGGCACGCCACTCTGGCGCAGCGCTGCGCGAGCCAGCAGGCGGTCGGGTTCGGAGTCGTCGACCAGCAGGATGTGCCGCTGCACTTCGGTTGTCGCCTGATCGGACGCGTTCGCCACGTGATTCTCTCCCTGAACGCCACATCGTTGCCGGTCGTGCCAGCGCTTCGCGGCATGCTGACAGACCACGACCACGATCAGCGTCGACGGGCTGATCGTCGGTCGATATCGCCGGAGATCGGCAGCGAAAAGATGGGGCAGCTTGCTTGTAGGTCGCCATTCAGAGCCTGCCCCGGCGAAGGTGCCGTCGGGCGAGGCCCGACCTGCAGGAGGCTCAGCGGCCTTTGAACTGCGCCGGCCGACGCTCGATGAAGGCGGTGATGCCTTCGCGGGCGTCGTCGGTCGAGGCGGCGCGGATCAGGCCCTGCACCTCGTCCTCCATCTGCCGCTCGAAACCGGCACCGAGCGCGGTGGTCATCAGCCGGCGCAGTTCGCCGTAGGCTCGGGTCGGGCCGTTGGCAAGCCGGATCGCAGCCGCTTCAGCTTCCTGCATCAGCGCGTCGTCATCGACGACGTAATCGACCAGCCCGGCCCGCTCGCCTTCTTCGGCGCTCAGCACTTCGCCGAGCAACAGGAAGCGCCGCGCGCGCGACAGGCCCATGCGCGAGGCCAGGGTGAAGGTGGCACCCATGTCGCAGGTGTAGCCGATGGTCGTATAGGCACCGCCGAGCTTGGCCGAGCGGGCGCAGTAGACGAGGTCACAGCCGGCGAACAGGCCAACCGCGCCGCCCATGGCGGTGGCATGCACGGCAGCGACGATCGGCGCATCGAGCCGAGCCAATCGCGCGACGCCGAGATGCAGGCCGGCGGTCCATACACGGATCTGGTCCGGCAAGGTATCGAGCGTCTTCGAGAACATCTTGACGTCGCCGCCAACACTGAAGAACGGCCCGTTGGCACGCAGCAGCACGGCGCGCACGGCACGGCGGCTGGCGAGTTCACCGCCAACCTTGCCGAGATCGGCGCAGAACGCGGCATTGAACGGATTGCCGAGCTTGGGCTGGTTCAGCACCAGATGGGCAACACCGTCGCGGACTTCCAGCAGCAGCGATTCGTAGGTCAAGTGGCTTGCTCCTCGCTGTTGGGTGGCTGCGGCCTTGTTCTCACTCCCTCGCAGCCGGGAAAGGCGCTCAAGCGGCAGCCGCCGCCACAAGCCGCGCCGCTTTGATATTATTGTATGGTTACATACCATATTGTCCGGGACAAACCCTCGGGTCCGTTGCTGTCGCCAGCGCTCCGTCTGCCCCACCCCTACACCGATCGAGAAACGACATGTCGAATTACAAGGACATCACCTACGAAGTCGGCGCCAAGGCCGTCGGCATCAGCGACTACCAGCTGCAGTACTACCCGGCCTATCACGCGATCATCGACTGCGTGGTCGGCGGCTGGAATCTGCCGCTGACCCAAGCCGCGACCGCGAGATGGACATCTTCGTCGAGCTGATGCGCGACAGCGTCGCCGGCAACATGGTCCGCACCTTGTTCCTCAATCGCCAGAAGGCCGCGAAGCTTGGCCTGCTGGCCAAGGATTCGGTGCTCGCCGTCGGTGACGATGCGTTGCTGCCGTCTGTGCGCGCTGCCAATGCCGGCACCGCCAGCGCTGCCGAGGCGACCAAGCTCGCCGTCGCAACCCTGGCCGCGCTGCGCGTCTGGAAGGCTGGCAAGGTCGAAGAGACCACGCTGGCCGATGTCGCTGTGGTTTCGGCCGGGCTGTTCCCGTCCTACGCCGGCGGCCCGCACACCTATGCGACGCAGATCGGTGCCGAAGCGCTGCGCAAGGCTGCCGATGGCGATGCCGCGACCTTGGCTGCCGTCGATGCCTAGTTCGCGCCGCGCACGGCGTCGGCGCCGGTCGCTGCCTGATGGCGATCGATCGCGCCCACGTCGGCTACAGCCTGCCGGCGTTCACCGTGGTAGCCACGCCTGAGCGGATCGCAAGGTTTCGCGCGGCGATCGGCGAGACCGGCGGTGATATTCGCGTCGCGCCGCCCACCTTCATGAAGATGGTCGAAGGCGAGCACAACAGCTCGCGGCGCATCCTCGATACGCTGGCGGTCGATCTGCGCCGCGTGCTGCACGCCGAGCAGCAGTTCGACTACCTCGGCCCCATCCTCGCCGGCGATCAGCTGGGCATGGCCCTGCTCAGCAGCAGCTTCGCCAATCGCGCGCTGCTGAAGTTCGATGCCCGCTTCGCGGCGATCCTGCCGGTCAACACTTCGTTGCGCTGCCGCGCTCGCCTCGCGGACGTCGTCGAGGGTCAGCCGGATGACGGCCATCTGCGTCTGGCACCGGAAGCCATCGATCCGGCCGGCACGGTGATCATCACCGGCAGCGCCGAACTCGCGGCTGCGAACTGATGGCCGCAGTGCAGCGTTGCACCGTCGAGGAAATCGTCGCCTCACTGCGACCGGGCATGACCGTGTTCGTGCCCGGCGTATCCGGTGAAAGCCTGGCCTTTCATGCAGCACTCAAGGCCCAGCCGGAGTTCGCCGCCGGCGTCCGCTTCACCGGCCTGCACTTCCCCGGCATCAACCGCACCGACTACCTCGGCCTGCACGCCGAAGCGCGCCAGCGCGGCTACGTGATGACGCCGGGCCTGCGCACCGGCATGGCCGATGGTAGCGCCGAGCTGGTGCCGGTCGACTATCCGGCGATCTACCGCGATCTCGCCAGCCATGTCGCGGTCGATCTCGCCATTGCCCAGGTCAGCGCGCCCGATGCCGATGGCAACTGCAGCCTCGGGCCCAGTCTCGATTTCCATCCGGCGGTCTGGGCCCGCGCCAGGCACCGCGTGCTGCACATCAATCCGCGCCTGCCGCGCACGCGCGGTTCGTGGTCGATTGCCTACGCGACGGCCGATGCCGTGTTCGAAGCCGACAGCGCCCTGGTCAGCTTCGACGCCGGCGGCAGCAGCGAAACCATCGAGCGTCACGCGGCCCTGGTTGCCGGCCTGGTCCGCGATGGCGACACCCTGGCGTTCGGCGTCGGCAAGCTGCCGGGCGCGATCCTGGCCTCGTTACGCGGTCATCGCGATCTGCGCATCTGGTCCGGCATGGTCACGCCGCAGGTGGCCGCGCTGGTCGATGCCGGCGCGGTTGCCGCCGAGGGCGCGACCGACGCCGGTGTCGCGCTCGGCGATGCCGCGTTCTACGAGCGCCTGGGCCATCACCGCGCGTTCCATTTCCGGCCCGTTTCCGAAACCCACGACCTGCGCCGGATCGCCGCGATCGACAACTTCTGCGCGATCAATTCGGCGGTCGAAGTCGATCTGTTCGGCCAGGTCAACGCCGACAGCCTCAACGGCAAGCTGACGGCCGGCGTCGGTGGCTTGCCGGCTTTCGTCGCCGGATCGCAGCTGTCGAACGGCGGCCACTCGATCGTCGCGCTGCCGGCGGCAACCGACGATGGCCGCTACACCCGCATCGTCGGCAGCTTCGATCGCGGCATGGTCGCCCTGCCCCGTCACTGCGCCGATTACGTGGTCACCGAGCATGGCGTCGCTGCACTGCGCGGCTTGTCGATCCACGAACGTGCGCGCGCCTTGATCGCTGTCGCCGCACCGGCTTTCCGCGAATCGCTGGAAGCCCGCTGGGCCGACATCGCAGGCCGGCTCTGAGCTTCGAACCCACCCCTACGCCGTCCCTCAACCAGGAATCCGAATCATGTCGAACCCTTCTCCTCAGGGCCTGCTGGCTGGCAAGGTCGCCCTCGTCACCGGCACCGGTCGCGGCATCGGCCGCGGCATCGCACTGGAACTGGCCAAGGCCGGCGCCAAGGTCGTCGTCAATGATCTCGGCGTGTCCTTGACGGGCGAAGCCGGCGGCGAATCGCCAGCCGACAGCGTCGTCCGCGAGATCAAGGAACTGGGCAGCGATGCCGTTGCCGACACCCATTCGGTGGCCAGCTTCGAAGGCGCGCAAGCGATGATCGAAGCTGCACGCAGCGCGTTCGGCCGCATCGACATCGTGGTCAACAACGCCGGCAACCTGCGCGACGTGATCTTCCACAAGATGAGCGAGGAAGAGTTCGACGCGGTGATCGCCGTGCATCTGAAAGGCTCGTGGAACACCAGCCGCGCTGCCGCGCCTTACTTCAAGGAACAGGGCTCGGGCAGCTTCATCCACATGACCTCGACCTCGGGTCTGGTCGGTAACTTCGGTCAGGCCAACTACTGCGCCGCCAAGCTCGGCATCGTCGGTCTGTCCAAGGCCATCGCCCTCGACATGCAGCGCTTCGGCGTCCGCTCGAATGCCATCGCGCCGTTCGCCTGGACGCGCATGGTCAGCTCGATCCCGGACGAAACGCCGGAGCAGAAGAAGCGAGTCGAAGGCCTGAAGAAGCTGATCCCGGAAAAGATCGCACCGTTCGTGGTCGCGCTGGCCTCCGATGCGGCCAAGAGCGTGTCCGGCCAGATCTTCGGCGTCCGCAATAACGAGATCTATCTGTTCAGCCAGCCGCACCCGATCCGCACCGCGCACACGGCCGAGGGCTGGACGCCGGAAGCGATCGTCGAGCGGGTGTTCCCGCAGTTCCAGAACGATTTCTATCCGCTGCATCGCTCGGGTGACGTGTTCACCTGGGATCCGGTCTGAGCCTCGTCGCTCACATCAAGCGCTTGCTCACGCGAAAGAATGCCAAGACACAGAGAACGGCAACTGCCAGGGACTCGAAAATCCTTTATTTTGTTTCGCTGTGCGTCTTGGCATTCTCTGCCTGAGACCCCAGTTTCTAAAATTTTCAGGCTTCACGAATTCAGGAGATCACGATGTCCAAGCGGGAAGTGGTGGTGGTAGGCGCGATGCGCACGG
Source organism: Nevskia sp. (assembly GCA_030694365.1). GTDB lineage: Bacteria > Pseudomonadota > Gammaproteobacteria > Nevskiales > Nevskiaceae > Nevskia. The sequence goes on along the minus strand of JAUXYM010000112.1, from coordinate 1,381 downwards.
CAATCGGCAGCTTCGGCGGCACGCTGAAGGATGTGCCGCTGACGACGCTGGCGACGACGGCGGTCAAGGCCGCCCTCGCCCACGCTGGCGTCGATCCGAAGGAAGTTGGCCACGTGGTGATGGGCACCGTCATCCCGACCGAGCCGCGCGACGCCTATCTCGGCCGCGTGGCCGCGGTGGAAGCCGGCATTCCGAAGGAAACCCCGGCGTTCAACGTCAACCGCCTCTGCGGTTCGGGCGTGCAGGCGATCATCTCGGCTGCGCAGGCGATCCTGCTCGGTGACTGCGATGTCGCCATCGGCGCCGGCGCCGAAGCGATGAGCCGCGGCCCTTACCTGCTGCCGGCCGGCCGCTGGGGTGCCCGTATGGGCGACGCCAAGATGCTCGACTACATGACCGGCATTCTTCACGACCCCTTCCATGCCATCCACATGGGCATCACCGCCGAGAACGTCGCCGCCCGCTACGGCATCACCCGCGAGATGCAGGACGCCCTCGCGGTAACCAGCCAGCAGCGCGCCGCCAAGGCGATTGCCGAAGGCCGCTTCAAGGGCCAGATCGTTCCGGTCGAGATCGCCAGCCGCAAGGGCCCGATCCAGTTCGATACCGATGAAAACGTGCGTGGCGATGTCAGCGTCGAGACGCTGGCCAAGATGAAGGCGGTGTTCAAGAAGGATGGTCTGGTCACCGCCGGCAATGCCTCAGGCATCAACGACGGTGCCGCCGCCGTGGTGCTCGCCGAAGCTGGCCGTGCTGCCGCGCTCGGTCTCAAGCCGCTGGCTCGCCTGGTGTCCTACGGCCACGCCGGTGTCGAGCCGGAATACATGGGCATCGGCCCGGTCCCTGCTTCGAAGATCGCGCTGGCCAAGGCTGGTCTGAAGGTCAGCGACATGGACGTGATCGAAGCCAACGAAGCGTTCGCAGCACAGGCCTGCGCGGTGGCGCAGGAGCTGGGCTTCGACCCGGCCAAGGTCAATCCGAATGGCTCGGGCATCTCGCTTGGCCATCCGGTGGGCGCGACCGGCGCGATCATCACCACCAAGGCGATCCACGAACTGCATCGCACCGGCGGCCGTTATGCGCTGGTGACCATGTGCATCGGCGGCGGTCAGGGCATCGCAGCGATTTTCGAGCGCGTCTGATTCAGCGCGCTGGATAAGAAAGGCCGGGACTCGCGAGAGTCCCGGCCTTTTTTTGTCTGCTTTTCCCGGGTCAATCGTAAGCGTCCGCCCGTCTCATCTTCCTGCGGTTTGATTTGATCTGCACGCTTGCCTCACGCACAGGCGAGGAGGCGGGACGGTGAAGAGGAAGTCGAAGGAGGCGTTGTGGACGCGGCGGGTTCGGGCGTTCGAGGCGAGTGGACAGACGCGGGTGGCGTACT
>JAUXYM010000117.1 GCA_030694365.1 Nevskia sp. | reverse complement strand
CGAACCGCTCTGGCTGCTGTCACTTTGATCCCGCTGCAGTTTCATATCGTAAACACCTGCCGCCCCTACAACACAGCGATACAAGTCCGGCTCCCGAACCGCACTCATCAGCGACGCATAGCCGCCATAGCTCCAGCCGTAGATGCAGACCCGCTTTTGATCGGCGTAGCCCTGCTCGATGACCCAGCGCGTGGCATCGGTGATGTCGTCGATCATGGTCGTGCCCCAGGCCCGCTTGCCGGCATCGACGAAAGCGGTGCCGAAACCGGGCGAGCCGCGAAAATTGACCTGCAGCACTGCGTAGCCGCGCGAGGCCAGCAGTTGCGGATCGGTATCGAAGGTCCAGTTGTCGCGGCTGCCGAACGGCCCACCGTGCGGATGCACGACCAGCGGCAGCTTCTTGCCGTCGCTGCCCGGCGGCAAGGTCAGGTAGCCGTGCAGCGGTGTGCCGTCACGCGCTTTCAAGGCAATTGGCCGGCGCTCGCCCATCCGCTCCGGATCAAGCCAGACCTGCAGGCCGAGCAGGTAATCCGCCTTAGCCGTTTCGGTATCGAACAGGTAGTAATCGCCCGGCGTGCGATCGTCGCTGGTGAACACCAGGGCTTTGCGGCCGTCGCGAGTCACCGATGGAATGCTGATGACCTTGTTCGGAAAGGCGTCGATCAGCAGCTTCAGCAGTTCGCCATCGCGGCCGATGTTGTCGAGCAGCTTGATCTCTGGCCTGCCGGCCTCGAACACGGCGGCGATCGGCGGGCCATTCGGTAAGAACGCGCGGATCACGTGATCCAGGCTCGCGGATTCATGGCAGGCGCGCTTGCGGCGTTCGCCCGTTGCCAGCACCTGTTCGACGAGACAGTCGCGCGGGCCGAACTCGGCGGAACGCAGAAACACCGATTGATTGTCTGCCGACATCGCCAAGGGTTTAGCGATTGCCGGCTGTTTGTTGGCCTCCAAAGCTCGCCACTCGCTCTGATCGGCGTCTCGTGCCCAGGTCCGGAGGCGGAAGCCGTCGATGTCGACCGAGACAAAGCGCGGCTTGCTGTCACGGTCGAGCAGGAATGTGGCCGGGCCGGCCAGCGGCGCCACCGCCAGCTTTTCCATCCTCGAACTTTGCAGGTTGAGCTTCGACAGTACGGCCTCGGCGTTGTCGCCGGCGTCTATCGACACGCTGGAAACGATCACATGGTCGGGGTCATCGACCAGCGGATCGACCATGTCGACGAATATGCGCTTGAGCGTCCGGGTGACGATCCGGCTGCCGGCGGCGCCGAGGCTACCCTGCTGGCCAACGACGTAACGCATGCCGGAGCCGTCGGCTGCAAAGGTGACGAAATCTGCAGAACTGACCAGATGATCGAGCGGCCCGTCGCGGAAGCCCAGCTCGGCAACCAGTTGCCGATCGCCCGCCCACCAGAACCGAGCGATCTGGGTCTCGTCGCCGAAGCGAATCGCGCCGACCCGCTCGAACTTCGGGAGGCTCAGCATCACCATGCCACCACTGCGCAGGCCTGGGATCACCGCCGCCACCATTGTCCCATCCGGCGATAGCTGCAGATTCTCGAACTCCGCCGGCCTCGCGAACGCTTCGACCGGGATCGGTTCGAGCGCATGGGCCAAGCATGGCAGCGCACAGACAGCCATCAACACAGCGCCGAAAAAGTTTTCCCGATTCATGTCCCGCCCCCTGCCGCTTTCTCGTTTGTCACCCCGGTGACCGGGCCGATAGTCTAGGGTCTGTCGTTCTACTTTCATCCGAAGCGAGACCCGAGCTGATGATCTCTCCGTTGCGTTATGCCGTCGTTGCACTACTTCTCGTTGTCTCGGCGGCGGCGACGGCTGCCAGCGATCTCGCCGCGGCCATTGCCGCCCCCCATCGCACGCCAGAATTCGTGCAGCGCGACCGCTACCGCCACCCGCTGGAAACGCTGAGCTTCTTCGGCCTGCGCCCAGACATGACGGTCGTCGAAATCTGGCCGGGTGCCGGCTGGTACACGGAAATCCTGGCACCCTATCTTCGCCAGTCCGGCCAGTACTACGCGGCCACCCAGGCCGCCAGCCTGCCGAACGCCAGCGACGGCACCAAGAAGGGCGTCGCCAGCTTCCGCGACAAGCTAGCCGCCACCCCGGACGCCTACGACAAGGTGCACCTCAGCGAATTCAAGCCGCCGGAGCGTGTCGAGATCGCCCCGCCGAGCACGGCTGACCTGGTGCTGACCTTCCGCAACGTCCACAACTGGATGGCCAGCGAATACGAGGCGGATGCGTTCAAGGCCTTCTACGCGGCGCTGAAACCGGGCGGCGTGCTCGGCGTGGTCGAACACCGCGCTCCAGCCGGCCAGTCACGGGAACAGTCGAAACAGAACGGCTATGTCACCGAGGCTTACATCAAGGCGCTGGCTTACGGCGCTGGTTTCGAGTTCGCTGGCGCATCGCCGGTCAACGACAACCCGCGCGACACCAAGGACTACCCGGAAGGCGTCTGGACCTTGCCGCCGGTGCTGCGCCTGAAGGAGGTCGACCGCGACAAGTACCTCGCGATCGGCGAATCGGACCGGATGACCCTTAAGTTCGTCAAGCCGAAGCGCGGCGGCTAGGCGCTAGTGCATTTTCAAGTTAAATGAACACATGTAGTTCCGTCATCCCCGCGCAGGCGGGGATCCAGTTTTGGCCTTGAGCGCTGCATCAGAACTGGATTCCCGCCTGCGCGGGAATGACGAGTGTTTTGTAAGGATTTGAAGGAAAAATGCTCTAGCGGGCCGGACGACTGGCCTTCAGTCTCCGGCTCGCAGGCCCCAGCAGAGGACGTCTAGTCCTCAGGCTCGTAAGCCAAGTTCGGTGCCAGCCACTTCTCCGCTTCCTGCAGGCTCCAGCCCTTGCGCGCGGCGTAGTCGTGGACCTGGTCCTTCTGGATGCGACCGACGATGAAGTACTGCGATTCCGGGTTGGCGAAGTACCAGCCGGATACCGCTGCCGCCGGCCACATCGCGTAGCTCTCGGTCAGGCTGATGCCGGTGTTCGCTTCGGCATCGAGCAGCTGCCACAGCGTGCCTTTCTCGCTGTGCTCCGGGCAGGCCGGATAGCCGGGCGCGGGACGGATGCCTCGATATTTCTCGTCGATCAGTGACGCGTTGTCGAGCTGCTCGTCGGCGGCATAGCCCCAGAATTCACGACGCACCCGCTGATGCAGACGCTCGGCGAAGGCTTCGGCGAGGCGATCAGCCAGGGACTCGAGCAGGATCGCGTTGTAGTCGTCGTTGTCCTTCTTGAACTGCGCGACTCGTTCGTGACAACCGATGCCGGTGGTCACTGCGAAGCCGCCGATCCAGTCGTGCACGCCCGTCGTCTTCGGTGCGATGTAGTCGCCGAGGCAGCGGTTCGGCACGCCGGCACGATGCTCGCTCTGCTGGCGCAGATTGCGCAGCGTGTGCAGCACCGTAGTCCGTGATTCGTCGGCGTAGACCTCGATGTCGTCGCCGAGGCTCGCCGCCGGAAACAGGCCGATGACGCCGTTCGCGGTCAGCCATTTCTCGGCAATGAGGGTGTCGAGCATCGCCTGGGCATCGGCGAACAGCTTGCGTGCCGTTTCACCAGAAGCCGGGTTGTTGAGGATGTCCGGATAGCGGCCCTTCAGCTCCCAGGAGATGAAGAACGGCTGCCAGTCGATGTACTCGCGCAGCTCGGCGATCGGGTAATCGGCCAGCCGCTTGATGTGCTGCGCCGTCGTCACCAGCCCGGCTTCGCTGGCGCTGATGTGATGCTCCTGCTGGGCGAGCAGGCGCGGCTTGATCGGCCGGAAGGTCGACCAATCGAGGGGGCTGGCGTTGGCCCGCGCACGGTCCAGCTTCAGGTACTTCTGATCGCGATCCTTGTTGGCGTGGCGTTCGCGGATCGCCGCATATTCCTTGTTGGTTTCCAGCATCAGCGCTGCGCGCTGCGTCTCGTCGAGCAAGGCGGACGCCACCGGCACCGACCGCGAAGCATCCTTCACCCAGACGATCGGTCCCTTGTAGACCGGCTGGATCTTCACCGCCGTGTGGGCGCGCGAGGTGGTCGCACCGCCGATCAGCAACGGCAAGGTGAAGCCCTGGCGCTGCATCTCCTTGCCGAGGTGAACCATCTCGTCGAGGCTCGGCGTGATCAGGCCGCTGAGGCCGATGATGTCGACTTTGTGCTCGCGTGCGGCATCGAGAATCTTCTGTGCCGGCACCATCACGCCGAGGTCGATGACCTCGTAGTTGTTGCACTGGAGCACGACGCCGACGATGTTCTTGCCGATGTCGTGGACATCGCCCTTGACCGTCGCCATCAGGATCTTGCCCTTGGCCTGCGCCACATCGCCGGGCTTCTTTTCGGCCTCGATGTAGGGGATCAGCCAGGCCACGGCCTTCTTCATCACGCGGGCCGATTTCACCACCTGCGGCAGGAACATCTTGCCGGCACCGAACAGATCGCCGACCACGTTCATGCCGGACATCAGCGGGCCTTCGATGACTTCGATCGGCCGACCGCCACGGGCAGAAATCTCCTTGCGCAGCTCTTCGGTATCGGCTTCGACGAAGGCATCGATGCCCTTCACCAGGGCATGGGTGATGCGCTCGCCGGCCGGCAGCGAACGCCAGACTTCATCGGCCACTTCCGGTTTCGAACCATCACCCTTGAAGCGCCCGGCGATCGCGACCAGCGCTTCGGTGCCGTCGGTGCCGGGCTTGCGATTGAGGATCACGTCCTCGATCTTTTCCCGCAGCTCAGGGTCGATCTCGGAATAGATCACCAGGCTGCCGGCGTTGACGATGCCCATGTCCATGCCCGCCTGGATGGCGTGGTAGAGGAACACGGCGTGGATCGCTTCGCGGACCGGGTTATTGCCGCGGAACGAGAACGACACGTTCGAAACGCCGCCGGAGATGTGCGCGCCCGGCAGGTTCTGACGAATCCAGCGCGCGGCTTCGATGAAATCGACACCGTAGTTGTTATGCGCTTCGATGCCGGTGGCGACGGCAAAAACATTCGGATCGAAGATGATGTCTTCCGGCGGAAAGCCGACTTCATCGACGAGGATGCGATAAGCCTTTTCGCAGATCGTCTTGCGGCGCTCCAAGGTATCGGCCTGGCCTTGTTCATCGAAAGCCATGACCACGACCGCAGCGCCATAACGACGGCACAACTTGGCCTGCTCGATGAATTTCTCGGTGCCCTCCTTCATCGAAATGGAGTTGACGATCGGCTTGCCCTGCACGCATTGCAGGCCAGCCTCGATCACTTCCCATTTCGAGGAATCGATCATCACCGGCACTCGCGAGATGTCCGGCTCGCTGGCGATCAAGTTGAGAAAACGCACCATCGCGGCCTTGCCGTCGATCATGCCCTCGTCCATGTTGACGTCGATGACCTGCGCGCCGGCTTCTACCTGCTGGCGGGCCACGGCCACCGCAGCGGTGTAATCGCCGGCCTTGATCAGATCGCGGAACTTGGCCGAGCCGGTGATGTTGGTGCGCTCGCCGATGTTGACGAAGCCCAGGCTGTCGTCGATGGTCAGCGGTTCCAGGCCAGCGAGGCGACAGGCCATCGACGGCTGGCTCGGCACTCGCGGCGGCTTGCCGGCAACGAACCTGGCGATGCTGCCGATGTGCCCCGGAGAAGTGCCACAGCAGCCGCCGACGATATTGACCAGCCCGCTGTCGGCGAACTCGGCAATGATCGCCGCCGTTTCGTCCGGCGTTTCGTCGTACTCGCCAAAAGCGTTCGGCAAACCGGCGTTCGGATAGCAGCTGACATAGCAGTTGGCGATCCGCGACAGCTCGGCGATGTACGGCCGCATGTCCTTGCCGCCGAGCGCGCAGTTGAGGCCGATCGCAAACGGCCGCGCGTGGCTCAGGGAATTCCAGAACGCTTCGGTGACTTGGCCACTCAAGGTGCGCCCGGAAGCATCGGTGATGGTGCCGCTGATGATCACCGGCAGCTTGTAGCCGCGCTCCTCGAACACCTGCTCGACCGCGAAGACGGCGGCCTTGGCGTTCAAGGTGTCGAAGATCGTTTCGATCATGATGATGTGGGCACCGCCATCGATCAGGCCGCGCGTGCACTCGGCATAGGCCGTGACCAGCTTCGCGTAGCTGACGTTGCGGGCACCGGGATCGTTGACGTCCGGCGAGATCGAAGCGGTGCGATTGGTCGGCCCGAGCGTACCCGCGACGTAGCGTGGCTTGTCCGGTGTCGACGCAAGATCGGTCTCGATGCGGGCGATGCGCGCCGCCTCGAAGTTCAGCTCGTAGGCCAGCGCCTCCATGTGGTAATCGCTAAGCGAGATCGTCTGCGAATTGAAGGTGTTGGTTTCGAGGATGTCGGCACCGGCCGTGAGGTACTTGCGGTGAATCTCGCGGACGATGTCCGGCTGGGTCAGCACCAGCAGATCGTTGTTGCCCTTCAGATCATGCGGCCACTCCTTGAAGCGCTCGCCGCGATAATCGGCTTCGCTCAGGCGATAGCCCTGGATCATCGTGCCCATGGCGCCATCGATGATCAGGATCCGCTTAGCCGCGATCGCATCCAGCTGGGCTGCGAGGGCGGCGGGGTCGAAGGACAGCGGGGCGTCGAGCATTGCGGGCTTCCGGTTGAGCGGCCGAATTGTATCCCTCCATGCGGATAGGCAGATACTGGGAGCCGGGCGATGGGCGCGTCCGCTCGCTCGGCACGGCTTCGGGGCTGCCGATCGAGGTCGCCGATGAACTCGGCCACCGGACTTTGAAGATTGAACGCGGGCCGGTTGTTGGCGGAAGTTCTCAGCGCCACCGCATAATTGCCCCCGGCGCGCTGACCGCGTGCGCTGATCACCGAGCGGTGCAGCGGCAGATCCGGACCCGTTCCGGCCTGCGCTGCACCGCTTTCAATTATTCAACGATGGCCAAAGATGGGGTTTTGCAATGAAGAAGTGGCGTTGTCTGGTCTGTGATTTCGTCTACGACGAGGCCAAGGGCGTGCCCGATGAAGGCATCAAGCCGGGGACGCGCTGGGAAGACGTGCCGGACGACTGGACCTGCCCGGACTGCGGCGCCGGCAAGGCTGACTTCCAGATGGTCGAAGTCGACTGAGATTGTTGGCTGCGCCTGCCGGACTGGATCGCCTTTGCGATCGTCCGGCAGGCGCTGATCCACCGCATCGCGAAACTTTCACCCCTGTCGGCAGTCCATCGACCGGTGCCCCGCCACCTACGATCCCGGATGCCGATGACCCGTCTGCTGCGTCTGTCCCTGCTTGCCGTGCTGCTGCTGACGCTGGCGGGCTGCAACACCGGGCTCAAACTCGCTTATCAGAACCTCGATCGCCTGGCGTTGTGGACGCTCGGCGATTACCTGTCGCTGGACAAGGCGCAGAAAACCGCATTCCGCCGTGAGTTCGGCAGCCTGCAAGCCTGGCATCGCAGCACCCAACTACCGTTGTATTCGGCTGATCTGCGCAGCCTAGCCACCGCGTTCGAGCAGGATCCTGTGCCGCGCGATGCACTTGAACGCGCGATGAGCCAGATCGAAGCCCATGCCACCCGAGTCTGGGAGCAAGCGCAACCGGCAACGGTGAGCTTGCTCGCCTCGCTGCGCGACGAGCAGATCGAAGCGTTCGGCAAGCGCAGCCGCGAACGAATCAACGACGACGAAGCCGAGCGCGCCGACGAAAAACTCGCCGATCGCCGCAAGCGCTGGCTGCGCGAGCAGCGCGAAAACCTGGAACGCTGGACCGGCCGTCTGAACGATCGGCAGAAACAGTTGCTCGATGCCGGCTGGCAGCGCCGCCAGCCCAGCCTGCTGAGCCCGGAACAGCGCAAGGCGCAGCGGCTGGCCGATGTCGACGAGTTCGCGACCGTGCTTGCCAGCCGCCACGAACCCGGACTGATCGATCGGCTGAGCGCCAACGGTGACCAGCGCGAACAGGCGCGCAGCACCCGCGACTCGGCCCGCGATCGCAGCTTGCTGATCGAACTGCTGCAAGCCTGCGATGCGCGCCAGCGTCAACATGTGCGCGAGCGCCTGCTCGAACTCGCCGATGATTTCGATGCGCTGGCCCAATCGGCCCAATCGACCAAGTCCGCCAAGCCCGCCGCCGCGTCTATCGCGCAGCCCGCCGCGTAAGGCGGACATGTCCCTTCATCTCTTTCTGCCCGGCCTGCTGGTCGCGGTCTTGGTGCCGGCCGCGCTCGCCGCGTCCGAACCGTATGTGCCGAGCGACGACGCCGAGGTGCTTGAGCACGTCGCCACCGCGCGGGCCGAAGCCGACAACGTGCGGGCGCTGAACGCCCAGCGGCGCGCACTCGCGGCGCGGCCGGATGATCTTCCGGCTGCCGTTGCCTACGCTCGACGGGCAATCGAACTCGGCCGCGCAACCGCTGATCCGCGCTATCACGGTCAGGCCGAATCAGCACTGAAAGCCTGGCTGGGGCTGGCCGAGCCGCCGCCGGTGGTGCGCCTGCTGCGTGCCACCTTGCGCCAGCAGCGCCATGATTTCGGCGGCGCACTGAGCGATCTCGATCAACTGATCGCTCGCGACAGCGGCAACGCCCAGGCGCGGCTGACGCGGGCGACGATCCTGATGGTGCAGGGCCGCCCGGCCGATGCGCTGCCCGACTGCAATGCCTTGATCGCTGCCCACGGCGATCTGATCGCCGCAGCCACCTGCATCGCCAGTGTGCGCAGCCTCGATGGCCATGCAGCGGCGGCGATCGAAGTGCTGTCCGCCGCTATCGCTGAATCAGTAGCTGCCTCAGCAGGCGAGCGGCTCTGGGCGCTGACCGCGCTCGCCGAGATCGAAGCCCGGCAAGGCCGAGATGCCGAGGCCGGCAAGCACTTTGAAGCGGCGGTCAGCCTGCTGCGCGCCAGCGGCGAACACGATCCCTATCTGCTGACCGCCTATGCCGACTACCTGCTCGCGGCCGGCCGCGCCGCCGAAGCGCGCGAGCTGACCAGGGACAGCCGGCAGATCGACAACCTGCTGCTGCGTCTGGCCTTGGCTCAGGCCGCGCTCGGCGACCCCGGCCTCGCTGACAGCCTGGCGCAGCTCGATGCCCGCTTCACCGAAGCCGGGCTGCGCGGCGGATCGGTGCATCTGCGCGAGGAAGCGCTGTACGCGCTCCGGCTGCAGCACGATGCCGGCCGCGCCGTCGCGCTCGCCACTCAGAACTGGCAAAGCCAGCGCGAACCGGCCGATGCCCGGCTGCTGCTCGAAGCAAGCCTGGCGGCTGCGCAGCCAGCTGCTGCGCAAGCGGCGCTGGCCTGGCTGCAGCAGACCGGCATCGAAGACCCGGCGCTGCACCGGCTCGCCGATCAGCTACGAGCCTCGCCGGCGCCGGGAGCCAGCCGATGAGCCGCATGATCCGCAGCTTCTTCGGGCTGATGCTGCTGCTCGGTGCCATCGGCAGCGCCAAGGCGCACAAGGCCAGCGACAGCTTTTTGCGGCTCAGCGTCGACGGCAGCACGGTCAGCGGCCGCTGGGACATCGCGCTGCGCGATCTCGATTTCGCCATCGGGCTCGATCGCGATGCCGATGGCGCGATCACCTGGGGCGAAGTGCGCAACGCCGAAGCGGCGATCGACGCCTACGCGCTGAGCCGGCTGAAGCTGAGCAGCGACAACCGGCCCTGCACCCTTGAAGCAACACCCGGTCTGCAGATCGCCGAACACAGCGATGGCCGGTACGCGGTGCTGAGCTTGAAAGCCTCGTGCCCGCAGACGCCGGCCAAGCTCGGCATTGCCTATTCCCTGCTGTTCGACATCGATGCCCAGCATCGCGGCCTGCTCAACCTGTCGCTGGCCGGTCAGACCCAGACCGCCGTGTTCGGGCCGGATCGCGGCAGCCAGAGCTTCGAGTCCGGCCGGCCGGCCGATGTCTTCCGCACTTATCTGATCGAAGGCCTGTGGCACGTCTGGACCGGCGCCGATCACATGCTGTTTCTCGCTGGTCTGTTCCTGCCGGCGGTACTGCGCCGCCGCGCTGGCGGCTGGCAGCCGGCCGAGCGCCTGAGCACGGCGCTGCGCGATACCGCCGCACTGGTCACCGCGTTCACCCTGGCCCATGCCACGACGCTGGCGCTGGCCGCCAGCGGCGCGTTCAGCCCGCCGTCACGCGTGGTCGAATCGCTGGTCGCGGCCTCGGTGCTGTTCGCCGGGCTGAACAATCTGCTGCCGATGGTCCATCGCCGGCTGTGGCTGCTGGCGGGCTTTTTCGGCCTGATCCATGGCGCGGCGATTGCCGGCGCGCTGCTCGAACTTGGCCTGCCGACCTCTGGCCGGGTCTGGGCGCTGCTGGCGTTCAATCTTGGCGTCGAGTTCGCCCAGCTGGGCTTGATCGCCGTGGTGGTGCCGCTGTGCTTCGCCGGCCGAAACTCGGCGCTGTTCCGCAACGCGGTGCTGGTGCCGGGCTCGATCATCGTCGCCATCGCCGGCCTGGCCTGGCTGCTGCAGCGGGCGCTGGGCCTGCCGATTCCGATGCCGTTCTGAAGGTCTGAAGGTCTGAAAATGGGGCCTGAAGCTCAAAAAAAACCCCGCCAGCGGCGGGGTTCAAGGTTACAGCGGGTTCGGGCAGGTCAGATGCTCAGACCAGCAGATCGTCGTACAAGGTCGCCGTCTCGTCGGAGGGATCGAGATCGAGCACGTTGATATCGAAAGGCAGCGAGGTTTCGCTGGTCTGGTCGAAGGCATCGAATACAACGGAAGCAAGCGAGGGGCCGGTCGGACCATCGGGTGCCGGTGCCGGTGCGGGTGGCGGTGCCGGAGCAGCACCGCCACCGTTATCGCAGGCGGCGAGCACGGCACTGGCCAGCACCACGGCTAGCAGGGACTTGTTCATGGTCGGTCTCCGTTTACAGCGCCGGGGTCGGATTGCTGATGCCGTTGACGCCATTCGGCGAGCCCGGCAGCGGAGCTTTCAGGTACGGGAAGCTGACGTCGAACTGCGAAACATCCTGGAACGCGCCGTCGGTATAGACCTGATAAGCGCCGTCGGCGCGGTTCGGGTTGGCAGCGCCAAGCAGGAAGCCTTCGACCACCGACAGTTCGATGTCGACGATGTCGTCACCCGGACGACGGCCGTTCGGGAAGCCGGCCGGATCGCAGCCCGGATTGGTCAGCAGCAGCGCGCCGTCGTTGGTGAAGCACAGCGCCGCGCCGACATTGACCTGGGTGGCCGCCGGCGTGGCCGCAATCGCCGTGTTCAGGCGCAACATTTCCGAGGCGACGACGTTGGCCGGCATGTTGACGTTGGCGACGCCGGTCAGGAACGCCTGAACGATGTCGCCGCGCGGCGTCGCCGGCACGTTGGCAGCAGCGCCGAACAGGGCGTTGAGCAGCACCGGCAAGGTCGGGTTGGTCACGTATTTGGCGAACTGGCCATCGTTCTTCGGCTCGGAGGCGTTGAACTTGTCCTTGTCGGTGAGGCCGATGACCACTTCATTGACCAGCGGCGAACCGAGGCGCGAAACCTGGGTCCAGGCGCCGCCGGACACTTCCGGTCCGAAACTGCGCGGGCTGGCGCCGGTCGCCGTGACCGGGCCCTGCGGCGCCGGGTTGAGCACCCGTGCCTGACGCAAGCTGGACGTGGTCCAGGCGCCGATGATCGGCTGGGCAGTCGAGGCGGTCAGGCAGCTGATCGGCACTTCCAGCGCCAGGGTGGTGATGTTCTTGTCGGCGGTGGCGCTGCCCTTGGAGTCACGCGGCGTGACGCTGGCCAGCGGCACCAGATTGACCAGGTCAAAGATTTCGCCCAGGTTTACCGCGAAGCCTTCGCGACGCTGACCGACGAACAGCTTGCCCGGCGTGGCGCAGCTCGGAATGTTGACGCTGTAGATGAACTGGTTGGCGTAGGCCACGTAGTCCGGAATCGACTTGTTGCCGATGTTGTCGACCGGCTTGGTGAACGTGGTGCCGCCGCCAGCAGCATTGGTCAGCGGCTGCACGTTGGCACCCCGGCGCGGGCCGCGAACCAGGCTGACCGTGTAGCTCTCGGTGCGGTTCAGGGTCGGCAGGTTGCCGGTCGGCGGCAGGTTGATCAGCGGAATCGGCAGGCTGGTGGCCACGCCATCAATCATGCCGACCGGCACGCTGAGCGCCGCGAAAGCATTGGTGAAGCGGAACTGGAAGGTCAGGTCTTCGACCGCATCGGCGTTGTTGTCGATGTGGATCTCGTACAGGGCCTGCGGGTTCAGCGCGAAGTAGTTCGGGCCGCCGTAGGCGTCCTGCAACGGGTTGTAGTTGGCGATCAGGGTGACGAAGCCCGTGCGGCCGGCCTCGTAGCTGTTGAACAGGTAGAAATCGGTGCCGTCGACGCTGGGATTCTGCGCGATGAACGGTGCCTCACGGTGGCTGGACGCCTGGGCCGTCAGGCTGGCGGCGGCAGCCGCGAGCGCGAGCGGAATTGCATTCCTCATGAACATATTGATCTCCAATGTCGTTATGGGTGTGGCGGGCGACGATCCGGTCGTAATCGACCGTTCTCTTGGCCTTACTCGCCGTCATCGGCATCGGATGCAGCGGCTGTGTGATTGCCCACCCCATCGGCTAGACTTCGGACCGCCGAAGCCGGAAAACCCCCGGGACCTTCGGCTTTTTCGTGCCTATCACGTCTGCAATCGAGGATTGTCCATGCCGGTGAAAATTGCCGTGCTGAAGGAAACCCGCGCCAACGAGCGCCGCGTGGCGTTGGTTCCTGCCGTCGCCGACAAGCTGACCAAGCTCGGTGCCGAACTGCATATGCAGTCTTCCGCCGGCGACGCCGTGAAGCTGCCGGATGCCGCGTTCAAGAACGTCGCCTTCGCCGTCAACCCGCAGGGCCTGGTGTCGGATGCCGACATCGTGCTGGCCGTGCAGCCGCCGAGCGTCGAAACCGTCGGTGCGATGAAGGAGGGCGCGATCCTGCTGTCGTTCGTCTACGCCCACAAGGAAGTCGAGCTGGTCAAGGCGCTGCGCGACAAGAAGATCACCTGCTTCGCGATGGAGCTGGTGCCGCGCATTACCCGCGCGCAGTCGATGGACGCGCTGTCGTCCCAGGCCGCGCTCGCCGGCTATTACGGCGCGTTGATGGGGGCCACCAGCATCGCCCGGATGATGCCGATGACCACCTTCGCCACCGGCTCGATCAAGCCGGGCACGGTGCTGGTGATGGGCGTCGGCGTCGCCGGCCTGTCGGCGATCGCCACCTCACGGCGCATCGGTGCCAAGGTCGAAGGCTATGACGTGCGTCCGGAAGTGAAGGAGCAGGTCGAATCCCTTGGTGCCAAGTTCATCGACACCGGTGTCGATGCCCGCGGCGCCGGCGGCTACGCCCGCGAGCTGACCGACGAGGAGAAGGCGAAGATCGCCGCCGTCGTCACCAAGCACATCCAGACCGCCGATATCATCATCACCACCGCCGCGATTCCGGGCCGGCCGAGCCCGAAGCTGATCTCGAAGGCGCAGGTCGACGGCATGAAGGCCGGCAGCGTGATCATCGATCTCGCGGCCGAAGGCGGCGGCAACACCGAGTACACAGTGCCCGGCGAAACCACCACAGTCGGCCAAGTGACCATCGTCGCGCCGATCAACGTGCCCAGCCTGCTCGGCGAACACGCCAGCGAGCTGTACGCGAAGAACCAGTACAACCTGATCGAACTGTTCCTGAAGGACCAGGCGATCGCGCTCGACTGGAGCGATGAAATCATCGCCAAGAGCTGCCTGACCCACGGCGGCGAGATCATGAACGAAGCGGCGAAGAAGGCGGTCGAGGCAGCCGCCTAGTCGAGACAGGATCGAGCGAGCCTGCTACCGGGAACCGCGATGCACCTCACGAAAAAGCCGTTGCACACTTACGGCAGTCAGTTTTTTTCCGTCGGTGCGGCGCAAGTGATCCTGCCTGAGGTTTTCTCGATGCTGCAGCCTCGGACTGTCGTCGACGTCGGCTGTGGGATCGGCACCTGGGCCTCGGTCGCCAAGTCGCTGGGATCTGAGATCAAGGGCCTCGACGGCCCTCATGTCCCGGTCGATCAGCGGCTGATCGCTGCAGCCGAGTTCATCGAAACCGATCTGATGAGCTTCAAGGGCATCGGTCGTTTCGACCTCGCCATCTGCCTGGAAGTGGTTGAACACCTGCCGGCCAGTCATGCCGACCAGATCGTGGCCGGACTTTGCGAATCGGCGGAGGTCATCCTGTTCTCGGCGGCGATTCCTTTGCAGGGGGGAGAGAATCACATCAACGAGCAATGGCCGACTTATTGGCAGACCAAGTTCGCCGCTCAAGATTTCGTCATGCTGGACGTTTTCCGCGAACGGTTCTGGAATGATCCGGACGTCGACTGGTGGTATCGGCAGAACCTGTTTCTGGTTTGCCGCAACGGTCATCCGCTGACCGAAAGCAGCAAGCCGTTTCAGGGAGACTGTTACGTTCACCCGGAGCTTTATCTGCAGAAAGCACGGGGGCTGGCCAAGGAAAGACGCGGCTTGCGCCGCATCCTGAATGCCTTTCGCATCTGACCCTGATCAAGCCTCATCAATCGTCGTCAAAAGTCGTCACCAGTCATTACAAGTGGTAACTGGGTTGTAACTGGATTTCACACACAAAGGCCCGATCATGCTCACCGGATTCATCGCGCTGTACATCTTCATGCTCGCCGCCTTCACCGGCTACGAGATCATCGGCCGGGTGCCGTCGATCCTGCACACGCCGCTGATGTCGGGCAGCAACTTCGTGCATGGCATCGTCGTCGTCGGCGCGCTGTTCGCGCTGCTCAATGCCACCTCGGTGACCGAGCAGG
Organism: Nevskia sp.; assembly: GCA_030694365.1. Classification (GTDB taxonomy): domain Bacteria; phylum Pseudomonadota; class Gammaproteobacteria; order Nevskiales; family Nevskiaceae; genus Nevskia. The sequence continues at coordinate 41,029 of JAUXYM010000117.1, read as the reverse complement.
TGATCGGCTTCGTCGGCGTGCTGCTCGGTGCCGGCAATGCGGCCGGCGGCTACGTGGTGACCGAGCGGATGTTGCAGATGTTCAAGTCCTCAGACAAGAAGAAGGCTTAAGACCGACATGAACGCACAACTCATCATCGACGCCAGCTTCCTCGCTGCCGCGTTCCTGTTCATCTACGGTCTGAAGCGCATGTCGTCGCCGGTCACCGCAGCCTCGGGCATCCGGGTCGCCGGCCTCGGCATGCTGGTCGCGGTACTCGCCAGCTTCCTGTACGTGTTCAACGTCAACGAAGCGGCCAAGCCGCACCTGATGGTCAACGCCGCGCTCGGTGCCGTCGCGTTGGCGATCGGCCTCGGCTGGGCCTGGACCAGCGGCAAGAAGGTTGAAATGACCGCCATGCCGCAGATGGTCGCGCTCTACAACGGCATGGGCGGCGGTGCCGCAGCGGCGATCGGTGCGGTCGAGCTATTCCGAACCAGTGCTGTGCATACAATCGTTCCGCTGGTGGTGACCATCATCGGCAGCTTGATCGGCGCGATCTCGCTGTCCGGCTCGGTGATCGCCTGGGCCAAGCTCGATGGCCGCATCAACGGCGTCTGGCGCTTCACCGGCCTGCAGATGATGAACGGCACGTTCTTCGTGGCCACGCTGGCGCTCGGCCTGTACATCGCCTTCGGCGCCGAGGGCCATGCACCGGTGTGGATGACCGCCTCGTTCTTCTTGCTGGCGCTGATCTTCGGCGTGCTGATGACGATGCCGATCGGCGGTGCCGACATGCCGGTGGTGATCTCTCTGTACAACGCTTTCACCGGTCTCGCGGTCGGTTTCGAAGGCTTCGTGCTGCAGAACCCGGCGCTGATGATCGCCGGCATGGTGGTCGGCTCGGCCGGCACCCTGCTGACCCTGCTGATGGCGAAGGCGATGAACCGTTCGGTGTCGAACGTGATCTTCTCCAACTTCGGTGCCACCGGCACCGAGGAGCAGGGCGAGATCAAGGGTTCGATGAAGCCGGTCGATGCCGGCGACGCCGGCATCAACATGCGCTACTCGTCGAAGATCATCATCGCCCCGGGCTACGGCCTCGCCGTGGCCCAGGCCCAGCACAAGCTCTACGAGTTCGTGAAGCTCTGCCAGGAAGCCGGCGTCGACGTGAAGTTCGCCATCCACCCGGTCGCCGGCCGCATGCCCGGCCACATGAACGTGCTGCTCGCCGAAGCCGGCGTGCCCTACGACATCATCTACGACATGGAAGACATCAACGGCGAGTTCAAGGAAGCCGACGTGGCGATCGTCATCGGCGCCAACGACACCGTGAACCCGGCGGCGCGCACCAATAAAAGCAGCCCGATCTACGGCATGCCGATCCTCAACGTCGACCACGCCAAGCAGGTCTACGTGGTCAAGCGCGGCCAGGGCAAGGGCTATTCGGGTGTCGAGAACGAACTGTTCTTCGCCGACAACACCAACATGGTCTACGGCGACGCCCAGAAGGTGCTGGTGCAGATGATCCAGGCGGTGAAGTCGCTGGATGGCGGCCACTAGGCCGTCGGGGCTGGATGGCGGCGATCACTAGGCTGCACCGCTTCAACAGAAAGGCCGCCCCTCGGGCGGTTTTTTTGTTGCTGACGGGTTCACTTTTCTGCGCGGAAGGCTGAGTTACCATCCTGACGAATCCTGCCGATACTGCTCACCGTGAGAACCGTGGTGGTGCCAATCCTGCGTCCGTCAATCCACGTCGCGCTTGCCTTCGCGCGACTTGATCCACCTTCGGCGAACCTGTGAACAAGTCGGCGCTGACCGAAGCGGATATCCGCACCAAGTTCATCACGCCGGCCATCCTCGGCGTCGACGGCAGCAAGTGGAACCTGATGACGCAGGTACTGGAAGAGCGCTTCTTCACCAAAGGCCGGGTCATCGTTCGCGGCAAGATGGTCCGGCGCGGCGAGGCCAAAAAGGCCGACTACATCCTGTTCTACAAGCCCAACATTCCGATCGCGGTCATCGAAGCCAAGGACAACAAGCACTCGGTTGGCGCGGGCATGCAGCAGGCTCTCGAATACGCCGAAATTCTTGATGTGCCGTTCGCCTACAGCTCAAACGGCGACGCCTTTCTGGAACACGACCGGACCGGCAACTCCGATCCGGTCGAGCGCGAAATCCCGCTGGATCAGTTTCCGACGTCCGAAGAGCTATGGGCGCGCTATCGCAAGGCGAAGGGCTATACGCCGGAGCAGGAAGCGGTTGCCACGCAGGATTACTACGACGACGGCTCCGGCAAGGCACCTCGCTACTACCAGCTCAATGCGATCAATCGCACCGTCGATGCCATCGCCCGCGGCGAGAACCGCATCCTGCTGGTCATGGCCACCGGTACCGGCAAGACCTACACGGCCTTCCAGATCATCTGGCGGCTGTGGAAATCCAAGGCCAAGAAGCGAATCCTGTTTCTGGTAGACCGCAACATCCTCGCTGATCAGACCAAGACCAACGACTTCAAGCCCTTTGGTCAGGCAATGACCAAGATCACCAACCGGACGGCCGACAAGGCCTTCGAGATTTATCTCGCGCTGTACCAGGCGGTGACCGGCACGGAAGAAGAGCAGAACATCTACAAGCAGTTCTCGCCCGACTTTTTCGATCTGATCGTGGTCGACGAGTGCCACCGCGGCAGCGCCGCCGACGATGCTGCCTGGCGCAAGGTGCTGGAGTATTTCGGCTCCGCCACGCAGATCGGCCTCACGGCCACACCCAAGGAGACGGAAGAAGTCTCCAACATCGAGTACTTCGGTGACCCCATCTACCTGTATTCGCTGAGGCAAGGCATCGCCGACGGCTTTCTGGCTCCTTACAAGGTCGTTCGCATCGGCTTCGACCGAGACCTCGACGGCTGGCGGCCCTCGATCGGCCAACTCGACAAGTACGGCAACGAGATCGAGGACCGCGAGTACAACGATCTCGACTTCGACCGCAATCTGATTCTGGAGAAGCGCACCAACCTGGTTGCCGCCAAGGTCACGGAGTTCCTGAAAGCCACCGATCGCTACGCCAAGACCATCGTCTTCTGCGAGAACATCGACCATGCCGAACGCATGCGCCAGGCCTTGGTCAATGCCAACGCCGATCTCGCCGCTGCCAACAAGCTTTATGTCGTTCGTATCACTGGCGACAACGACGAGGGCAAGGCGCAACTCGATAACTTCATTGATCCCGAGAAGACCTACCCGGTCATCGCCACGACCTCGCGGCTGATGACCACCGGCGTGGATGCGCAGACCTGCCAGCTGATCGTGCTGGATCGCCGCATCGCCTCGATGACCGAATTCAAGCAGATCATCGGCCGCGGTACGCGCATCAACGAGGACTACGGCAAGCTGTTCTTCACCATCATGGATTTCAAGCGGGCCACGGCGCTGTTTGCAGACCCTGACTTCGATGGCGACCCGGTGCAGATCTATCAGCCCGGTGCCGACGACTCGCCGGTGCCCCCGGACGAGCCCGTGGACGGGGACCCGGCCGAAGAGGCTGGCGCCAGCGAGGCCTACCCGATCACCGGTCCCGGTGAAACGCTCGGCGTCGGCGAGCGCCCCAGGAAGTATGTGGTCCACGATGTCGAAGTCGCTGTCGCCACCGAGCGCGTCCAGTACCTCGATGAAGACGGCCGGCTGATCACCGAATCGCTGCGCGACTACACGCGCAAGACGCTGCTCAAGACCTATAGCTCACTCGATGCCTTCCTCAACGCCTGGAACGACGCTGCCCGCAAGCAGGCGCTGGTCGAGGAACTGGCCGGTCAGGGCGTATTCCTCGACGAACTCGCCGAACAGGTCGGCCGTGACTACGACGCCTTCGATCTCGTCTGCCATGTGGCTTTCGACCAGCCGCCGCTCACCCGGCGCGAGCGCGCCGACAACGTCCGCAAGCGGCACGTCTTCGCCCAGCACGGCGACCAGGCCCGCGCGGTACTCGATGTCCTGCTGGACAAATACGCCGATGGCGGCATTCGCAGCGTCGAGTCGCTGGACATCCTCAAGGTTGATCCGCTGACGGCTTTCGGTACGCCGACGGAGATCGTCAGGATTTTCGGCGGCAAGCCGAATTACCTTGCCGCCATCCGGCAACTGGAATCGGCGCTTTACGCGCAAGCGGCTTGACCGTGGACGCGACACCCCAAAGCTTCAGCGACTATCTCGTCTTCGTCGACGAGAGCGGCGACCACAACCTCAAAACCATCGATCCGCAGTTCCCGGTCTTCGTGCTGCTGTTCGTGATCATGCGCAAGGCGGATTACGTCGATCAGGTCTGCCGTGATCTGCAGCGCTTCAAACTGGAATTCTGGGGTCACGACGAAGTGGTACTGCACGAACACGAGATTCGCAAACCGTTCGGCCAATTCCTGTTCCTGCTGCAGAAGCCGCTACGCGAGCGGTTCCTGGAAGGGCTCAACCAGCTGATCCAGTCCTTGCCGGCCACGCTGGTAGCCGTGGTCATCGACAAGACGGCCCTGGCCACGCGCTACCGTCAGCCCGTGAACCCTTACGACTACGCGATGGAAGCCGGCTTGGAGCGCGTGTTCACCCACCTGCAGAGTCTGCGGCAGCAGGACCGGCGCACTCCGGTGATCGTGGAATGCCGGGGCCGGCGCGAGGACGCCGAACTGGAGCTGGCCTTCCGCCGGGTCTGCGACGGCGCAAACGCGCTGCGCAGAAGCTTCCCGTTCGACGTGGTCATGGCGACCAAGGCTTCCAACTCGGCGGGCCTGCAGCTTGCGGACCTGATGGCTCGGCCCATTGCCCTGCATCAGCTGCGCCCCGAACAGCAAAACCGCGCCTACGAGATCATCGAATCCAAGCTGCGCCGCAGCCCATACGGCAAGGTTGAAGGATGGGGCTTGAAGGTACTGCCCTAGAATCCGCCTCCAGAAATGCGAAGGGCCCCCGGGAAATCCCAGGAGCCCAGCGCCGACCGGAAGTTTCCAGTCCAGCTTGCCGCAAATTATCCACCGATTACGGAACACCGTAAAGCCGCCCGACCCATGCCCAACGTCTCCAGCCTCGTCAAATCCATCCAGGACATCATGCGCAAGGACGCCGGCACCTACGGCGACGCCCAGCGCCTGGAGCAGCTCGGCTGGATGTTCTTCCTCAAGATCTTTGACGACCGCGAGCAAGAGGTGGAGCTGCTACGCGACCACTACAAGTCGCCGCTGCCCAAGCATCTGCGCTGGTCCACCTGGGCCACCGATCCCGAAGGCATCACCGGCGACGCCCTGCTCGACTTCGTCAACAACAGCCTGCTGCCCCGGCTCAAGGCGCTGACCGGCGGCGGCGACCGCATCGCCGGCCTGATCCGCATGGCGTTCGAGGACGCCAACAACTACATGAAAAACGGCACCCTGATGCGGCAGGTGATCAACAAGATCAACGGCATCGATTTCAACGCCTCCGAAGACCGCCATATGTTCGGCGACATCTACGAGAAGATCCTCAAGGACCTGCAGTCGGCCGGCAACGCCGGCGAGTTCTACACGCCGCGCGCGGTTACCCAGTTCATCGTCGAGCAGATCAACCCCAGCCTGAAGAGGCGCGAGACGATTCTCGATCCAGCCTGCGGAACGGGCGGCTTTCTGACCTGCGTGGTCGACCACCTGCGCAAGCAGGCCAAAACCGAGGCCGACGAGCAATTCATCCAGGACTGCTTCCAGGGCATCGAGAAAAAGCACCTGCCGCACATCCTGTGCATGACCAACCTGCTGCTGCACGGCATCGACGTGCCGTCCAATGTTCGCCACGAAAACACCCTGGCCCGGCCGCTGCGCGACTGGTCGCCGAAGGAGCGGGTGGACGTCATCGTCACCAACCCGCCGTTCGGCGGCATGGAAGAGGACGGCATCGAGGCCAACTACCCCGCCGAGTTCCGCACCCGCGAAACCGCCGACCTGTTCCTGGTGCTGCTGATGAAGATTCTCAAGCGCGGCGGTCGCGCCGGCCTGGTGCTGCCCGACGGCACCTTGTTCGGCGAAGGCGTCAAGACGCGCATCAAGGAAGCCCTGCTCGCCGACTGCAACCTGCACACGATCGTGCGCCTGCCCAATGGCGTGTTCGCTCCCTACACCGGCATCCGCACCAATCTGCTGTTCTTCACCAAGGGCGCGCCGACGACTGCGGTCTGGTACTACGAACACCCATACCCGGCCGGCGCCAAGAGCTACAACAAAGGCAAACCCATCCGCATCGAGGAATTCGCCGCCGAGCGCGCCTGGTGGGGCGACGCGGCGGACGGCTTCAAGTCCCGCGTGGAAAACGAGCAGGCCTGGTGCGTGTCGATCGACCAGATCAAGGCCGGCAACTACAACCTGGACCTGAAAAACCCGCACAACCCGGACACCGGGCCGGGCGATGTGGATCATTTGTTGCCGGAGTATGAGGCGCTGCTGGCGCGGATTGCGGAGACGCGGGCGGCGCTCAAAACCGAACTGCACCGCGCGCTGACGCACTCCTGATGCCAATTCACCCATCGTCATTCCCGCGAAGGCGGGAATCCAGAGCGGCGCGAAGCGCCGTGCTTTTAAGCTGCGAAAACTGGATGCCCGCCTTCGCGGGCATGACGGTTCATTTTTTCGATGGCTGTCTCAATAGCGAGGCAGGCGAATGAAGCTCGACACGTTCTTCGAGAAGTTCGAGTTGTTCGCGGATGCGCCGAATGCGGTGGCGAAGATGCGGGAGTTGATCGTTCACCTCGCGATACGAGGCAAAGTAGTACCGAACGATCCTAGAGAAAAAGCAGTTGGGCTAAAACTGGCTAGACCTTTGGAGGAAGGGGAGGCGTTACCGGCGAACTGGAGCGCGGGCGTGCTTGGTGATGCTCTGTCGTTCGAGTACGGAGACAATCTCCCCGCGCCAAAGCGCAGAGAATCCGGTGAATATCCGGTTTACGGTTCTAATGGAATTGTTGGAACTCACGATACCTATCTCACCAAAGCACCCGCGATCATCGTTGGGCGAAAAGGCTCGGCTGGTGCACTGAACATCGCCACTGGCCCATCGTGGACTACGGACGTTGCATATTTTGTCCAGCCTCCGTCTGATCTCGATCTGCGCTACACCTACTATTTATTGAGATCGTTGCGGCTTGATGAGCTTGGTAAAGGTATCAAGCCGGGATTGAGCCGTAAGGAGGCGTATGTGCTTCCAATTGCGCTCCCACCCCTCGCCGAGCAAAAGCGGATCGTGGCGAAGGTGGATGAGTTGATGGCGTTGTGTGATCGGCTGGAGGCGCAGCAGCAGGAGCGCCAGACCCGCCACGCCGCGCTCGCCCGCGCGTCCCTGTCCCGCTTTGTCGACGCGCCCACCCCGGCCAACCTCAGCTTTCTCTTCCACCCGTCCTACGACATCGCTCCCGGCGACGCGCGTAAGGCCATTCTCGCTCTCGCAGTCGAAGGCAAACTCTTACCGCAAAACCACACCGACGAACCGGCAGATCGATTTATCGCACTGGTTCGGGCTAGCCGTGGAAAGCATTCGCGAGTAGGCAAACAGCTTCCCGAACGGACGCACATCGAAGGGCCATATGAGATTCCGAGCTCTTGGTCTTGGACGGTACTAGGCAACATTGCCGATATTGGTACAGGCAGCACTCCAGCCAGAACGGAGCCTAGCTTCTGGATATGCGGCTCTATTCCTTGGATCACCAGTGGATCAACTTCAAGTTCTCCAATACTTGAGGCTGACGAGCTTGTCACCCAGGACGCAATTAAGGCTCATAGACTGCGCATTTACCCCAAAGGAACTCTGCTTGTAGCGCTTTACGGTCAAGGAAAAACTCGCGGACAAGTTGCTGTCTTGGGAATCACGGCAACGATCAATCAAGCATGTGCCGCTATTTGCTCTATCGAAGGCATTCCGTCGATACAGGACTATCTGAAGCTTCTGCTGGAAAAGCAGTACGACGAAATGCGTTTGCTCTCAGCCGGAGGTGCGCAGCCAAATCTCAACATCCAGAAAATCAAGGAGCTACTTGTCCCGCTCCCACCGCTCGCCGAACAGCGCCGCATCGTGGCCAAAGTGGAGCAACTGATGGCCCTGGTCGATCAGTTGGAAGCCCAGCTCACGGAATCCAAAGCCAAGGCCAGCAAGCTGCTCGATGCCGTGATCCACGAACTGCTGAACCCTCGCGCCGAGATCATCGAGTTCCCGCGCAACCGGCAGAACCGTGTCTGGGACCGCGCCGCAATCGGCTGCCACATCATCCAGCGCATGGCGGGCAATCCGCGCTTCGGCAAGGTGATGCTGATGAAGCTGTTCTATCTGTCCGAGACGCATCTCGACCGATCGTTCGGCGGCACCTACAAGCGCCATGCGGCTGGGCCCTGGGACCCGTGGATCGACCAGTTCGAGAGCCTGGGCCAGGAACAGAACTGGTTCAGCGTGATCCGTCACGACATCGGCGACGGCCACATCAAGTTCGAATACCGCGCAGAAGCCGGGCTGGGAGCAAGAGCCGCTGAGGCCGCCGCGCTGCTCGGCGATCAGCAGCCCGAGTTTGATCGCGTGCTCGGACTGTTCGCCGACAAGACCTTCGAGCAGGCCGAGATCATCGCCACGCTGTTCGCAGCCTGGAATGACGCCTTGATCGACGGCCTGCAGCCGAGCGACGACGAGATCATCCGCGAAGTCCGTGAACGCTGGCATTGCGAGAAAGCGCGCTTCACACCCGCGCAGCTTCAACAATGGCTGGCTTGGATGCGGACCCAGAAACTGGTGCCGAAAGGCCTTGGACGTCGCACCGTTCAGCAGACACAGTTGCCACTGCACTGAAACAGAAGAGCCGCTTTCGAGCGGCTTTCCTGTTTCAGGCCGCCGGCGTGCGCGGTGGCCGGGGCGAACTGCGACGGCGGCGTGGCGTTCGCGTGCTGCGCGGCTTGTTCGGGCCGGGATCGGGGTCCGGGGCGCCGTCGTCGTTGGCGGCGGGCTCGGATTTGATTTCCGGATCGGCCTCCGGCTCCGCGTGTCTGCCCGCCGTGGTCCGGCCAATCGCCGCCTTGGCCGGGGCGACGACGTTGCGTGCCTGGATCAAACGGTTCAGCAGTTCGAACCAGAACGGCGCGCCCAAGGTGGTGGCCAGCGCGGTCAAGCTCAGACCGAGAATCTTGCTGATCACCAGCAGGAGGCCGGACGCGATAGCCCGGCCTCCGCCGCAAGCCTGATCGCCAGCCGCCGGGATGCAGGCCGGCAGGCCCATGCCATCCCGACCCAGGTCCCAGCCGAGCGGCAGGCCCAGGGTGTTGGCCAAAGCCAACTGGCTGCTGACCTGCTGCGCCAACTGGCGCTCGCAATCCGCCGTGAGCGCCTTGCAGACCGGTGCCGCGGCCTGCCCTTCACCCTGCACGCCGATCGCCGCCGCGACGATCTTCGCGCGCAGCGCATCGTCCTGCGACAGGCTGCGGACGATGTTCAAGGTGTCGGCATTCAGCGCGATGGCCAGCGCCGCGCCGATCGCCAGCAGCACCAGTTGGACGTGGCGGCGATACCAGCCGGTGACTCGCTCCATCGATTCATCGAAGTAGGTGGCGAGCGCGGCACGCACCCGGGCGTCATCGTCGCCGAGCTTCAGGCCGGCGACCTTGAGCAGGGTGTTGGCGGCCTGCCTGAATTTGTCGTTGTCGTGGCCGAGCGCGATCAGCGCGCCGGCGAAACGCGCCGATGGAATCGCCGACGGCAGGTGCCGGCCGCCGGCCTTGTACGGGCCTTCATAGAGCGAGTAGACGAACGGGCTTTCGTACAACTGCTGGACCAGTGCTTTCGCGGCCGTCTCTCGGTTCTGGCCGGCGCTGTCGAGCGTCTGCGCGAGGATTTCGCCGATGCCCCGCTCCAGCAACTGGCCACGCCGGCGCAGCCAGCTTTCGAGCAGCTCGACGCCGATCGAGGCCGCCGTCGAAAAGATCAGGTAGACCAGGGTCAGGCCGATCAGCACATCGAGTAGCTGCAGGATCATCGCGACGCCCCGGTGATAACGACGTCGAAGGCGCCGCTAGCGATGAGTGTAGGCAGCGCGGCGTGACCGCCGCCAGCCCGCTATCGCGATGCTCAGAAGTATCGGATCAGGCGTAGATCAAGCTGCTGGGTTTCCTCAGGCCCGAGCCACAGCGCCCGGGCACCGAGGCGCAGGCCGTAGTTCTTGCCGAGCTGCCATTGCTGTTCGAGGCTGATGGTCCGGCGATCGGCCTGGTCACCGGCGAGGCCGGGCAGCCAGCGGGCTTCGAGCTGCAGGCTCCAGAACTTCTGCGGCTGCGCGAGCAGGCCCAGGCGCGGGCCGAGTTGCAGGGCATAACCGTCACTGCGGGCATTGCCGATCTCGGCACGCAGCTCGGCATTGCCATAGCCGACGATCGACGCAAAACGTCCCCAGGCGAGACCGGGTCCGCCCTGCAGCACCGTCGTCCGCGGATCGCGGCCGAGACCGAGATCGGCGCGTTCATGCGCGGCCCGAAAGCGCCAGGAAATCGGCTGGAACAGGGCGCTGCGCGGCGCGATCGAGACGATGTCGACGACCGTCAGGTGATCGAGGGTGGTCGCACCGTTGTCGAGCCGGCTGCGCAGGCCGACATCGAGAAAGCCGATCTGCTGGCCATCGCTGTAGCCGGCCGGCGGATCGAGCAGATCGTGGTAGGCGGGCCGCCAGTCGAGCGTCGCGACCTCGGCCGCGCCGCGTCGCGCCCGCACGCCGAGCGCGACGCGCGAAGTCTGGTGACCCTGCGCCGGATCGCGCTCGGGAATGGCGACGTCGGCTCGTCCGCCCTTTTCGCCCGTCGCGGCGCGGGCGCGCAGCAGGCTCAGCGAACGGCCGGTCGCCGTTACGCGCGGCACGGCACCGGCCCCAAAACGGTACTGCAGCAAATCGTTGGCCAGGCTCAGTACCGCAGCGGAGGCCGGGGCGCTGGCCTGATCGGCAATCAGGCGCCCTGCAGCCAGCGCCACGGCCTGCTCGCGCTGCCCGGCATCGAGCGCCCTGCCCTCGGCGGCGATCACCGTCGCCAGCGCCGGGCGGTACTGCGGCGCGCCGAGCACCGGCAGCAGCACGCGCAGGGTATCGGTCGGAATGGCCCGCCAGTCGAAGCGATGACCCCATTCGATGGTCGGATCGGCGACCCGCAGCAGGGTCAGCAATTGATACGAGCAGTTGCGGGTGAAGAAGTAGTAGGTGAACGCCGCACCGCGCAGCTCCCAGAGGTGCAGCAGCAGTTGCTCGCGCGCCGCTGGATTGAAGGCCAGCGGGTACTCCCAGACATCGCGGCTTTCCAGCCGCGCGTATTCCTTCACCTTCTCGTAGTAGGGCAGCACGCTGTACTGGCCGAGATAGCCGCCGGTGAGTCCCTTGACCGCGAACAGCAGGCCATTGGTTTCCGGGGTTTCGGCGACGTAGTTCGCAGCGTAGGCCAGCAGCGGCGTGCCGGCTTTCACTTCCGGGCCATCGAGCCGCAGCAGGGTGTGGCCGAACATCGACGCCGGACTGTTGAGGTACGCCGACGGAAACACCACCCAGAGCTGCTCGGGTGCCAGCGCCTTCATCCAGGTGTCGCGGCTGTCGCAGACCTGCCGTGGCAGGCGTGCCGGATCGAACTTCAGGCGGGCATCGAGCCAGGCATAGCGGGCACCGAAGAGGCACTGCGCCGGCTCATCGCGCGGCGGGCGAATGGCGGGATCGAAGAATGCGACCAGCGTGGCGCGCAGCTCGGCAGCGGGATCAGTCGCGCCATCGGCGGCGACAAAGAACCAGTCGCTCTTGACGGTGCTGCGGGGTTTGCCAAACAGCGCCGGCTCGACGTGCAGCAGGTTCGCCCATTCGCGTGAACTGGCGAGCTGCTGCTGCTCGGCCTCGGCGATCAGCTCATCGACATAGGACTCCGCTGCCAGCACCCGAGCGGGAGCCAGCAACAGGTTGCAGAAAAGAAGAACGGCCCCGAGCGGGGCCGTCCGGTACCACCCAAGGGGCATCGATCAGGCGACGTAGCGCGCCAGACGGGCGTCATTGGCCATCACCGTTTCCAGCCGCGCCAGCACCTCTCCCGTGGTGACTTCGGCATTCGGGAACAAGGTGGCGTACTGCGACTGGGCCAGCGCGTAGAACGCGGCGACATCGGCAGCATCGACCTTGTACAGCGCGGCCAGGGTGGCCAGGGTTTCGCCTTCACCGGCGGCGATTTCAGCCGATAGCTGATCGACGTTGGTGGCCGCGAACATCGAGCGGCGGGCATTTTCGGCGACCACGCCATTCTTGGCGCAGCCCAGCGTGCCGCTGGTGATGCCGAAGGTCTGGTTGCCGAAGAAACCGTTGGTGGTGGCACCGAGCACTCTGAAGATGAGACCGTTCTGGTCCTTCATCAACTGGGTGCCGAGACCGCAGCCGATGTCCTGGGCGGCGAATGCCGAACCGAACGGCAACAGGCTGACGGCAGCAATCGCGATGAGCTTGTTCATGCGTCTTGTCTCCTAGCAGGGTTTCATTGTGGTTATGGACTGCCCCGATGACGGATCGCGGACGAACCGGCGCAGGGCCCGGCAAAGTTACCGCAACGGCCGCGTCAACGGGAAGGCGGGATTGCTCTTGCCGCACTGGGGCAAGCTGACTACGCTCGCGAGCAACCGCCGTAATGCGTACCGCGATTGGTACCACGACATGACAAGGTGGAAGCAGCTTGAAGTTTGCAGTTGGCATTGGGGGCGGGCGTGACCGGCAGCAACTACAAATATCCGGGCTTCATCAGCTACAGCCATCGCGATCGCAAGATCGCCGAATGGCTGCATCGCGCGCTCGAGAGTTATCGCGTGCCGAAACATCTGATCGGCAGCCCCGGCCAGCATGGCCCGGTGCCGGCCCGGCTGTACCCCATCTTCCGCGACCGCGAAGAGTTGTCCGCCGGCGCGCTCGCCGAGCAACTGCGGCTGGCGATCGCGCAGAGCCGCTGCTATATCCTGATCTGCTCGCCGCACGCCGCGACCTCGCGCTGGGTCAACGAAGAGGTCGAGCATTTCCTGAAAGTCCGCGATCCGGCCGGTCTCCTGTGCCTGATCGTCGACGGTGAACCGAACGCCACTGCCAAGGGCGCACCTGAACGCGAATGCTTTCCGCCGGCACTGCGCAACGCCAAGGTCAACGGCCTGCCGCTGGAGCCGATGGCCGCCCAGCTCGATGACGATGCCGATGGCCGCGACAACGCCCGGCTGAAGATCATCGCCGGCCTGCTCGGCGTCGGCTTCGACGAACTCAAGCGCCGCGATCTGATCGCCCGCAATCGCCGGCTGGCGGTGCTCGCCGGCTTGAGTCTCGGCATTGCGGCGGTCACCGTGGCGCTGGCCTTCTTCGCAGTGCTCGCCCAACGCGAAGCCGAGCACAGCCGCCAGCAGGGCGAGGAGCTGATCGGCTTCATGCTCGGCGATCTCCGGGCCAAGCTCGAACCGCTCGGCAAGCTCGACATCCTCGATGCCGTCGGCGACCGGGCCACGGCTTATTTCGCCGGACTCGATCGCGGCAGCGATCCCGGCCCGCGCGCGCTGGCCGCACGCGCCAAGGCGCTGCGCCAGATCGGCGAAGTGCGCTTCGCCCAGGGCCGGCCGGCCGATGCGGTAGAAACCCTGTCCGCCGCGCTGAAGCTGCAGCGCGACCTGGTGGCCGCAGCACCAGACGACAATGCCCTGCTGTTCGAACTCGGCCAGACCGAGTTCTGGGTCGGCTATGCGGCTTGGCGCGCCGGCCAGTTCGATCAGGCGGAAGCGAACCTGATCGCCTACCAGGAAATTTCCCAGCGGCTGGTCGCCCGCGATCCAGCCAACCGCAGCTGGCAGATCGAAGTTGCCTACGCGCTGAACAACCTCGCGATTCTGGCCTCCGAACGCAAACGCAATGACCAGGCGCTACCGCTGTTCCAGCAGGTGGTCACGCTGTCCCGCTCGCTGCTCAAGGACGGCCCGCTGGATGCCGAGACCACCAGTTCGCTGCTCGGCGCGCTGAGCTGGGAAGGCTCGACCCTGATCAGCCTCGGCCGCCACGACGAAGGCCTGGCCCGGCTCGGCGAGTACGCGGAGGTGCTGCGCGAACTGATTCGCCAGCAGCCCGATGACCGACGTCAACAATCGAAACTGGCCTCCGCTTTGTCGGCGCTCGGCTACGCAGCAATCGACGCGGGACAACCGAAAACAGCGCTGGAGGCAGCCCGGGAAGGCACGGCGCTTTCAGAACCGTTGGTCCTTTCCGACCCCGGCAATCTTGACTATCGCCTGTGCGCCGCCTTGCACCTGCAGATCGACGCGATCGCACAGTTCCAACTGCGTCACTGGAGCGAGGCGCTGGCCAGCAACCAGCGCGCCAGTGCCGAGTTTCTGGCCGTGCTCGGCCAGGATCGCAGCCTCGTCAAGGCCCATTACGCCTTGCTGGCCAGCCGCTATCTGGCCTACGAACTGGCCTGGCAGACCGGCGACCTGAAAGCCGCGCACGCCGTTGCCGCCGAGTCGGTAAAGGAAGTCAGCGGCGTCTTTCCCGACGATGCCGACGCCAGGGTTCAATCCCTTCAGGGCCATCTGTTCGCACTGGAACTGGCCCGCTACGTCGATCACGACGACGCGGCAACAGCCGCGCAAAGCGATGCCATTCAGAGCGCGTTCGACAGCATCACTGCCGACGCCGCAAAGGACAGCGGCCGCAACCAGATGCGGCTGCGCGCGATATTCGATTTGATTCGTGGCGCTGATCACATTCCGGACGCAGCGCGGCCGGATAACGCCTCCCCGACGGCCTACAGTGTGATCCGGTTCATCGAGCGGCATTGCCGGGCCAATCCGGCGCAACTGCCGGCTGCAGTCTGCCGGGCTGAAGCGTCGCGAAACACGGCTCGCCCCTGAAGCAGCGCTCCCTGTCGATCGTCGAACCGAAACTCGTCCACTGACTCATTTCGCAGAGGCTCCAATGATTGCCAATCCATACGGCGACCCCCAACGCCATGTCGTGACCCTGACCGCTGAGCAGATCCGCTCCTCGAATTGCACGGCTGTTCCCGTCCACGGTCTGGTCTGGGCCTTGCTGCCGGCCCGTGCCGACTGGGTGACCTACCGGCTCGACGACGAAGCCGCCGCCCTGTACCGCTTCGACGAGGACCGTCCGCTGTCACACAACGGCCAGGGCGTGAACCGTCTGGCCGACCTGTTCGCCGAAAGCCACGGCGTGTCGCTGACCGTCCGCATCCGACCGCGGGCAGCGCTGAAGCCTTGGACGGACGGCCACGTGTTCTTCCACCTGGTCGGCATCAACGGCACGCCGAATCCCCCGCCGTTCGATCCGACGATTCCGAACACGGGCGGCCCGCGCCCCCCTAGCGCCTGATAGCCGTTCCATCGGCTTGGTGCGGACGACCGCATTGCCTTGCCGGGCCACGCGGCGGCCTGATCGGCTGAGCGAGCAGCCCGGTAAGCTACGGGGCCGTGATTCACGGCCGGCCTGATGGAGTCTGTGTTGCGCAACTTCCGCTACTACGACTTCCTGATGGCCGGCACGGTGGCCGTGCTGCTGTGCTCGAACCTGATCGGCCCGGCCAAGGCCTGTGTCGTCAGCCTGCCGATTCTCGGCGTCGTCACCTTCGGCGCCGGCAACCTGTTCTTCCCGATCAGCTACATCTTCGGCGACGTGATGACCGAGGTGTACGGCTATGCCCGTGCGCGCCGGGCGATCTGGGCCGGCTTCGCGGCGATGCTCTTCGCCACCTTGATGTCGGCGTTCATCGTGGCGATGCCGGCGAGCCCGACCAGCGACTACAACAAGCTGCTGCAGCCGGCGCTGGAAACGGTGTTCGGCAATACCTGGCGCATCGTCGTCGCCAGCATGGTCGCCTACTGGGTCGGCGACTTCGTCAATTCCCTGGTGATGGCGAAGATGAAGGTCTGGAGCGAAGGCCGGCACCTGTGGATGCGCACCATCGGCTCGACGATCTGCGGCCAGGGTATCGACAGCCTGCTGTTCTATCCGATCGCCTTCTATGCCTTGCTCGACAACGCGACCTTGGCTTCGCTGATGACGTTCAACGTGCTGTTCAAGATCGGCGTCGAAGTGGCGTTCACGCCGGTCACCTACTGGGTGGTCAACGCGCTGAAGCGCGCCGAAGGCGTCGACACCTACGATCGCGACATCTCGTTTTCGCCGTTCTCATTGAAGGACGAGGGCGACACGAAGTCCTTGAAATAGGTCTGACCTGGGGCGCTCGTTCAGCGGGCGTTCGGGTTTGAACTGCGACGGTGGTCGCCCGTTGCCCCCAACCCCGTTTCCCCCAACTGTCACTCGGGATCATCCGCATGAGTCTGTCCATCACATCGTCTGTTCGTCTGTTCGCGCCGCTGCTGTTCGGTCTCTCCGCACTGCAAGCTGCGCAGGCCGGCGGCACCGCCACCGTGCTGGCCGGCGAGGATTTCAGCCAGCCGAATCTGCAGGTGGTACGTTCGAGCATCGAGTTCGATGGCAGCGCCCATGTCCGCGTGCAGGCCGAGAATCGCCGCGAGGGTTATCTGATCGTTCGTGAGGGCGTGCCGTATGCGATCACCGCGCTCGAAGGCCAGCCGATCGTGCTCAATTTCGCGCAGATGATGCAGACCATGGGCGGCATGGCGCGCAGCCTGGCGCCGCGCTCGCTGATCACCGATGGCCGCTACGTGAACCTGACCGGACCGGGCGCGATCGAGTCGATCGCCGGCTTCTCGGGCCGCGTCTGGGAGCTGACCACGGTCAACAAGGCCGGCCGTCAGCGGGTCGACGAAATGGTGCTGACCAACGATCCGAAAGTGCGCGAGCTGACCGATGCGATGCTCAGCACCGGCCGCCTGCTGGCGCGCTCGCTGCCGGAACTCGATGCCGACGCCAACGAGCGCCTGGCCACAGAACTCAAGCAGCGCGGTACCGGCATTCTGCGAGTCGGCCGCAGTTTCAGGCTGGAGAAACTCGATACCGCAACGCCGCCGCCTTCGCGTTTCGCGCTACCGGCCGAACCGACCGTACTGCCTGATCTGCGTTCGTTCGGCGGGCTGTTCGGCAAATAAGGTTTCCCCGTCGAGCCCCTGTAAGGACTCGTCATTCCCGCGCAGGCGGGAATCCAGTTCTGATACGGCGTGCCACGGCCCAAACTGGATGCCCGCCTTCGCGGGCATGACGGGAATTTATTGGGTCACTCAACTTGAGACGCCCATTCGCGGACCTACTTCGGCACGCCAAAGATCCAGCCTTCCGCCTCGCCGGCACCGGCCGCCCACAGCGCCGGTTCGCTGGCGGCTTCGCGCAGACCGGCCGCGGTGACCAGCGCGTCGGCCTGGTGATCATCGAACTCGACGCTTGCCGAACTGGCGGCCTTGGCCGGTGACAGGCCGATGCTGGCCAGCGCGTTCAGCACGTGGTTGATGTCCTCGCGGCTGCGCAGCTTGGCGTTGCCGAAGCCGGCCTTGCGGATGTAGAGGCGCGGATAGATTTCGACGCAGACCGAGCGGCGGTCCTGTCCGGCGGACGCATCGAACGGCCAGATCGCGACCCGCTCGCGTACCTGCGTTTCCAGTCGATGCAACAGGCGCATGCCGGCCAGCGCACCCTTGCCGACCTGCTTGGCACCGATCAGCTGGAACGGTGTCTGCGGATTGCCGAGCCCGGCATCGCGGCAGGCGGTTTCAGCGTTGCGCGACTGTTCGTTCCAGCCCTTTGGCTGCGGGCCGGCGGTCCAGAAGCGTGGATCGCCCTCGGCGTAGGCGCGGCCAAGCAAGTCCGGCTCAGCCGCGCAATGAGCCTCGACTTCCGCCCACAGCACCGGCGCGGCCCGGCCATCGCCGGGCAAGTAGAACGCGAAATCGAAACCGACCAGCAGCCGCTGCGGGCGCGCCAGTTCGGCACGCAGCCAGTCGAGCACGCTGCTGCGCGTCCAGGTCTTGCCCGGTGGCTTGATCAGCTGCGGCGCGGCGCGTCCTGCTGCACAGCGAGCGACCGCGATGCCCGCATAACCGGGCTGGGCGGCTCCAGACCAGTCGATGCCGACATAGTTGTCGAATTCGGCATCGAACTCGCGGTCGATCGCAGCAGGGATCGTTGCCAAGCTCAGTTCGCCGGCAGCGGAATGAATTCCCGTTCTTCGGGCACCTGCGTGAATGGCCCCTGCCGACCGTAGTCGAGCCAGTCGCGCTTGCCCTGTTCGATGCGCTCGGCGCGCGTCGACACCAGGTTCCACCAGATGTGGCGCTCCTCCGGCAGGCGGGCGCCGCCAAGCAGCATCACCCGGCTTGTCTCGTCGGCGACGACGATCGCTTCCGCACCCGGCACCAGCACCGCCAGTTCGCCGGGCTCGAAGCGTTCACCGCCGATCGTCACGGTGCCGCTGACCACATAGACGGCGCGCTCGTCGTGCTCGTCGGTCATCGTCAGCCGGGTGCCGCTTGGCAGCTCGGCGGCGAGGTAGAAAGTCGGCGAGCGCACCTCGACCGGCGAGCAGCGGCCGTAAGCGTGGCCGGCGATCAGCCGCAGGCTGGCACCATCACGCTCGAAAGCCGGCAGGCTGGCCGCCGGGTGATGGACGAAGGCCGGCGCGCATTCCTCGTCGACCACCGGCAGCGCCACCCAGCTCTGGATGCCGTGCACCGCGTAGCCGCTGACGCGATCGTCCGGATGGGTGCGTTCGGAGTGGACGATGCCGCGGCCAGCGGTCATCCAGTTGACGTCACCCGGCGTGATGTCCTGCAGGGTGCCGAGGCTGTCGCGATGGCGGATGCGGCCTTCGAACAGATAGGTGACCGTGGCCAGGCCGATGTGCGGATGCGGCCGCACGTCCATGCCGTTGCCGGCGGCGAAGCTCGCCGGGCCCATTTCGTCGAAGAAGATGAACGGGCCGACCATCTTGCGATGGGCGATTGGCAGCACCCGCTTGACCGAGAAACCGCCGAGATCGCGGCTGCGGCCGGCGATGCGGTCGAGGATGCAGCTGGATGCTGCGCTTGAAGACGAATTCATCGGTCGAACATTCCGAAGGGGATGCGGAATGATAGGCGCTAGGGCAGCGCACACAACGAAGCGTTAGTGATGTGGCGATGGATCGTGGTGCGAATCAAGGCGCGATGAGGAGCCATAGTTGTTCTATGGCGACGATTCGCAACGCAGAGTCGCGCCGCGAGACGCGGCACAGCGCTAGCGGTTTGTTGTACGCGCTGCACTAGGCCGCGTCTTCAGGCGTCGTCGACGACGGTGGCGGCTGCTCCGGTTTCGGCGGCAACGGCGTCGGATTCAGCGCCTGATCCAGCACGGCCTGCGGCGGGAAATTCCATTCCCCGACATCGAGCCCGTCGCGCTTCATCAGTTCGCGCAGCCGGGCCAGCCGCAGCGGCCCACCAGTGGTCGACACTACGGCCGTGCCGCGCCGGGTGACCAGCACTTCCAGCCGCTGCAGCAAGTTCATGCGATCGCGCATGCGGTTGCCGGACGGCGCGCGCGCCGTGGCCCAGGAGGCGGCTGGCAGCCAGATGTCGTTGGGCACGCAGAGCGCGCCTTCGCCATCGAGCACCACCAGCGCGAAATCGCGAAAGCGGCGCACTTGGCCGTTGCCGATCGCAGCTTCGAGCACGGTCTTCGGAAGGTTCGTCGGCACCGGCTTGGATGGCGGAAACAAGAGTCGACATCATCGCCGCTTCGCGCCGCCGGTGGAGCTGTTTCGATCCCAGCATCGGCACCAATCAAAAAGCCCGGCTGGAGCCGGGCTTTGCCTTCACGTCAACCCGGTCAATGGTGCCCATAACGGCCATGCTGGTGCCGATCGTCATCGCGCCCGTAGTCCCGGTCGCCATGGCCACCATGGCCACCGTGGTCGTAATCGCGATACTCGACATAGCGCGGCTGATAGCGACGCTCGTAACGACCGTCGTAGCGGCTGTCATAGCGATTGTCGTAACGACGGTTGTCATAGTGGGCATCGTAACGACGATCGTCGTTGCGGCGGCCGCTCTGGCTGCCGATCGAGGCACCGACCAGGCCACCGAAGGCACCGCCGACCACGGCACCATCACGGCCGCCGACCGAGTCACCGATGGCGACACCGGCCGCAGCACCGATCGCGGCACCGAGAATGGCGTTGCCACGGCTACCGGCGGAAGCCGGCACGCTGATCGCCGCGCCGAGCAGCAAGGCAGTAGCAAGAAGGGTCTTGAACATGACGTGACTCCTGTTTCCGTGATCCGAAAAACCGACGCGGATTCGCGTCGTGTTGGGCACAGATTGCGGAGTTCGCGATGAATCAGACCTGAACTCGCCGCGCGGCCGACCAACGGTCAGTCGCGCAACGAAAGCTTCAGGGACGCGGCGGTGGCTTCTTCGCTTTCGGACGCGGCGCAGCACCGGCTTCATACGGCGTCTTCGCCGGCGGCGCACCCGGCCGGCTCAGCTTGAGCTGACGGCCGACCACCCAGACCTTCTGCAGGTCGCGGAAGATTTCCTTCGGCATGCCGGCCGGCAGATCGACGAGGCTGTACTCGTTCTCGATCTCGATGCGGCCGATGAAGCTCGATTCGACACCGGCTTCATTGGCGATCGCGCCGACGATGTTGCCCGGCTTGACGCCATGGGCATGGCCGACTTCGACGCGGAAGGTTTCCATCGGCACCGATTCCTCGCGCGGCGCGCGCTTCGGGCGCGGTGCTTCGTCACTGCGGGCGGCGAACGATGGCGCGGCAGCCAGCGACGATGGCGGACGACGCTCGGGACGCTCGCTGCGTTCCGGGCGTTCGGCCCGCGCCGGACGCTCGAACGGCGTACCGACCGCTTCGGGACGCGGACGCGACGGACGCGCACCGTCGGACGACGAGCTGCGATCGTATTCGCGACGCGGCGGCGGGCTGTAGTTGCTCGATGGCGACGACGACGATTCGACGCTGTAGCTGCGCGGCTTCGGCAGCTCCACGACATCGTCGAGCAGCAGCGAGGCATCGCCCTGCACCAGCTTGGCGAGTGCGCAGGCAATCTCGATCGCCGGAATGTTCTTCTCGCGCTCGAAGGCTTCGATGATCGGCCGGAACGGTTCGAGACCGCCGCTGGCCAGGGCATCGGAAATCTTCTGCGTGAAGCGGGCGATGCGCTGGGTGTTGACCGCTTCGACCGACGGCAACTCCATCGGCGTGATCGGCTGGCGCGTCGCCTTCTCGATCAGCTTCAGCATGTGCCGCTCGCGCGGGGCGACGAACAGGATCGCTTCGCCCGAACGCCCGGCGCGGCCGGTGCGGCCAATGCGATGCACGTAGGACTCGGTATCGGTCGGGATGTCGTAGTTGAAGACGTGGCTGATGCGCTCCACGTCCAGACCGCGGGCGGCGACATCGGTGGCGACGACGATGTCCAGACGGCCGTCCTTGAGGCGCGCCACGGTCAGCTCGCGGGCGCGCTGCTCCATGTCGCCATTCAACGCTGCGGCGTTGTAACCGCGCGCTTCAAGCTTGTCAGCCAGTTCCTGGGTCGCCGCCTTGGTACGCGCAAAAATCAGCATGCCGTCAAAGCATTCGGCTTCGAGAATACGGGTCAGCGCATCGAGTTTCTGCATGCCCGACACCAGCCAGTAGCGCTGGCGGATATTGGTCGCGGTGGACGTCTTCGACTTGATGGTGACTTCGGCCGGGTCCTTCAGATAGGTCTGGGCGATGCGGCGGATCACCGCCGGCATGGTCGCCGAGAACAGCGCCACCTGGCGCTCCGGCGGGGTTTCCTTGAGGACGAATTCGACATCCTCGATGAAGCCCATGCGCAGCATTTCGTCGGCCTCATCCAGCACCAGGCACTTGATCTGGCTCAAATCCAGGGTGCCGCGCTTCATGTGATCGAGCACCCGGCCCGGCGTGCCGACGACGACATGGACGCCGCGCTTCAGCGCCGACAACTGCGGGCCGTAGCTCTGGCCGCCGTAGATCGGCAGCACATGGAAGCCGGGAATCTTCGCCGCGTATTTCTGGAACGCTTCGGCAACCTGGATCGCCAGTTCGCGCGTCGGTGCCAGCACCAGCGCCTGCGGCAGCCGCTGCTCGGCATCGAGCCTGGACAGGATCGGCAGCGCGAAAGCGGCGGTCTTGCCGGTACCGGTCTGCGCCTGGCCGAGCACATCGCGGCCGGCGAGCAGATGCGGGATGGTCGCGCCCTGGATCGGCGAAGGAGATTCGT
This sequence comes from Nevskia sp., assembly GCA_030694365.1. Lineage (GTDB taxonomy): Bacteria > Pseudomonadota > Gammaproteobacteria > Nevskiales > Nevskiaceae > Nevskia. The sequence continues at coordinate 18,838 of JAUXYM010000117.1, read as the reverse complement.
AACCGACCGCATCGAGCGCGGCGAGCACTGGTTCGGAAAGCGCGAGATCGCGGAATGTGACGGAAACTTCAGCAGCCGGTTCGGACATGTCGATACCTGGAAAGGACACTCGCGCACGAGCGTCCGGGTCTTGGGGGAAGGCCAGTCAACGGCCCGGCGAACGCCCGCAAGAACAGCGGCACTCGAATGACGGCGCGATTTTACTCGCTTGTGCAGCTAACCATCGGCACGCCGCCAAATGTGAAGGCGGAAGCCTCGTCTGCAAGAGCCAGGATGCCTGCCCGAAGAAATATTCGAGGCCCTGGTCAGGCTAGACTTTTGCTCCCGGTCCGACCTGTCCGAAGCATGGCGGTCACCGCTCTCCACCGCTCCCTTCGAGACTCGACCATGCAAGCAGGCAGCTGTCTCTGCGGCAGCATCCGTTATGAATTCGATGGCCAGGTGACGCGCATCGGCCTGTGCCATTGCGCGATGTGCCGCAAGGCCAGCGGCACCGCGTTCGCGGCCAATGCGCCGGTGCCGCGCAGCGAATTCCGCCTGCTCGCCGGCAGCGAGCTGCTGAAGGCCTATGCCTCGAGCCCCGGCAAGAAGCGCTGGTTCTGCTCGAACTGCGGCTCGCCGGTGTACAGCGAATCGGCGAGCTATCCGGAGCTGGTCCGTATCCGGCTCGGCTCGCTGGACCAGCCGGCTGGCCGGACGCCGGACTATCACTACCTGCTCGGCGCCAAGGCCGATTGGGACACTACCGACGATGACTTACCGCGCTTCGGTGACTGAGCGCCGCAAGCGGTGAAGCGTTTCGCCGCCCTCTATGCGCGGCTGGACGAGACTCGCGCGACGTCCGCGAAAGTCGAGGCAATGCGCGCCTACTTCGCCGAAACGCCGCCCGCCGATGCCGCCTGGGGCCTGTACTTCCTGACCGGGCAACGGCTGAAACGCCTGATCGGGCCGAGCCAGTTGCGGGCCTGGATCGGCGATGCCACCGGCCTGTCGCCCGCAGTGATCGAGGACTGCTACGCCCATGTCGGCGATCTCGCCGAAACCCTGGCACTGCTGCTCGATCGCGCTGATCGGCCTGCAGCCATCGAGCGCGGCCTCGCCGAATGGGTGGCCTGGCTGCTGGCCTTGCGCGATCGCGAGCCGGATGAGCAGCGCGCGGCCTTGATCGAAGTCTGGGCCGGGCTGCCGCTGGATGAGTGCTTCCTGTTCAACAAGCTGCTGACCGGCTCGCTGCGCGTCGGCGTGTCGTCCGGTCTCGCGGCCCGCGCGCTGGCGGCTCATGCCGGATTGCCCGACAGCTTGATCGCGCAACGACTCATGGCCCAACAAGGCGGCCACTGGCAGCCTTCGGCAGACGCGTTCGCAGCACTGCTCGCACCGGGCACGACCGAAGCGCATCCCTCGCAGCCCTATCCGTTCTGCCTCGCCAGTCCTGTAGAGGACGCGCCGGACAGCGTCTGGCAGGACGGCCTGCCGTCCGGGCTCGGGCCGATCGGCGACTGGCTCGCCGAATGGAAATGGGACGGCATTCGTGGCCAGTTGATTCGCCGCGCCGGGCAGAGCTTCTTGTGGTCGCGCGGCGAGGAACTGCTCAACGGCCGCTTCCCGGAAATCGAAACCGTTGCGGCGCAACTGCCGGACGGCACCGTGCTCGACGGCGAAATCCTCGCTCACGACGGCAGCCAGGTGCTGTCGTTCGCCAAGCTGCAGACCCGCATCGGCCGCAAGACCGTCGGCAAGAAACTGCTCGCCGAGGCACCCGTCGCGTTCGTCGCTTACGACCTGCTCGAATGGCGGGGCGAGGACTGGCGCCTGCGGCCGCTGGTCGAACGGCGCGCGCAGCTCGCAATGATCGTCGCGCAGTTCGCAGAACCTCGGCTGAAGTTGTCCGAATGCCTGATGGCCGAGGACTGGAACGACCTCGCCACACAACGCGCAGTAGCCCGCGAACGCGGCGTCGAAGGCCTGATGCTGAAGCGGTTCGATTCCGGCTATCAGGCCGGTCGCCGTCGCGGCACCTGGTGGAAGTGGAAGCTCGACGCGATGAGCATCGACTGCGTGCTGGTCTACGCCCAGGCCGGTCATGGTCGGCGGGCCAATCTCTATACCGATTACACGCTCGCGGTCTGGGCCGGTCCGCTGTCCGGCGAAGGCGCTTTGCTGCCGGTGGCGAAGGCCTATTCGGGCCTGACCGATGCCGAACTGACCAAGATGGATCACTGGATCAAGCAGCACACGCGGGAGAAGTTCGGCCCGGTGCGCAGCGTCGATGCCGAACAGGTTTTCGAGATCGCGTTTGAGGGCATCCAGGCGTCGTCGCGGCACAAGGCCGGTATCGCGCTGCGCTTTCCAAGGATTGCTCGCTGGCGTACCGATAAAACGCCCCCCGATGCCAACACGCTCGATGACCTGAAGTGCTTCCTCAAACGCTGACCGCGCTCTCTGCTTCGTCCGCCCTCGGGCGGCAGCGGGTGTGATCCCGGTCATGTTTGAAGCCGTTGCGCTTTCACTTGCCCAAAAAGGTTTAAAGGCTTGTGAGCCACATCTCTGATTCGGGGTGGCGCCATCGGCATGCCGGGCGTAAGTTCGGCGTTCGGCGCTAGGGGCGTCGCAGACAAAAAAAAAGCGGCACCAGAATCGGAGAACGCGACATGGCCAGACGCAGTCGGCTCGGCGGTCCTTCCTTGGTTGATGACGTCAATGGCGCCCGGCTGTCCGCCGCGCAGCAGTCGCTGCTCAAGCTCGGCGATCTGCTCGCGAAGCAGCCCGAACTGCGCGGCGACCTCGTCCTCGAACGCGCGCCGCTGCGCCCGTTCCAGCCGCGGCCGTTCCGCCAGTGGGTGCTGCGCTCGGCCGATTTCCTGTCGCTGCACATCGAGCTGATCAACCTGCAGCCACAGGCCCGGCCGGAACTGGCGGGCAGCGGCGCGGCGCTGGTGCCGGCCGGCACCGGGCCGAGCTATCTGGTGCTGCACTTCGGGCCGCAAGCGGTCGCCGAGCAGGTGTTCTTCGAGCTGCGCGTCGATCTCCCGACCAAGGACGCGCATGCGACACGCCCGGTCCAGCCGAACCAGCCGCCATCGGGGCCGGCCAGCGACACGCCGAACGGCAGCGAGAATCCCGATCCGCCGCCGATCCGTTCTCGGCTGTCGAAAGGCAGCCGGCTGGTGTTCCGGCACGATGCGGCCAAGCTCAAGGCCGCCGGCATCGATGCGATCGAGTACAACCTGGCTGGCATTCTCGCAGCCTGCCGGGTACTGCCGCTGAACGTCGCCAGCAACGCGCGGCGTAACACGATCCACACCAAGCCGAAGCGGGATTTCCGCCTGTCGGCCAGCGCCCGCATGGCGTTCGCCCAACTGTCGAACGTCAGCAAGGCCGCGATTCTGGCCCAGAGCCTGAGCAACCAGCAGCTGGTCAGCAGCCTTGGTGCGGCAGCATCCGGCCTGCTGCGCCGGCGTGCCGAGATCGGCACGCCGATCAACCGCGCAGCGGCGCCAGGCTCGGTCCGTGACATCGCGGCCCCAGTGACGAAGCCGGGGACGCAACTGATGACGAAGCCGGCGACGGTCACCCGTTTCGATACCGCCGGCGGCATCGCTGCGGTCACGGCACTGAACCTGGCCAACGCCGTCAGCAAGCCGCTCGCGGAGTGGCTGCGTCCGCCGCTGCCGAAGAATCCGGAAGCCAACCAGACGGCGCTGGAACTGCCGTTCCGACTGATCCTGTCGCCGAACGAGGACGGCCGCTTCCGCCATGAGCTGCGGCCTTCGCACAACCCGCTCAGCGGCCACACGGCCTTGTGGCGCACCGAACTCGCGGCCGACCCGGATTCGACGACGGCGCCAGTGCGCGCGGTCTGGGCGCGCCTGGGGCCGAAGTCGCTGCCGGACAGCTTCACCGACCACTGGCAGGTCGGCGATGGTCCCAAAGGCCAGCCCCTGCCGCTGACCTACAACCTGCCGTTCCGGATGACGCTGGACGATCGCGACCGCTTCAACATCGTCCACCAGAGCAGCAACTTCCGGCTGCGCAAGGCCAGCCACGATCCGATCCAGGCGAAGCAGCTGATGCTATCGGCGCTCGGTGGCTGGCTCGATGCCCGCGGTGCCTGGGATCCGCCGCCGGGGCTGGCGGTCGAGGAATGGGTTCATCAGGCCACCCAGGGCCGCGACCACTACGTCCGCGTCGTCTACAAGGGTTATTTGTTTCCGTTCGGCCATCAGGTGTCGCTGGTCAAGGTCAGCGAGCGGCGCTTCCATCACGACGAGCCGGGCAACGCGGCCTATGTTCGCCAGCGCATGTTCCTGGTCTGCCGCCAGCCGGTGCGCGAATACGAGCAGGACGCCACGTCGCTGCCGCCGGTGACGGTGCCGGAGGTCGGTGCCGACGTCCGCCTGCATCGCCGCTTCCCGTTCGTCCGCGTCGAGCTGCTGACCCGCACCACGCCGGATATCGAGCCGCCGGAAAAATCCGAGATCGAGAAAAATGGCCCGCGGCTGTTCTGGCCGGTGGTCGCCGGCGAGCCGTTCCGGTTCCACTACCGGGCCCTCGGCCTCAACGGCCAGTGGCTGGATTTCGAGCTGCCATCGATCTTCATCGGCAACGATCTGTTCAAGGACCAGCCTTACGAAGACCAGAAGCCGTTCGCGACGGCGCACGCTGCCTGGATGGCCGAGCCGCAGGCCACGCGCATCGCCGAGTGCCGCAACCAGTCGGTCCGCTTCGCCTTCACTGCCCTGATCGAGCCGCCGCAGAAGGCCGGCGACACCGACGCCGAGGTGATCAACATCGAGTTCGATGGCCACACCAGCGATCTGCCCTACCGCGATCCGCCGTACACCTATCCGCAGGTGCGCGAAGCGAAGATCCGGGTGCCCGCGATGGCCGGGCTGGGCGGAGCGGGCGGCGGCACGACGATCCAGTTCGACCTCGGCTACCTGCAGCGCGACAAGGGCTACGGCGCCGGTGGCGTCTACGCGAAGATCATCGGCGGCCCGGCACTGGACTTCACCGCCCAGGGCAACCGCTCCGGCGGCCTGGTGCAGCCGAATCTGCGGCCCAGTGCACTGTCCTATCTGACCGGGCCGGTCGCCGGGGCCGCCGACCAGTTCGCCGGCGGCAACTTCAATCCCGCTGATTTCTTCGCGAGCAACGGGCCGCTGCTGCTCGGCTGCCTGCCGCTCGGCGCGCTGATCGAAGGCGTCACCGGCAATCTCGGCGGCAGCCTGCCGAAGCTGCCGCGCTTCGTCGCCGATGCTGCCAACGAAGGCGCGGCGCTGATCGCGCGGCTCGGCGAACTCGGTGATCTCGACCAGCTGCTGATCGACGCCGCCAGGCAGGCCATCGAGGCCGCGATCCGCCAGGGCATCGAACGGGCGTTCCGCGAAGCCAAGGCACAGCTGGCGCTGCTCGACGCCGAAACGGCAGCGACACGCAGCCAGGTCGAAAACCTGATCACGTTGGCCAGCAGCACCGCCAAGACGGTGGCCGATGCGATCGCCGCGCTGGACTCGGATGCAGCACCGCCGCCGCTGTCGCTGACGTCGCTGCTCGACCAGCTGGCGCTGCTGCGGACCACGCTCGAAGCTCGCCTCGCCACGCTTGGCAATGCCGTGCCGCCCGGCTTCCCCGGTGCCGGCCAGCCACTGTCGGCCGGCGTGCAGGCGGTGGCTCGCCAGCAGATCGACGCGGTGCGCCTGCGCATCCATCAGGCCGAAGCGCTGCTGGCCAGCATCAAGACGCTGCCGGCGCTATTCGGCCAGGCCAAGGCCACGGCAGGCAAGGCCGAGGACTTCATCAACGGCATCGAAGCGGCGCTGAACAAGGACAATCCCGCGGCGCCAAAGATCGAGGATCTGGCACCTCTGCTCGCCGACATCGATGCGCGGCTGCCGGATCTGAAGCAGCGCCTGAAGGCGATGACGCTATTGCCGGACGCGCTGCGCCAGACCGCGCTGAGCCTGCTCGACCTGGTCGGCAAGATCACCGCGGCGCGCGATGAGCTGCTGCCGATCATCGAATCGCTGATCAGCGATGAACTGGTGCTGCGCTTCGACTGGCATCCGGAGATCAAGCCCTGGCCGAGTGCTTCGCCGCCGCTGTTCACTCCGCACGACAAGCGCGGCTTCGTGGTCGGCGTCGAGGCGCGGGTCAAGAAGAGCGGCGGCGATGCCAAGGTCAATGCCTACTGCTCGCTGTCGAATTTCGATCTCTGCCTGTTCGGCGGCGACGCGGCGTTCATCGAGATCGCTTTCGAGAAGATCGGCCTCAAGGTCAGCGGCGACGGCAAGATGGATGTCGACGTGCGCATGGGCGGCATCCATTTCGTCGGCGTGCTGAGCTTCGTCGAAACCCTGCGCGACCTGATTCCGCTCGACGGCTTCTCCGATCCGCCGGCGCTGAGCATCACCGAGCAGGGCGTCGACGCCAGCTTCTCGATGGCGCTGCCGAACCTGACGCTCGGCGTCATGAGCCTGACCAACCTGAGCCTCGGTGCCGGCTTCACGGTGCCCTTCATCGGCCAGCCGCTGGCGGTGCGCTTCAATTTCTGCACGCGCGACCAGCCGTTCAACCTGACCGTGTCCTTCCTCGGCGGCGGCGGCTTCTTCGGCATCGTCATCGATCCGCACGGCGTGCAGTTGCTGGAAGCCAGCTTCGAGTTCGGCGCCTGCCTGGCCGTCGATTTCGCGGTGGCCAGCGGCAGCGTCCACGTGATGGCCGGCATCTACTTCCGGATCGGCAAGAAGCCGGGCAGCGACGAGGAAGCGCAGCTGACCGGCTACCTGCGGATGGGTGGCGAGGTCGATGTGCTCGGCCTGATCTCGGCCTCGATCGAGCTGTACCTGGCGCTGAACTACTTCCCGGACTCCGGCAAGTGCGAAGGCGAGGCGACGATCACCGTCGAGATCCATCTGTTCATCTTCTCGGCCTCGGTCGGCATCCACGCCAAGCGCACCTTCGCCGGCTCCAACGGCGACCCGAGCTTCGCGGCCCTGCTCGGCCCCGATGACGGCGTGGTGCTCGACGACGACACGCAATACGCGTGGCGGACCTACTGCGAAGCCTTCGCCTGACGCTGTCTGTCCGACCTGAACCGGAACAACTCCCATGGCTCGCCAAACCATCATCTGGACCGCCCTGCCGAACGGCTATACCGACGAAGGCGAGCTGCGCCTGTCGATCGTCGTATCGCCTCGGCTCACCGACCCCGCTGACAGCAGCGAACAATTCCTCGGCGCCGAGACCTACCGCGACTGGCACGACTGGCCGACCTCGGTCAGCAGGGCCCGCTTCGAGCTGCTGGTCGACGGTGAACCGGAGCCGTTCCGGCTGCGGCCGGAGCCGCCGCTGGATCTCGACCGGGGCTCGGCGCTGTGGGCGCGCATGTTCCCGCGCGACCTGTTCGTGCAGCCGTTCGCGTTCAAGGACATGTCGGCGCACGAGCTGCACGACTATCCCGCCGATGCGGTGATCTCGACCCTGAAGCGCCGCTATGCCGAACTGGCCGCGCGCGATGGCCTGGACCGGCCATCGCTGTTCGGGCCGCGGCGTACCGGCCTGCATGGCCTGCTCGGCGATCTCGGCGTACGCCTCGGCGAGCATCCCGGCCGCAAGACGCCGAGCGTGCTGGCCAATTCGCTAGACCTGAAACTGGAGCATTACGGCGAGCCGGTGGGTGCTGTGGTCGGCATCGACGGCCGGCTCGATGTCGGCCGCTCGGTCGGCGCCAACAGCCAGCGCCTGCTGCGGGCGCTGCCGGCGCGACGGCCGGCGCAACTCGGCAACGTCTACAGCTCGGATGCCCACTACGCCTTCGCGCTCGCCAACCGTTTCTATTCGCGGCCGGAGCTGAAGCGTGACGACCCGCGCCGCGCCAAGGTCGGTCCTGCGCCCGAGCAGCTCAAGGCCGAGGACCTGCGCTACGCCGATCCCGACCACCAGCCCGGCAAGGTCGAGCAGCCGGATATCGACTTCCACGGCAGCATCGCGCTGCTCGCCGATGCGCCGAGCGTGCTGCGCTCGCTGGGCCTGATCGTCGATGTCGTGGTCCGCGACGGCGGCCGCCTGCGCGACCGGGCGCGCGGCCTGGTCAACGGCCGGCTGTCGGCAAGGCTCCGGCTGCAGGTGCGGCGCGAGCTGCTGGGCGGGCCGGCCGTCGATACCACGCCGTTCACCGCCTTCGAGCTGATCGACGATCGCTTCGTCACCGCCACCCGGGTGCCGGCCGAGCATCGCGACGGCCTGATGCGGCTGGCCGAGGTCGGCGAGCCGAAGCCGGCGACCGACAAGGGCCTGCCGGTGCCGGAGACCTACAACCTGGCGCAGATCGATGTCGACGGCGCAGCGCTGAAAACCCTGGGCACGGCGCTGGCGCTGGAGCGTCACCTCAAGCATGCCGGTGCCTCGTCGAACGATGCCCAGGCGCTGGAGAAGCCGGGCGAGCTGAGCTACACGACCAGCACCGAGGAATCGGTAGCGGTGCTGCGTTCGGGCGGCATTGCCCTGCTGCGCAATGGCCGCGCCGAAGCATTGGCCAATCTGGCCCATGCCGCCCGGCTCAAGAATCAGGCACTGGCCCAGCCGGCGCTCGCTCAGCAGCCGCCGGCCTTCGACCAGGCCGTGCTGTTCATCGAGGATCTGCTGCACGGCTATCGGGTCGACATCCAGGAACTGCCGCGGCCAGGTTCGCAGCGGCCGGGCCAGTGGTGCTCGCTGTGCCAGCGGCAGGTCAGCTACCGCCTCGCCGACGATGGCCTCGAGTTCGCGCAGGTCGTCGACGAGGGCTATGTCAAAGGCGCCAGCACCAGCAGCGCACCGCCGAAGACCTTGCAGGCCGCACCGGCGAACACGCCCGAGGATCACTACCTGCATTCGGCAGTGTTCCGCTGGACCGGCTGGAGCCTGGTGGTGCCGCGCCCCGGGCGGCGCATCGTCGCCCGCAACGAGCACGGCCAGATCCAGGAGGAACAGGTTGCCGATCACGACCCCGACATCGACGTGCTGCCCCGGCACAGCCCGCTGCTCAGCGTCGCCGAATCGCTGAAGGGCACGCTGCCCCGGCTGCGTTTCGGCAACCGCTACCGGATGCGCGCCCGGGTCGTCGACCTCGCCGGCAACAGCCTGTCGCTCGACGATCGCTCGCTGGCCATGGACGCCCAGCAGACCCAGGCGATCACCTACCAGCGCCTGGAGCCGATCGATCCGCCGGCGCTGGCGCTGAAGCAGCGCATTTCCGAAGGCGAGTCGGTGGAGCGTCTGGTGATCCGCAGCGATGCCGGCCTGTCGAGCAACGATTACCTGGCGCGGGAAGCCGCCTATCGCGACAACGATCCGAAGCTGAGCGGCTTCGCCTACGACAGCGTCAACCAGCGCCACCTGGTGCCGCCGAAGGTGGCGCAGCTGATGGCCGAGCAGCACGGCGCTTTCGAGCACGCCTTCAGCGGCGGCACGCCGGCCGAGATCCGCGAAGCCTACGAGACCATCGTCGCCAAGGAAGCCGGCACGCTGTATCAGGGCGGTGCCCCGGTGCTCAGGATCACCCCACCGAAAGCCGGTCAGATCGGCTCGCCCGAACTGCCGCTGACCGAGACGCCGCCCGAGGGCTATCGCCTCGAACCCGGCGACTACGTGATCCACACCGAGGAGCAACTGCTGACGCCGTATCTGCCGGATCCGCTGGCGGTGGCGATCGCGTTCCGCGACCTGCCCGGCATCACCCGCGACACGCTGCAGGCGCTGGATCGCGAGGCGGTCGGCGGCGACACGCTGTGGTGGCTCGATCGCCGCAACAGCCTGTATGTGCGCCGGGTGCCGGATCACCATAGCGAGCGCGTCCAGTACGTGCTGGTAGTGCCGAATGCGGTCGATCCCGCGCGTGGCTGGCCCGAGGTGCAGGGCTGCCGGATCGCGATCGTCGAGCAGCCGGAAGAGCTGGCGATCGATCCCTGCGACGTCCACGCCGAGCTGCCGCCGCGGCTGCCCGAATGGGATGGCGAGCGGCGCCTGCTGCGAGTGTTCCTGCGCAAGGGCGAGGTGGCACCGGTGCGCTATGCCTCGGTGCTCAACGAGCGCTTCCGCGAGCATCTGGCGCTGCCATCCTGGATCACCGAGCAGCAAGGCGCTGCGGCCGCCGATCTCGCCGTCGAGCAGGCCAGCGTCGGCTGCCACTGGATGCTGACGCCGGACCGGCTGATGACCCTGGTCCATGCCACGCAGAAGCCGATCTGCAAGCCCGTGTTCGAGGGCCTCGACATCGTTCGAGAGCCGGGGCTCACCTACGCCGACCTCGCCGGGCGCACCCAGGTACGCCTGCATGGCCGCAGCACCGGCAAGCTGGAGGTGCTCGGCGAATGGATCGAGTGGATCGACAACGGCCCGGGCACGCCGCTGGGCCGCCGCCGGATGAGCGCGCAGCTGCGCGAGGTCGGCATCGCACAGCCGCCGCTGGATCGCGACGAGCCGCAGCGCCAGGTGGTGTTTTCCGAGCTCGGCAACGGCGACAAGCCCGACCAGGTGCCGCACTACCGCCACGAGTTCGGCGATGGCAAGTTCCGCCTGCTGCACTACCGGCTGCGCGCCAGCACCCGCTTCCGCGAATACCTGCCGCTGGCGATCACCGCCGATCCCGAGCTGCTGCAGCAGACCGGCGAGGTGTTCGCCGGCTCGCCGCTGGCGCTGCCCGCCGATTACTGGAACGAGCTGCCGGCGCGCAATGGCGAGGTAGCAACCGGCCTGGTCAACGCCGGTGCTGCGCTGCTCAATTCCGGGCTGGCGCCAGCGCCGGGCCGCATCGTGCCGGCAACGGTGCGGCCGGTGACGCCGCGCCTCGACGCGGTGATCCCGACCTTCCGCTGGACCGAGTCCGGCAACGACGCGCAGTTCACCTGCGTGCGGCGCGGCAATGGCCTGCGCGTCTACCTGCACCGCCCCTGGTTCTCCAGCGGCGACGGCGAACTGCTCGGTGTGGTGCTGCCCGGCGTGCCGCTGGATCTCGGCTGGCCGTTTGCCGAGTTGTTCGAGCGCATCGAGCCCTTCGTCAGCCAGTGGGGCAGCGATCCGCTGTTCGCCTCGACCCTGCCGCGCGCACGGATCACGCCGGAGGCGTTCCCGGCCGGCGTCATCACCGTGCAGGCACCGCTGGCCGAAGCCGGCGATCAGGTCTTCACGGTGGTCGGTCATCGCGTCCATTTCGACGCGCTGCGCGACCAGTGGTACGCCGACATCGAGATCGAACCGGGCAGCAGCTACACGCCGTTCGTGCGCCTGGCGCTGGTGCGGCTGCAGCCGCGGGCGGTATCCGGCTGCGAGCTGTCGCCGGTGGTGCTGGCGCCGTTCGCGCAGATCGCGCCGCTGCGCGAGATCCAGGTCCAGGCCCGCGAGGAGCGCATTCACGAGATCAAGGTCTACGGCGTGGCACCCGCGCGCGGGCCGGTCGGCAACGACATGGAGCCGTTCGACTTCGCACTCTGGGGCGCGCTGCTCAACGAAAAGCTGCTCGGCAGCAGCCGCAATCGCATGGAAGTGACACTGCAGCTGCAGACCTCGAACTTCGCGACCGATCTCGACTGGCTCGATGCCAGCGACGTCACGCCGGTCAGCGCCGATGTCGAAGCGCGAGTCGACGATGTCGCGCCGCCGGCTCGGGCATTCGCCGCCGTGGTCGCCGAGCGCCGCGACCGGCTGTTCGTCGAAGCCATCCAGGCGCCGATGCTGCGCCTGCCGATCCGCCGCAGCGATCTGCTGTTCCACGTCCGCATCGCGCTGCCGCCGCTGGCACGCGGCAGCCGCGCCCGGCTGGTACTGCGCGAGTACGAACGGCATCTCGGCGACGATCAGGAAGTGATCAGCAGCGGCACCGGCAATGGCGTGCGGCTGCCGAAGGTCGCCGAACGCCTGGTCTTCGCCCGCGAGCTGTACGTGCTCGGCTACCAGCCAGAGGTCGGCGACGAGCTGTGAGCCGATAACGCCCCCCTAAACGGGGAGGAGCCTCGAAGCACCTGGTCTGCGCTAGGCTGCGTCGCCCTGCCCAACAAACTCCGATCCGCCGATGACGTCCTCGACCACTGCTGCCCGCGCCGCCTGGACGCTGATGCTGGCGGCCGCCGCGATCCTGGCGCTGACCATGGGCGCGCGGATGTCGCTGGGCCTGTTCATGCAGCCGATCGGCGCCAGCACCGGCCAGAGCATCGTCGCGATCAGCTTTGCACTGGCCGTCGGGCAACTGGTCTGGGGCCTCGCGCAACCCTTGTTCGGTGCCATTGCCGATCAGCGCGGCTCGGTCAGCGTGGTGGTGCTTGGTGGCCTGCTGATGGCGGCCGGCCTGATGCTGACGCCGATGTTCAGCTCGGAATTCGGCCTGCTGTTCTGCCTCGGCCTGATGACTTCGGCCGGTGCCGGGGCCGGGGCGTTCTCGATCCTGATCGGCGCGACCGCGCAGCAATTGCCGGCCGAACGCCGGGCGTTTGCGGCCGGCTTCATCAATGCCGGCGGCTCGGCCGGGCAGCTGGTCTTCGCGCCGATCGTGCAGGCCTTGATTGCTGCCTACGGCTGGGCAATGGCGCTGTACGCGATGGCCGCGTCGACCCTGCTGACCCTGCCGCTCGCTCGTGCCTTGCGGCGGCCGGATGCAGCCCCCGTTGCAGCGACCCAAGCCAGCAGCAACGACACCGGCCTGAAAGCCCAGCTCGCCGTTGCGCTGCGCGATCCGAGCTATGCGCTGCTGCATCTCGGCTTCTTCACCTGCGGCGTCCATGTCGCTTTCCTGGTCACCCATCTGCCGGGCGAAGTGGCGCTCTGCGGCCTGCCGGCTTCGGTATCGGCAACCGCACTGGCGCTGGTCGGCGGCTTCAACATCGCCGGCAGTCTGGCGGCCGGCTGGCTCGGCCAGCGGATGCGGCTGAAGACCATCCTGTGCGCGATGTACGCGAGCCGTGCCGCGCTGATCGCGCTGTATCTGCTGTCGCCGCGCGACGCCACCAGCGTCTATCTGTTCGCCGCCGGCCTCGGCTTCACCTTCCTGGCCACGGTGCCGCCGACTGCGGGGCTGGTCGGCAAGATGTTCGGGCCGCGTTACCTCGGCACCCTGTTCGGGCTGGCCGTGCTCAGCCACCAGATCGGCGGTTTCTTCGGTGCCTGGCTCGGCGGCGTCACCATCTCGCGGTTCGGCGATTACTCGTGGATGTGGATCGCCGACATGGGCCTGGCGTCGTTCGCGGCGCTGATCTGCCTGCCGCTCCGCGAGGCGCGGCTGATGCCAGCCATGGCATCAGCCTAGGGGTTTCGCGACCTCCAGCCGCCGCGCGGTCAGCCACAGCCGGGCATCGAACTCGCGCTGGTGGTAGTCGGACAGCATGTGCTCGCAGAGGCGGTAGAAAGCCTTGTCGTGATCCTGCTCGCGAATGTGGGCGAGCTCATGGACGGCGATCATTTCCAGGAACTCAGGCGGCGCTTCGCGGAACACGGCGGCGATGCGAATCTCTCGCTTCATCTTCAGCTTGCCGCCCTGCACGCGCGATGAGCGGACGTGCACGCCGAGCGCATTGCGCACCGCTTCCATGCCGCCTTCGTAACAAACCCGGTGCAGCGGCGGTGCGCTGCGCAGGTATTCGCTTTTCAGATCGCCGATGTAAGTCTGCAGCGCGCTGTCCGACTGGATCTCGTGGCGCGCCGGATACTTCTTCGCCAGATGCGCGCTCAGCCGCTGCTCGGCGATCAGCTTGCGCACCTGATCGAGCGTGGTCGGCGGGTAGCCGGCGAGGTAGGGCAGATCGGTCATCAGGGAGATTTCGGCCGCGCCAGTGCAGGCATCGCCAGCCGGCAGTTCAGGATGCCGGCCAGGATGACGATGCCGCCGAGCGCCTGCTGCAGGCCGAAGCTCTCGTCGAGCAGGACCCAGGCGAACAGCGCGGCGGCGACCGGCTGCGCCAGCAGGGTGACGCTGGCGAACGAGGCGGTGACATGCGCCTGCGCCCAGGCGATCAGCCCCTGTCCGCCGATGTGGACGACCAGACCCAGGGCCAGCAGCAACGCGATGTCGCGCGGACCGGCTGGCAGCAGGCGCTCGCCGCTGAGCAGCGCCATCGGCAGCAGCAGCGCGGCACCGGCGAGGCTGGCGTAGAACATCACGTCGAGCGCCGAATAACGCTGCCGGCTGCGGCTGACCAGCAACTGGTAGATCGCATAGAACACTGCGGTGCCGACCGCCAGCAGATCGCCGATCGCGGTCTCGTGGCTGATCTGGAAACTGTCGGCGACCAGCACGCCGGCACCGATCAGGGCCAGCGCCAGGCCGATCCAGAAGCGCAGCGGGTGGCGGTCACCGAAGCCGAAATGCAGGGTCAGCGCGATGAACACCGGCGACAGGTTCGACATCAGCGTGGCGTTGGCGACCGAGGTCAGGTGGATCGAGCGATGCCACAGCGCCAAGTCGAGCGCGAAGGCGATACCGGCGAGCAGCATCAAACCCAGCGCGCGGCGATCCGTCGGCCCCTCGCTGCGCGGCTGCAGCCGCCAGCGCAGCAAGCCGAGCACCGGCACCGCGATCGCCAGCCGCCAGAACGCCGCCGCCGTCGGCCCGACCTCGACCAGCCGGACGATGATCGCCGCAAAACCAATGAGCACCGCGCCCAGCACCAAGCCGGGCAGGCCGCTACGGCTGACAGCAGGGGCGGAATCGGGCGACGACATCGCGGAGTCGGATACTTCGAGGGGGCCGGCATTGTCGGACTTCGCGCCCCGCCGCGCGATGCCGGCAAGAAGCAGCGGACCGGCAGCTCTATGATGGCAATCCGTTTGCGCCCGCCGGCCCCTGTCTGGCTTGCACCGGAATTGCGCACAATCCCGAGGCTTATGCACAAGGCCAGTCCAGGTGCCACTTTCCAGAGCGTCAAGCCTCATTTTCGCCAAGGCCTTGATAAATTTCCTCAAGCCATTGAATCAATGCTGATTTATTTCACGCCTTTTGGGATATCCCAGGTCCCGATGCTGCGCCGCGATAAACCCCGTGCGCGGCCTGTCAGGATGTACACATCTTTATCCACAGGCCGCCTGTGAAGCTCGTCACAGTCGCCGTGCCGGTGCCCTTGCGGCAGCGCTTCGATTACGAGGTGCCGGACTCGCTGCTCACTGCGCTGGTGCCCGGCGTGCGCGTCTGGGTGCCGTTCGGCCGGCGCGAGCTGATCGGCGTGGTGGTCGACGCCGTCCGCGAAGTGGAAATCCCGGAGTTCGAGCCGCGGCCGATCACCGCCGTACTCGACGAAGTTGCCTTGACCGGGCCAATGGTCGGCCCCGAACTGCTGGCGCTGTGCCGCTGGGTCGCCGACTACTACCTGCACCCGCTCGGCGAAGTGATCGCCGCTGCCTTGCCCGGCCCGCTGCGGCGCGGTGAACCGGTGACCATGCCGCCGCCCGATGGCTTGCAGCTGACGCCTGCTGGGCGTGTAGCGATGGCGAGCTTGCCGGCTCGCTCGACGGCGATGAAAGCGCTGCTCGATCTGCTGGCACCGGCGCCAGGCAGCAGCGCGCAAGTCCGCACCGCGCTGCCGAATGCCGCGGCGGCCTTGAAGAAAGCGCTGGACAGCGGTTGGGTAGAACGCTGTGCGCTGGACCGGGTCACACCGCTCGAAGCCCGCCTGCCGCTGACCGAGGAACAGAGCGGCGCACTGACCACGCTCGACGCAGGCTTGAGCGCTGGTTTCGCGGTCAGCCTGCTCGAAGGCGTGACCGGCAGCGGCAAGACCGAGCTGTATCTGCGGCTGACCGAAACCGTGCTCGCCGCCGGCGGCCAGGTGCTGGTGCTGGTGCCGGAAATCGGCCTGACGCCGCAGCTCGCGGCGCGCTTCAAGGCCCGCTTCGGCGATGGCGTCGCCAGCTTCCATTCCGGCTTGAGCGAAACCGAACGCGCCCGCAACTGGCTGGCCGCACGGGACGGCCGCGCGCGCATCGTCGTCGGCACCCGCTCGGCGGTGTTCGTGCCGATGGCGCGGCTGGCACTGGTGATCGTCGACGAGGAGCACGACGTCTCCTACAAGCAGCAGGACGGCCTGCGCTACCAGGCGCGCGATGTCGCCGTGCTGCGTGCCCGCCGGGCCGGTGCGCCAGTGCTGCTCGGCAGTGCGACGCCATCGCTGGAATCGCTGCACAACGCGGAGACCGGCCGCTATCGGCATCTGCGCCTTTTGCGCCGGGTTCGCAGCCAGGCACCGCCGCGCATCCATCTGCTCGACGTGCGCCACGCGCCGCTCGACAACGGCCTGAGCCTGACGATGATCGAAGCGGTGTCGCGCCAGCTCGAAGCCGGCCATCAGGCGCTGCTGTTTCTGAATCGTCGCGGCTACGCGCCGGTGCTGCTCTGCCATGACTGCGGCGCGGTCACGCCCTGCCCGAACTGCGATGCCCGGCTGGTCGTCCATCGCGCCCGCAAGCGCCTGGCCTGCCATCACTGCGGCCATGTCGAAGCGATCCCGCCGGCCTGCAGCGACTGCGGCGGCACGCTGGTGCCGGTCGGCCAGGGCACCGAGCGGATCGAGGACGCGCTGCGGATGCGCTTCCCCGAATACCGGATCGAACGCTTCGATTCCGATCGCCTGTCCAGCGGCGCGGCGATCGCGCGACTGCTCGCCGATGTCGAGCGCGGCGACGTCAAGCTGCTGGTCGGCACCCAGGTGCTGGCCAAGGGCCACGACTTCGCCGGCCTCGCCTTCGCCGGCCTGATCGATGTCGACCAGGCCCTGTTCGGCAGCGATTTCCGCGCCATCGAACGGATGGGCCAGATGGTCGTCCAGGTTGCCGGCCGGGTCGGCCGCGCCGATGCCCCCGGCGAAGTGCTGCTGCAGACCCACCAGCCCGACCATCCGCTGCTGCGCCTGCTGGTCGAGCGCGGCTATCCGGCATTCGCCGCATGCCTGATGGCCGAGCGCAAACAGTTCGGCCTGCCACCGTTCGCCAGCCTGGCGCTGCTCAGAGTCGAAGCGCGAACCGAAGGCGAAGTGATGAACTTCCTGCGCACGCTGCGCGGCCAGTTGCCGGCGGCCGACGAGGTCGAAATCCTCGGCCCGGCCCCGGCGACGATGGCCCGCCGCGCCGGCTATCAACGCGGCCAGTTGTTGCTCAAGAGCGTGTCACGCGCCGCGCTGCACCGGACGCTCGGCATCTGGCTGCCAGAGATCGAAGCCCTGGGCCAGAAGACCCGGCTGCGCTGGTCGCTGGATATTGATCCGGCGGATTTGTTCTGAGTCAGAGGCTGCTTGAACCGCATTGCCCAGCTCGTTCGTGATCTGGATTTCATTCCCTAAATGGGTATGATGATCCCCGAAATGGGAACGAATGAACCGATCGTAACGAGTCTGCTGACCGCGCTGTTTCCGCAGGTCCGTCAGCGCCTGCTTTCGATCCTGCTCGGGCAGCCGGAGCGCAGCTTCTACGCCAACGAGCTGATCCGGCAGGCCGGCTCCGGCATCGGTGCCGTGCAGCGAGAGCTGCAATCACTGGCGGCGGCCGGCATCGTCAAGGCCGAGATGCGCGGCAACCAGAAACACTATCAGGCCAACGAGGCCTCGCCGATCTTCTCTGAGCTGCGCAGCATCATCAGCAAGACGCTCGGCATTCCAGAGATCGTTCGCGACGCGCTGATGCCGATCGCTGACCGAATCTCCTGGGCCATGCTCTATGGCTCGGCAGCAAGCGGCCAACTGCACGCTGGAAGCGACATTGATGTGATGGTGGTCTCCGATCAACTGACGCTGGAAGACCTTTATCGCGTCCTAGCCGGGGCGGAGACGCGTTCAAGCCGAAAAATCAATCCGACGCTGTACACGTCCGGGGAATTTCGAACCCGCAAGCTGGCCGGCAACCACTTCCTGAGCAAGGTGCTGCAGGGCCACCACCTCAGCCTGATCGGCAGCGACAGTGCCGTTGCCTGAACTCGATAATCTGGTGCGCATTCGGCAATTGAAGGCCGAGCCGGCGTCGCATTCCGAGATTGCCGGTCTGTTGCGTTCAGGCAAGCTGCGACTGACCGATGCCGGCAATACGACGCTGAGCGCAGAAAGTCGTTTCGATCTCGCCTACAACTCGGCGCATGCCTGCTCACTGGCAGCGTTGCGCTGGCACGGCTACCGATCAGAAAACCGCTACACCGTGTTTCAGTCTCTCCCTCACACGCTGAAGCTTTCAACCGAGCAATGGCGCGTGCTGGATCAAGCGCACCGCAAGCGGAATCTCGCCGAGTATGAAGGCGAGATCGAAGTCGATGAGGCGCTACTCTCGGCGCTGATCCGGGTTGCGGAAGAGGTGGCGCGGCGGGTTGAAGCGCTGGGGCCGATACGCAGCTAATTTTCGAGGAACCGCCGCTGGGCAGCCTGACGAGCACATAGGCTTGTGTCTGCGCCGTTTAATTTCGCGCCCTCAGAGGGGACCCCAAGCGAGGCGATGCCGGAGTTGCATCAAAACGCAGGCAGCACACTCTTCTGCGAGCTATGGAGCCGTATTGCCCTGATAATTCCGCATGCCATCGAGTTGTACTAATCCAGCCCGCGATTAGTCCAACGAGGCACCACACGGTGCCCGAAATCGTATAGCCAAACAGGCCAATCCAAAATCCTGAGTGATATGTAACTCCGATCCCAGTAACTACAAAAATAGCCGCCAGACCCATGCCAGCAGCTTTCTGTGAAAACGTGCCCACCATAAGCGCCCCTTCAAAAAAAGGAGCCGCGGTAGCGGGGTTATCCCGCCTCACCTACTGGACCGACATCACGCGGAATCGTGGACCGACATGCGGCGGAATGCTGGACCGGCATGCCGCGGAATCGCGGACCGACATCGCGCGGAATACGCA
>JAUXYM010000113.1 GCA_030694365.1 Nevskia sp. | reverse complement strand
AAACACCGCCAGCACCACTGCGGATTGACACCGTCTCATCCCTTCAACAACAGTACATCCGTCCCGCTCACCACTGGACCGGCATCACGCGGAATCGTGGACCGGCTTGCGCCGGAACTCTGGACCGACTTCCGCGGAATACGCACACAAGTACGAAGTGTCGTTGACCAACGAGATCGTGGCTTCGTTGCCGCCCGGAAAAGCCGAATACTGCGTGTTCGATAATCGCGTACCGCAGCTCGCCGTCCGGGTTCAGCCGCACGGCTCAAGCAGCTGGGTGATCCGCGGGCGCTGGCATGGGAAACCACTGCGCGTGACGCTCGGCTCGGCACGCCAGATGGGGGTCGAGGAGGCGCGCCGAGAAACCGAGCACCTGTTACGAACCGGCCTGCGGCGGCCAAAAGCCAAGCCGGCGACGCCGACGTTCGAAGAGTTTGAGCAGGTCTATAACGACCGTAAAGTCGCCACCCAGAAAGCGATCAATCGGCAAAACTACCAGCGCAGGATGGCGAGCCGGATCATGCCCGCATTCCGCCACCGCCCCATCGGCGAGATCACACAACCCGAGGTGGCCAACTGGTTCTTCGCTTACGGCGAAAAATTTCCAGGAGGAGCGAATTGGGTCTTGGGCGCTCTTCGCGCGATACTGAATGCCGCCGTCGCCTGGGGCGTCTTGGACGACCAGCATCCCAACCCCTGTACTGGCATCCGTAAGTTTCCACGCCCTCCACGCGGACGGGTGATCAATTCCGAGGGGCTGGGACGGCTCGGCGCCACGCTCGAATCAGTTCGGGGGCGGATGCCCGATGTCGTCGACATTATCCGGCTCCTGGCACTGACAGGCTGCCGCCATGGGGAGATCGTCGGTCTCCGCTGGGACGAGGTCAGGACCGACCGACTAGTCCTGACCGATTCGAAAACTGGACCGAAAACCGTGCTGATCGGCGATAGCGCAAGCCTCATCCTCGGGTCTCGCAGCCACCTGGCTCGCTCCAGGTTCGTGTTTCCGAGCCGCAACAATCCGGACAAGTCGCGCGGCCACATCCGCGATGCTTGGAAAAGCATCCGGAGGAAGGCCAACCTAGAAAAGGACGTCCGAGTCCACGACCTCCGCCACACGTTCGCCACGCACAGTGTCACCTCTGGCGAGTCCCTGTTCCTGACAGGCGCGCTGCTCGGACATCGGCGCCCCGAGTCGACAGCGCGCTACGCGCACCTGCAGAGCGATCAGCTGTTCTCGGCGGCTGAACGAATCGCCGGAACAATCAGCCAGTGGTTAGATGGTCCTGCGCAGGGTTAAACAATCAGGCCGTGCGCTTGGCACGTCCGTCGGCGGCACTAGCCTGCATCCGCTGCGGCGCGAGGCCATACGGTTGAACCACGCGGCTACCGGACACCATCGCGAACGAACCATGCACGCGTGTACAAGCCCTTCGTCTGTCCGAGTAAATGTGCGTGGACAACACGTATTTTCAAGCTTCAGCAGTAGCTTAGAGCCGATTGTTATCTGCAATATATCTGCACAGTGACCGCAAATATGCACAATTTTCCGCAATCAGCAGCAAGTAGGATCAATAATTAAATCTTTATAAATCATATAATTAATCGCTTTTTGAGGCCGCCCTGAAAAAACGAGTAACGGCTTAGAAGGCCGATGCTCTATCCGACTGAGCTACGGGCGCTTTGAAACAACAATTGGGGTCAGATACAGATTTCTTCAGATTTCCCAAGCCACTGTCGTGGCTTCGAATCTCCCTTCGCTAACTACCTGCCGCTTGGGATTCGTCCCTTCGGGCCCAGCCACTACCGTGGCTTCGAATACCTCTCTCACTGCCGATCTGCTTTTTCAAAACTCCGACATTGAGTCGGTGTTTTGAAAAAGTGGCGGAGAGAGAGGGATTCGAACCCCCGGAACCTTGCGGTTCAGCGGTTTTCAAGACCGCCGCAATCGACCGCTCTGCCATCTCTCCGTAACCGCGCGCGCATT
This sequence comes from Nevskia sp., assembly GCA_030694365.1. Classification (GTDB taxonomy): domain Bacteria; phylum Pseudomonadota; class Gammaproteobacteria; order Nevskiales; family Nevskiaceae; genus Nevskia. The sequence goes on along the minus strand of JAUXYM010000113.1, from coordinate 23,480 downwards.
CTAGGCGCAGACGGCGTTCAGCGCGATGCCTCGGATACAACGCGAGTCTGCCGATAGCCCTGGGTTGCCAGCCAGACCTGCGCGCTGCGCGCCGCAGCCTCGGTCGGATAGGGGCCGGCGCGAATGCGATGCAGGGTCTTGCCGTTGGCGCCGGTGATCTTGCTGATCTGGCCGCGATGGCCTTGCTTGCCGATCAGGCTGACGATGGTCGTCGCCGAACCCGCCTCGGCAAAGCTGCCGATCTGCACATACCAGCCCGCTGCCGGCTTGTCGGCCGGCACCGGCTTCGTTGGGCTGGCGAGCACAGTGGCCGGCTTCGGTTTCGGTGTTGCCACGCTTGCTGGCGGCTTTGCAGCAGGTGCCGGCTTGCTGACTGCAGGCGCTGGTTTGTCGGCGCTGCCGGAGGCATCGGCCTCGGTGCTGCTCATATCGGAAATGGCGACATCGTCGGCCGACGAGGGGGCACCGCTCGCCGCAGCGTCTGCTTGCGAGTCAGGTGGAGGCTGCGGCGAGGTGTAGTCATCCGGCGGCGGCACGGCATCGGCTTCGGTGACCTGCAGGCTCTCGCCGCTGAGGCTGACCGAGGTCGATGGCTCGACCTCGTCGCGCGTCGGCGCGCCGGGCAGCAGCAGGGACAGCAGGAACGCCAGGGTCAGCAGCACGGCGAGGCCAATCAGGCGACGGCGAAAAACCTCGTTCATCGACGATCCTCCAGTGCAGCAGCCACGGTCAGGAACGATCCGCAGACGACGATGCGATCACCAGGCCCGCCGGCGGCGCGGGCACCGGCAATCGCATTACCGACCGTGCCGGCCTGGTGCGCCATCAGGCCCGACTGGCGCGCGATAGCAGCCAGCGCATCGTCGCCGAGCCCGCGCGGCGGCGGCAAGCCGGCGCACCATACCGCGTCGACAACGGTCGCCAGCACACGGCAGACCTCGGCCACCGGCTTGTCGGCCAGCATGCCGAGCACCAGCCAGGTGCGGCCGGCGCAAGGCTCGGTACGCAATTGCGCTGCGAGCACGGTAGCCGATTCCAGGTTGTGGGCGACATCGAGCAGCAGTCCGTCATGACGCTGGTAGCGGCCCGCCAGTGCCAGACGGCGCAAGCCGGTCTCGATCGCCGCGCGTTCAACCGGCAAGCGATCCCGCAGCGCGGTGATCAGCGCCAGCACGCCGGCGGCATTGTCGATCTGGAAAGCACCCGGCAGCGCCGGCAGCGGCAATTCGCGGTACTCGGCACCCTCGCCTTTCCAGCTCCAGGCAGCATCGCCACGGACGATATCGAACTGCCGACCGGCCGCGAGCCAGCGCGCGCCGATCCGCCGTGCTTCCGCTTCGACGCTGGCTGGCGGTTCGCGCTCGGCGCAGATCGCTGGGCGTCCCGCGCGATAGATGCCGGCTTTCTCGCGGCCGATGCTGTCGCGATCCGGGCCGAGCCAGTCGGTGTGATCGAGGCCGATATTGGTCACCAGCGCGGCATCGGCATCGACGATGTTGACGGCGTCGAGCCGTCCGCCGAGGCCGACTTCAAGCACCTGAACCACGCAGCCCGCTTCGCGGAACAGCCACAGCGCCGCCAGCGTGCCGAACTCGAAATAGGTCAGCGGAAGATCACCGCGCGCGCCTTCGATCGCGGTGAAGGCGGTGCAGATCGCCTCATCGGGGGCTTCGATGCCGTCGACGGCGATGCGTTCGTTGTAGCGCAGCAGATGCGGCGACAGGTAGCGGCCGACGCGATAGCCGGCGGCCTGCCAGATGCCCGCCGCGAGTGCCGCCGACGAGCCCTTGCCGTTGGTGCCGGCGATCGTTGCGGTGACGCAGGGCGCGGTCAGCAGACCAAGCCGTTCGGCGACGAGGCGCGATCGCTCAAGACCGAGTTCGATCGAACGGGGATTGAGCTGTTCCTGCCAAGCCAGCCAGTCGGCCAGCCGCCAGTCGCTGCGCACGGTGCTGCCGCCTGTAGCGACCGCCGTGTCGCCCTCAGTGCGCGGCACCGGCCCCCGGCGCGAAGTGGGTCAGCATGGCCAGCAGGCGGTGCAGCTTTTCGCGCAGCTCGCGGCGGTCGACGATCATGTCGATGGCGCCCTTCTCGAGCAGGAACTCGGCGCGCTGGAAACCTTCCGGCAGCTTCTGGCGCACGGTCTGCTCGATCACTCGCGGGCCGGCAAAACCAATCAGCGCCTTCGGTTCGGCGATGTTGATGTCGCCGAGCATGGCCAGCGACGCCGACACGCCACCCATCGTCGGATGGGTCAGCACCGAGATGAACGGCAGGCCGCGCTCGGCGAGCTTGGCCAGCGCGGCGCTGGTCTTGGCCATCTGCATCAGCGAGAACAGCGATTCCTGCATGCGCGCGCCACCCGAGGCCGCGAAGCAGATCACCGGACAACCGTGTTCGAGTGCGGCGTTGACGCCACGGACGAATTTCTCGCCGACCACCGAACCCATAGAGCCGCCCATGAAGCCGAATTCGAACACGCAGACCACCACCGGCAGGCCCATCAACTGGCCACGGATGACGACCAGCGCGTCTTCCTCGTCGGTGTCCTCGCGGGCTTCGGTCAGGCGCTCGGTGTACTTGCGTGAGTCCTTGAACTTCAGCGGATCGGTGGAACGAACCCTTGTACCGATCTCGATTTTCGGCTCGGCATCGAGGAAGTGGCTGATCCGCGCACGGGCGGCGATCGGCCGATGGGCGCTGCACTTCGGGCAGACCTCCAAGGTGCGCTCCAGTTCGGCGCGATAAAGCACCGACTGGCAGGAATCGCACTTCATCCACAGGCCTTCGGGAACGCTCTTCTTGCGTACGCCGCCGGTCAGCAGTTTCGATCCGGAGATTTTTTCAAGCCAGCTCATCGAGGAGTTTTCCGCTTGCGAAGGTCGGGACGACCTTGGGAGTTCAACAGCTGAGATTTCAACGGGGAAATTTCAACAGAGTTTGCAACGATCAGGCCAGAACTTCAGTTCAGGGCATCGAGTGCGGCGCGCATCTGGGCAAGCTGCGATTTCAGCAGGTCCGGCAGCACTTCGGGCGTCGACTGGTGCTTTTCTATCTGCGACACCAGCGCACTGCCGACCACCACGCCATCGGCCACAGCGCCGACTTTCGCGGCTGATTCAGCATCGCGAATGCCGAAGCCGACGGCCACCGGCAATGCGGTATGGCGGCGAATCTGCCCGAGCTTGGCGGTGACGCTGCCGATATCCAAGGAGGCTGAGCCCGTGACCCCTTTCAGGGACACGTAGTACAGGTAGCCGCTGGCTTCGCGGGCAATTGCTTCGATGCGGGCATCGGAGCTGGTCGGTGCCAGCAGAAAGATCAGGTCGAGCCCGAACGAGCGAACCTTCGGCGCGAACTCCGGCGCTTCCTCGACGGCGAGATCGACGATCAGCACGCCATCGACGCCGGAATCTTTTGCCAGCGTGCAGAACGCATCCAGGCCGCGGGTCTCGATCGGGTTCAGGTAGCCCATCAGCACCACCGGCGTGCGGCTGTCGGTCTTGCGGAACTCGGCGACCATCGCGCAGCAGTTCCACAAGCTGGTGTTGTGGATCAACGCGCGTTCGCAGGCGAGCTGGATCACCGGGCCATCGGCCATTGGATCCGAAAACGGCACACCGAGTTCGATGATGTCCGCCCCGCCCGCGACCAGCGCGTGCATCAGTCCGACGGTGTGGCTCGGGTGCGGATCGCCGGCGGTGATGAACGGGATCAGTGCCTTGCGGCCTTTCGCACGCAGATCAGATAAAGCGAACGTTATGCGGCTCATGGTTTCGGCTTTTTTGAATAGTCCGGGCAGGGATGCCCGATTGCTGGGACAGGACGTCCATATCCCATCACAGCAAACTGATTCCTTCGCGCTTGGCGATCGTGAAGATATCCTTGTCGCCGCGGCCGGAAAGGTTGACGACGATGATCTGGTCCTTGGCCATCGTCGGTGCCAGCTTCTTGGCGTAGGCGATCGCGTGCGAAGGTTCGAGCGCCGGAATGATGCCTTCGACGCGGGTCAGTTCGTGGAACGCGGCCAGCGCTTCATCGTCGGTCACCGACACGTAGTTGACCCGGCCGATGTCCTTCAGCCAGGCGTGCTCGGGGCCGACGCCGGGATAGTCGAGGCCAGCGGAGATCGAATGGGTGCCGATGATCTGGCCGTTGTCGTCGGCCATCACGTAGGTGCGATTGCCGTGCAGCACGCCCGGCTTGCCGGCCGACAGCGGCGCGGCGTGACGGCCGGTTTCGATGCCATCACCGCCGGCCTCGACGCCGTACATCTTGACCTCGTCGTACTGGATCATCGGATGGAACAGGCCGATGGCATTGCTGCCGCCGCCGACGCAGGCGACCAGCGCATCCGGCAGCCGGCCGAGCTGGTTCTGCGACTGGGTGATGACTTCGCGGCCGACCACCGAGTTGAAATCGCGCACCAGCATCGGATACGGATGCGGGCCGGCGACGGTACCGATGACGTAGAAGGTGTCGTCAACATTGGTCACCCAGTCGCGCAGCGCTTCGTTGAGCGCGTCCTTCAGGGTCTTGGTGCCGCTCTGCACCGGGATCACTTCGGCACCGAGCAGCTTCATGCGGTAGACGTTCGGGCTCTGCCGTTCGACATCGTCGGCACCCATGTAGACCACGCACTTCAGGCCCAGGCGAGCGGCGATCGTCGCGCTCGCCACGCCATGCTGGCCGGCGCCGGTCTCGGCGATGATCCGGGTCTTGCCGAGGTGCTTGGCGAGCAGGGCCTGGCCGACCGTGTTGTTGATCTTGTGGGCGCCGGTGTGGTTCAGGTCTTCGCGCTTCAGGAAAATCTGCGCGCCGCCCCACTTCCTGGTCAGCCGCTCGGCCGGATACAGCGGGCTGGGACGGCCGACATACAGCGCCAGATCCTTGTCGAGTTCGGCGCGGAACGCCGGATCGACCTTGAGCATGTTGTAGGCCGCTTCCAGCTCGCGCAGCGGCTCCATCAGGGTTTCGGCGACGAAACGGCCACCGTAGGGGCCGAAATGGCCCCGGGCGTCAGGCAGGTTTTCGTAGATCATCTAAGGCGGTGGAACTCGATTTCAGGGAAGCTGGTCGGCGCGGCGGACCTCGCGCACGAAGTCGCGCATTTTGCCTGAATCCTTGACGCCCGGAGTCTGGCCGGACGCCGCTTCGATACCGCTGGAAACATCGACGGCAAAAGGCCGCGCCGCTGCTATCGCCGCAGCGACGTTGTCCGGCCGGATGCCACCGGCCAGCATGATCGGCAGCGCCACCGTTCCGGTCGACTGCTGCCAGTCGAAAGCCAGGCCCTGCCCGCCCAGACCACCCGGCGCATGGCCATCGAGCAGCAGCGCGGCGGCAGTCGCGTATTCAGCCGCGATCTCGGTCAGCGGACGCGTCTGGTGCTGCATCGCGATCGCTTTCAAATACGGATGGCCGAAGCTGGCACAGAACTCGGCGGATTCTTCGCCGTGGAACTGCAGCAGGCTCGGCCGGATCACCCGCAGCACCTCGTGCACCAGCGCGGCATCCGGGTTGCGCAGCAGCACGACACTATTGACCAGGGGCAGAATCGTGTTTTTCAGCGCGATGGCCGCTTCCAGGCTGACGGCGCGCGGGCTTTGCGGAACCATGATCAGACCGATGGCATCAACGCCGAGCGCGACTGCTTCGGCGATGTCGTCGGCACGAGTGAAGCCGCAGAACTTGATCCGGGTACGGCGGAAGGCGGCAACGCTCATGCGGGAAACCAGGGCTCGGACGGCGGCGGCAGGCCGAACTCGGCCGGGTAGTCGGGGCCGACAAAATACAGGCCCTGGGCGGCTGCCGTCATGCCCGACTGCCTGCGATCGCGGCCAGCCAGCAGTTCGGCGATCCAGGTCACCGGCCGACGCTGGCTGCCGACTTCCAGCAGGCTGCCGGTGATGTTGCGGACCATGTGATGCAGGAAAGCATTGGCGCGGATGTCGATGACCACGAACTGACCCCTGCGCCAGACGCGGAGGCTCTCGAGCTTGCGTGTCGCCGTTTTCGACTGGCATCCGGCCGCGCGGAATGCCGAGAAATCATGGGCACCGACCAGTGCCTGCGCGGCCGCGTGCATGGCATCGGCATCGAGCGCGGGGGCGAACCAGGTCGCCCGTTCGGCCAGCAGTGCCGAGCGGGCGCGATCGTTGTGGATCACGTAACGATAGCGGCGCGAGACGGCGCTGAAGCGGGCGCTGAATGGCTCATCGGCCTGGCCGAACACTGGCTGCACCCAGCGCAAGGCGATGTCCGGCGGCAGGCGCGAATTGCTGCCGAGCAACCAGGCATAGGGGTCGCGGGCGGCGGCGCTGTCGAAATGCACGACCTGGCCGAGCGCGTGCACGCCGGCATCGGTGCGGCCGGCGCAGATGGTCGCCACTGGCTGGTTGGCAATCGTGCTCAGCGCAGCTTCGACCGCGCCCTGCACGCTTGGCCGTCCGGCCTGGACCTGCCAGCCCGAGTAGCGTGAGCCCTGGTACTCGACAGCCGCTGCCCAGCGGATCATGCCGGCTTGTATGACGTCGTTCAGCCGGCGTCCTTCGGGTGCTGCTTCAGCGCCTCGGCTTCGGCCTTCTGGGCGTCGCTGCCACTGACCGTCACTTCAGCGAGCAGCTTGTCGGCCGCCTCGATATCGCCCATGTCGGCATAAGCACGGGCCAGATCGAGCTTGGTGTCGATCTCGTCGCCGCTGGCCGACAACGGGTGGTCCGGTTCCGGTTCGGTGCTCGCTTCCAGTTCATCGATACTGAACTCGATCAGACGCGGATCGAGCGGCGGCTCTGCTGAAGACGCAGGGCCAAGATCGAAACTGCTGAGATCGATATCGGCCAGCGGGTCAGCATCGCGAGGCGCAGCTGGCTGCGGTGCCGCTGCAACGACCGGCGGCAGTGCCGCAGCGGCGAGGATATCAGGGCTGGTTTCTGGCCCGATTCCTGGCCTGATCTCGGGCCGGGCGATATCGGCATCGAGATCGAAATCGACGACTGACAGCTCGGCGGGTGGCGTCTTCGCCGCAGCGGCAGCGGCGTAGACCTCGGCGAGCTTCTGCTGCAGATCGGCCCGTTCCGGCGCCTCGGCAATCGCCGTCTTCAGCATCTGGATCGCTTCGTCATGCAGTCCATACGCTAGATGGAAATCGGCCTCGGTCAGCGGATCGCCAGCGTCGAGCTTGTGGTCGAATGCGGCGTCGGCGACCGGCGCGGCGCGATCTTCCGGCAGCGGCAGCAGTTCGGGAGCGGGCTCAGCCTGGACCTGGGGTTCCGGCTCGGGCGGCACGACCGGCGCCGGCGTGACGACTTCGGGCTCGGCAGCGGCTGCCGGCTTCGCACGCTGAATTTCGGGCACCGCATCGGCCACCACCGGCATCGACAACCAGACTGCTTGCGGCGACAGCGGCTTGGCCGGGTTCGGCCGAGGCCGGGCGCGGCGCTTCAGTACCACCAGCAGCAGCAACAGGATCAGCGCCAGCAGACCACCCATCAGCGGCAGGCCGGCATCGTCGAACGGAAATGTCGAGGGCGCAGACGGCGACTCGGCAATCGGCGCGGGCGACGGTTCTGGCGTGGGTTCTGGCGCGGTGACCGGGGATGTTTCGACCGCAGGTTCCACCGGGCTTGCGGCGCTCGGCGGCGGGGCCTCGGGCTGGGCAGCTTCCACCGTCACGGCAGGTGCCGGGACAGCCTCGGCCAAAGCCGGCGCTGGAACTGGAGCCGGAGCGGGCGGCTCAACCACCGCAGCCACTGCCGCAGGCGTCGACGCCCGCGCCTGGCTTGCTGCCGGTGTCACAACAGTCGGCGGCTGTCCGCGCAGCGCAGCGACCTTGCTGTGCGCGGTCGCTGCATCGACCGCCGTCACCTGCTCGGCCGTCGGCACCTTCAGCGAACTGCCGCTGAGCAGACGGTTGATGCTGCCGCCGCCGAAGGCCTGCGGATTGGTCTGGTACAGCGCCAGCACCATCTGCTCGATGGTCACTTCGGAGGTCGGCCGCAATTCACCGGCAATGCTCCACAGCGTCTGGGTTTCCAGCACCGGGCCATAAACGTCATCGCCCGCCGTTTCGGCAGGCGCGGCAGTCACGACATCGGCCTGCGCCGGCGCGGCGGCGGCCAATTCGTAGGAGCTGCCATCTGGATCAGCGTCTGGATCGATGTCAACGAGGGCGGTCGCAGCGGCGTCCGGAACGTCGCTCGGCGCCTCGTCAGCCACAGCAGCAGACGCCGCAGCTGACGGCTCCCCCGGTGGATCGAGCAGCACGGTGTATTCGCGCAGGAAGCGGCCGCCATTCCAGCGCGCCTGAACGATGAAGTTGACGAATGGATCGCGTACCACCTGATCGCTGCTGACCTTGATGCCGCCGACGTCCAGCACGAACTTCAAGGTCGACACCAAGCCGGACCGATCGATACCGGCACGCGAGAACGCATCATCCGGGGCGAGCGACACCTTGAGGCTTTCGAGATCTTCAGGATCCGCCTCCAGCACCGGGATGGTCGCCAGAAAGCGCTGGTTGAGCCGGGAGCGAAGCTCGATATCGCCCAGGCCCAGGGCCTGAGCCGAGATCATCCACAGCGTCGGCGCCAGAACCGTCAGCGCAGCCAGATTTCGCAACATAAGGTTCCCCGTGGTCTGGAGCCGACAGCGCCGGCGGCCGCCGTCACCGCGACCTTGTCGACCGTCTTTATACCTGATGAATCAAGGGAACCGTCACGCCGGCATGACCGGCGTGAGGTCTTACAGGTACGAACGGATCAGCACTTCGGCGATCTGGATCGAGTTCAGCGCCGCACCCTTGCGGATGTTGTCCGACACCACCCAGAGATTCAGGCCGCGCGGATGCGAAATGTCCTCGCGGATACGGCCGACGAAGGTCGCATCCTTGCCCGAAGCGTCGCTCACGGCGGTCGGATAACCGCCGTCCTCATGACGATCGATGACGATCACGCCCGGCGCCTTTTCCAGCAGCGCGCGCGCTTCGGCGGCGGTGATCTTCTTCTTGGTCTCGATGTGCACCGCTTCCGAGTGGCCGTAGAACACCGGCACGCGGACGGCCGTGGGGTTCACCTGGATGGACTCGTCGCCCATGATCTTGCGGGTCTCCCAGACCATCTTCATTTCTTCCTTGGTGTAGCCGTTGTCCTGGAAGACGTCGATCTGCGGGATGACGTTGAAAGCGATCTGCTTCGGGTAGACCTTGGGCACGGCGTCCTGGAAGTTCAGCAGCGCGGCAGTCTGGCGGCCGAGTTCCTCGATCGCGTCCTTGCCGGTGCCGGACACGCTCTGGTAGGTGCAGACATTGATGCGCTCGATGCCGACCGCGTCATAGATCGGCTTCAGGGCGACCAGCATCTGGATCGTCGAGCAGTTCGGGTTGGCAATGATGCCGTGCTTCTTGTAGCCGGCAATCGCTTCCGGGTTCACTTCCGGCACCACCAGCGGAATGTCGTCGACGTAACGGAACTGCGAGGTGTTGTCGATCACCACACAGCCGGCCGCCGCAGCCTTCGGCGCGTAGATCGCCGAGACGCTGGCACCCGGCGAGAACAGGCCGATCTGCACCTTGCTGAAGTCAAACGTCGCGAGATCTTCGACGACCAGATCGCGGTTGCCGAACCTCACCGTCGAACCGGCACTGCGCTCGGACGCCAGCGCATAGACCTTGCCGACCGGGAACTCGCGCTGCTTGAGGATCGACAGCATCTGCTCGCCAACGGCACCGGTTGCGCCGACCACAGCCACATCGTAGGTCTTGCTCATCTGAAGGACTCTTTCGCTTGCGCGTAATCGAAATAGAAAATGGGGAAATCGAACACCGGCGCCTCGCAGCCGAGCTGGCTCAACGCTGTTGAAACCTGGCCACGGTGATGGGCACCGTGGGTGAACATCGTATGGACCGCCACCGAGCGCGGCAGGCGATGCTCGCTGCCTGCCGTGCTGCGATAGGCGAATTCGGCGTACAGCAATTCGTCCGGGGTGGCGTCGATATAGCGCAGCCATTCATCCGCCGAGGCCAGCATCCGCAGCTTCAGTTGCGCGCGATCAGCTTCGACTTCCATCGCCAGATTGGTGATCGGCAGCGGCGCGCCAGCGAGGCGCGACTGCCACATCAGATCGGCCAGCAACAGGTGATTGATCGAGCCGTGCACGGACTTGAAGAACAGGCCGACATCGCGGCGATAGGCTTCTTCGCTCAGGCCATCGGCCACCGCGAACAGCCGCTCGTGGCACCAGCGGTTCCAGCCGGCCATCGCCCGCAAATGTTCGCGATAGGTCATGAGCTTCAGCCCAGCGCCGCAATCACGGCATCGCCCATCGCCACGGTGTTGACTGTCGCCTCGCCCGGCTTGGCGATATCGCCGGTACGCAGACCCGAGGCCAGCACTGTCTTGACCGCCGCCTGGATCTTGTCGGCGAGATCGCCGCGGCCCAGCGAGTAGCGCAGCATCATCGCCACCGACAACAGCATCGCCAGCGGATTGGCGATGCCCTTGCCGGCGATGTCCGGTGCCGATCCGTGGCTCGGCTCGTACATGCCCTGGCCGCGCTCGTTGAGGCTGGCCGACGGCAGCATGCCGATCGAGCCGGTCAGCTGGGCGGCGATGTCGGACAGGATGTCGCCGAACATGTTGCTGGTGACCACCACGTCGAATTGCTTCGGCGCGCGCACCAGCTGCATTGCGGCGTTGTCGACCAGCATGTGGCTCAGGCTGACGTCCGGATAATCCTTCGAGACCTCGATCACCACCTCGCGCCACAGCTGCGAGGACTCCAGCACATTGTTCTTGTCGACCGAGCAGAGCCGCTTGCCACGCAGGCGCGCCGCCTCGAAGGCGGTGCGGGCGATGCGGGCGATCTCGAAGTCCGAATAGGCCTCGGTGTCGCGGGCCACGCGGGCACTCGGAATGACCTGGCTGCCGACCTTGTAATCGGTCTCGACACCGGTCTGCCGCTTACCGAAGTAGATGCCGCCAGTCAGTTCGCGGACGATCAGGATGTCCAGATTGGCAACCAGCTCCGGCTTCAGCGATGAAGCATCGGCCAGCTCCGGATAGAGCAGCGCCGGACGCAGGTTCGAGAACAGACCCAGCGCGGCACGGATACCGAGCAGGCCGCGCTCCGGGCGCAGTTCCCTCGGCAGGTTGTCGTACTGCGGACCACCGACAGCCGCGAGCAGGATCGCGTCTGCCGCCTTCGCAGCTTCCAGCGTCGCGGGCGGCAGCGGATGGCCTGCCGCGTCATAGCCGGCACCGCCGATCGGGGCGCTGGTCCAGCTGACGTCGAGGCCGTGGCGGTCGCGCAGCACGGTCAGCAGCTTTTCAGCTTCAGCAGTGATTTCCGGGCCGATGCCATCGCCGGGGAGCAGCAGGATTTTCCGGGTCATCTTCGAATGCCGTTGGTCAGGGTGTCGCTGAAAACGCTCGGGAGCACAAAGGCACAGAGGTGAAAAACAAGGACACAAAGAAAGCATTCCGATGAAAGCTGCCCGGGAAATTCGACGCCTTTCATCTGTAGCCGGTTTATTCCTTTGTGTCCTTGCCGTTTGCTGTTCTTACTGCCTTTGTGATCCGGAGCTTTTGCTATGTGTTGAGAGCGTGGGTACGTCGGCCGGAGTTCAATCGATCGTATAGGCGCGCAGTTCGTTGTTCAGCATCATCGGCACCAGCAGGCGCTTGTTGGGGCCGAGGCCGATGTCGGCGGCGCCCTGTTCGAGCAGCAGCCACAGGTTGGTTTCGCCGGTCGCGGAGATCTTGTAGACGTTGCCGTGCAGCCAGTCGCTGGCGATGTAGCCGCCCTTGCCGTCCGAGACGATGCCATCGAGGTTGGCGAAGGGGATCGGCGCGAAGCGCGCTTCCAGCGCGGCGGTCGTGCGATCGACGCTCTGCAGGTAACCCATCTCCGAAGTCTCGAAGCCGTTGCCGGTCATCACGCCCCAGCTGCCGACGATCAGCTTGCCGCCTTCAACCAGCAGACCGTTTGGGCCTTCGAGTTTCGGGCTGGCCAGCATCACCGCAAAGCTGCTGCCGGACAGGCGCCACAGGGTGTTGGTCGCCATGTCCGAGACATAGACGCGGCCACCAGTATCGACGGCGACATCGTTCAGGAACTTGGCGCCGGCCGCCTTGTAGCGCGCCGTCACCCGGCTATTTCCGGTGTCGACGACAACCAGCTCATCGATATCGGCGATGTACAGAAAGCCGTTGTTGTAGGCGAGGCCTTTGGGCGCGTTCAGGCCCTTGAGCCATACGCGCTTGATCATCTTGCCGTCGGGACTGACCCGCGAGATGAAGCCGTTGCCGTCCTTGGCGGTACCCTCGCCGTTGATGTTCGAGACGTAGATCAGGTCCTGCTGCTTCGCGTAGACCGCCGATTCCGGCTGGGCGAAGCCCTCGAGGGTCCAGACCGGCTCGGGACCGACCGCGAACACCGGCAGCGCCAGCAGGCTCAGCGCGGCAGCAGATAACAGCTTGGCAAGACGATTCATCGGACGACCTCCTTGTCGATCATGAAGCTCGGGGCTCAGGCGAACAGCCAGGGTGCGTCGATCCTGCGCTGAGCTTCGTAGGTGCGGATCGCATCGGCATGCTGCAAGGTCAGGCCGATCTCGTCGAGACCGCGGATCAGGCAGTCCTTGCGGAACGGGTCGATCTCGAAGCCGAACGTGAGGCCGCCCGGCGTCGATACCGTCTGCGCCGGCAGATCGATGGTCAGCGCAAAATCACTGCCACTCGCGCTCTCCGCGAACAGCGCGTCAATCTCCGCGATCTTCAAAGCCAGCGGAAAGAAGCCATTCTTGAAACTGTTGTTGAAAAAGATATCGGCAAAGCTCGGCGCGATCACCGCCCGGAAGCCGTAATCAGTCAGCGCCCACACGGCATGTTCGCGCGACGAGCCGCAGCCGAAGTTCTCGCGCGCCAGCAGCACCGTCGAACCCGTGTACTTCGCATCGTTGAGCACGAAGCCCGGATTCTTCCGACGCGTCGCCGGGTCGATATCGAGATCGCCCTTGTCGAGGTAGCGCCAGTCATCGAACAGGAAGGGGCCGAAGCCGGTCTTCTTGATCGACTTCAGGTACTGCTTCGGAATGATCGCGTCGGTGTCGACATTGGCCCTGTCGAGCGGGGCGACCTTGCCGGTGACGATGGTGAATGGCTGCATGACTTTGCTTCCGGTCAACTAAAAGAATGTCTCACGCAGAGAACGCGGAGGACGCAGAGAAAAACCAAAGATCAATCGAGTTGCATTCGATGTTTCTGGTTTTCACCGGCTTTCGCTGTTCTCTGCGTCCTTTGCGTTCTCCGCGTGAGATCGCTTTACAGCTGTTACTGCACAGTCCGGATATCGACGAAGCGCCCGGCCACTGCCGCTGCCGCCGCCATTGCTGGCGACACCAGATGCGTGCGGCCACCGGCGCCCTGGCGGCCTTCGAAGTTACGGTTCGAGGTCGATGCACAACGCTCGCCAGGGCTGAGCTGGTCGGCATTCATGCCGAGGCACATCGAGCAGCCCGGTTCGCGCCACTCGAAGCCGGCCGCTATGAAAACCTGGTCCAGCCCTTCGCTTTCGGCCTGACGCTTGACCAGCCCCGAACCCGGCACCGCGAGTGCCAGCTTGACGTTGCCGGCAATCCGCTTGCCCTTGAGCACGCCCGCCGCCGCGCGCAAATCCTCGATGCGCGAGTTGGTGCAGGAGCCGATGAACACCTTGTCGATGACGATATCGGTGATCGGCTGATCGGCGTGGATGCCCATGTAGGCCAGCGCGCGCTCGATGCTGCCGCGCTTGATCGCATCCACCTCGTTGGCCGGATTCGGCACCCGGCCGCCGACCGGCAAGACCATCTCCGGGCTGGTGCCCCAGGTGACCTGCGGCTGGATGGTAGCGGCGTCGATCTCGACTTCACGATCGAACTGAGCATCTTCATCCGAGTGCAGCGTGTTCCACCAGGCGATCGCCTTGGCCAGCGACTCACCGCGCGGGGAGAACGGCCGGTTCTGCACGTAGGCGATGGTCGTCGCATCGACCGCGATCAGGCCGGCGCGCGCGCCCGCTTCGATCGCCATGTTGCAGACGGTCATCCGGCCTTCGATCGACAGATCGGCAATCGCTGCACCGGCGAACTCGATGGTGTGGCCGTTGCCGCCGGCGGTGCCGATCTTGCCGATGATCGCCAGCACAATGTCCTTGGCGGTGATGCCGGCCATAACCGCACCGCGCACCGTCACCCGCATGTTCTTCGACTTCTTCAGCACCAGGGTCTGCGTCGCGAGCGCGTGCTCGACTTCGCTGGTGCCGATGCCGAACGCGAGCGCGCCGAAGGCACCGTGGGTCGAGGTGTGGCTATCGCCGCAGACCACGGTCATGCCCGGCAAGGTCGCGCCCTGCTCCGGGCCGATGACGTGGACGATGCCCTGGCGGGCGTCGTTCATGCGGAATTCGGTGATGCCGTATTCGTCGCAGTTCGAGTCCAGCGCTTCGACCTGGATGCGCGAGATCGGATCGGCGATGCCCTGGCTGCGATCGGTGGTCGGCACGTTGTGGTCGGCCACTGCGAGGTTGGCGTCGAGCCGCCACGGCATCCGCTTGTTCAGGCGCAGACCATCGAAGGCCTGCGGGCTAGTCACTTCATGGAGCAATTGACGGTCGATATAAATGATCGCCGAGCCATCGCCCTGATCCTTGACGACGTGAGCGTCCCAGAGCTTGTCGTAAAGGGTCTTCGGCTTGTTCGTGGTCATGGTTCGCTCCGTCCTTCAGGTTCGGCGCGCAGTGTAGGGACGCAGCTTTAATTACTCCAATGAATCGTTTTCATGTTCTGAAGTCGTCATGGGAATATATCGGCCTGCCGGACCGGAGCCGGACGAAAGGCCCATCTCAACCCACTCGTCATTCCCGCCTGCGCGGGAATGACGAGCGAATTCAGCCGCGCAGCGGCCCGAGCACGGCGTCGTTGTCGGCACCCAGCTTCGGCGACTGGCCGTTCACGGCGTGGGCGTTGTCGAAGAAGATCGGCAGGTTGAACGCCGGCTTGCCGTTGTCGTCGACGACCATGTTGCGGGCGACGACCTGTTCGTTCTTGAGCGCTTCGCTCGGGGTGAGGATGGCGCTGACGCAGGTTTCCTCGTGGGCGAGCAGTGTTTCCCATTCGTCGCGGCTGCGGGTCTTGAACAGGGCGATCAGCTCCTGGCGCAGCGGTTCACCAGCCTTGCCCGGTGCACAGGGCAGTTTGGCGAGATCGGCGCGGCCGATGAGCTTCAGCACTTCGGCGAAGAACTTCGGTTCCAGCGAACCGACGGCCAGATGCTTGCCGTCCGCGCATTCATAGACGCCGTAGTTCGGCAGCGCGCCGGACAGGAAATCGCCGCCGCGTGGAGGCGATTTTCCGAAAGTGCGGATCGCCGACAGCGACAGCACCTGCATCGCCAGGGTGGCGTCCATCATGCCGACGTCGACGAAGCTGCCGACGCCACTGGACTTGGTGCCGAGTAATGCCGCGAGGATGCCGACCGCGCAGCTCAGGGCGCCGCCGGCGATATCGGCGACCTGCAGGTTGCCGACCGCCGGGCCGGTGCTGGCATTGCCGGTCTGTTCGAGTTCGCCGGCATAGCCGCGGTAGTTCATGTCGTGGCCGGGACGATCACGGTAGGGGCCGGTCTGGCCGTAGCCGGTGAGCGCGGCGAACACCAGGCGCGGGTTGATTGCTTTCAGCACCTCATAGCCGCAGCCGAGGCGATCCATGACACCGGGCCGGAACGATTCGATCAGCACATCGGCATCAACGACGAGCTTCTTGAACAGCGCGACATCGGCGGCCTGGCGCAGGTCCAGGGTCACCGATTTCTTGCCGCGATTGACCGCCGAAAACATCTCCGCCGACATCGCGCGCGCGTAATCGCCGCCGTTCGGTTCTTCGATCTTGATCACCTCGGCGCCGAGTTGGGCGAGGTACAGCGTGCAGAACGGGCCAGGCAACAGGCGGGACAGGTCGAGCACGCGGACGCCGTGCAGCAGCGGATTGGAGGTCATCGTTCGGGATCTTTTCAGTGAGTGTCGGTATGGGCTGGCTGGCTGCCGCGATTTTACATACAGTCTGGACGGTATCGTCATTTCTCAGTCACTTCTCTCCCCGCCGATGAGCCTTGCCTCCCCCGTCGCCCCCACGAACGACAAGCCGGCGCGCCGCACCCAGGCCGAGCGCAGCGACAGCATGCGCAGCCGCCTGCTCGAAGCGACCCTGCAAAGCCTCGCCGAAGACGGCTACGCGGCTTCGACCCTGAGTTCGATCGTCCGCCGTGCCGGCGTCTCGCGTGGTGCCCAGGTGCATCACTACCCGAACAAGCAGGCACTGATGCTCGATGCCGCCGAGGACCTGCTGCGGCGCACCTATCGCCAGCTTGGCGAGCTGCTGCTGTCGATCGGCGACGAGGACGACCGGCTGACGCGACTGGTCAAAGCGGCCTGGGATCAGGTGTTCGCCACGCCTTTGTTCCACGCCTACACCGAGCTGCTGGTGGCCAGCTTGCGCGACAAGCCCCTGGCCGAGGCGCTGCGCGAGCGCCTGAAGCGGGTGCAGAGCGTGTTTGCACCCGCGGTCGAGCATTACTTCGAACCGAATCCCAGGCAGGGCTCAGGGGTGGGGGGCACCAGCAAGGCCGATCTGCACGCGCTGTTCCAGCAACTGAGCTGCTTCCTGGTCGGCCTCGCAACTCAGGCGCATCTGATGAAGGATCGCGCCCAGGTGCAGGCGCATCTGGCGCTGTGGGCACGGCAGGCCGGCCTGCTGATGAAAGCCCGCAAAGGCGTGCGCTTGCCGCCGCCCAGGCCCGAGGCCTGGCCGCGCAAGGACTGAAGCCTCGCTTCGGCGACGCTGGGGATCGGTAGAATCGGGCATCGCCATCCCGCTTCATCTCTCGACTCCCGCTCGCATGAACCCTGCAAACCGCCTGCACGCCCTTGGCCAGAGCCTCTGGCTCGACAACATCACCCGCACCCTGGTGCAGGACGGCACCCTCGCCCGCTACATCGGCGAGATCGCGGTGACCGGCCTGACGTCGAACCCGACGATCTTCGAGCAGGCGATCAGGAACGGCCATGTCTACGACGAAGCGATCCGCAGCAAGGCAGCCGCTGGCCTGAGCGACGAAGCGCTGTTCTTCGAACTGGCGATCGAGGATCTGTCGGCCGCTGCCGATCTGTTCGCGGCGGAGTTCGAGCGCACCAACGGTGTCGATGGCTGGGTGTCGCTGGAAGTGTCGCCACTGCTCGCAGACGAGACCGAAGCGACGGTGAACGCGGCTGTCGATCTGCACGCTCGTGCGGCCAAGCCCAATCTCTACATCAAGATTCCGGGCACGCCGGCCGGCATTCCGGCGATCGAGGAAGCGATCGCCGCCGGCGTGCCGGTCAATGTCACCTTGCTGTTCTCGGCCGAGCAGTACCTGGCCGCTGCCGAAGCCTGGGCGCGCGGTATCGAGCGCCGTCTCGATGGCGGGCTGCCGGCCAATGTGTCGTCGGTAGCTTCGGTGTTCGTCAGCCGCTGGGATGGCGCGGTGAAAGCGCAGTTGCCGACCACGCTGCACAACCGGCTCGGGATCGCGATGATGGCCCGCTGCTATCGCGAGTACCGCAAGCTGCTGATCTCGCCGCGCTGGCAGAAGCTGATCGCCGCCGGTGTGTCGCCACAGCGCCTGCTGTTTGCGAGCACCAGCGCCAAGGACCCGGCGCTGGCCGACAGCTACTACGTCGATGCGCTGGCAGCGCCTGACACGGTCGACACGATTCCCGAAAAAACCTTGCTGGCCTACGCCAAACAGGGCAATCCGGGGCCGGTACTGCCGCCGGATGGTGGTGATTGCGAAACGGTGCTGGCGGCGATCGCCGCGGCCGGTGTCGACATCGATGCGCTGGCCACCCAACTGCAGCGCGACGGTGCCGCCTCGTTCGTCAAATCCTGGCAGGACTTGATTGCTTGTCTGGCTGAGAAGAGTCAGAAGAAGCCTGGTTAGAGCATTTTTCCTTCAAATCCTTACAAACACTCGTCATTCCCGCGCAGGCGGGAATCCAGTTCTGATGCGGTGCGCTACGGCGAAAACTGGATGCCCGCCTGCGCGGGCATGACGGAATTCTATGTGTTCCTTTAATTTAAAAACGCTCTAGAAGATTTTCAGAACTTAAAAAACGTTTGTCATTCCCGCGAAAGCGGGAATCCAGTGTTCGTGCCGATGAGTGCTGTATTGACCGTTGGCGCAGGCGTCAGAACTGGATTCCCGCCTACGCGGGAATGACGGAATAGCCGGCCGCGACGACTTCACATCGTGTGCGTCGGCCGCTCGGTGCCGACGCCAGCCAGATAAGCGTCGATCTTCTTCTGGGTGTCACCGTTGTCCTGGCCGCTGAACTGCACGCCGATGCCCTGCTGGCGCTTGCCCTGGGCATTGCGTGGCGTCAGCCAGACCACTCGGCCGGCGACCGGGATGCGCTCCGGGTCGTCCATCAGGGTCAGCAGGATGAACACCTCGTCGCCGAGCCGGTATTCCTTGTTGGTCGGAATGAACAGGCCGCCGTTCTTGATGAACGGCATGTACGACGCGTAGAGCGCCGGCTTGTCCTTGATGCTGAGCGTCAGGATGCCGGGCGACGGCGCACCGGGACGAGTCGGGGTGTTCATGCGCGAGGATTCTGCGCAGCGCGGCCGGCCCGTGCAAGGAGCGCGATCCAGCCGATCAGCAGGGATTCGATCACCAGCTTCTTGTCGGCCGCGCCGTGGATGCGTTCGAGCGCGGTCTGCGCCTCGGCGACATAGCGATCGAGCAGTTCGGCGGGCAGCCGTTGCGCCAGTGCCCGGAGCGCTGCGTCATCAGCCTGGGCGTTCAGCCGCGCGCGCAGCAGCGCCGCCAGCCAGCCGTACAGCCACTGCACCCAGCCGGCCGGATCGGCATCAACGATCGCCGCCGCCATCGGCACCGGCTCGCCCCGGCCGACGGCCAGATCGAGCAGGCCGCGCGCCCAGTCGGCCCTCACGGCGACGCCATTGCTGGCTAATAGCTCGATCGCTTTCAGCGGTGCGCCGGAAGCCAGTTCCAATGCCTGAGCAAGTGCGGCCTCGTCGAACTTGCCGCCGGTTTCTTCGCGCAGCCAGCTCAGTGCGACGTCGCGCGCCGGTGCGGCGATCGGCAACCGCTGGCAGCGGCTGCGCAAGGTCGGCACCAGCGCTTGCGGACGGCTGCTGACCAGCAGCAGATGACTGCCCGGCGTCGGCTCCTCGATGGTCTTCAGCAGCGCGTTGACGCCATTCAGGTTCAGCGAATCGGCCGGATCGATGATCGCGACCTTGGCGCGGCCGTCGTACTGGGTGATGGTCAGTTTCTCGCTGAGCTCGCGCACGGCGTTGATCGGGATGTCGCGCTTGCCTTCCTCGACTCGCAGCAGGAAGTAGCCGGAATGCGCTTCGCTGAGCACCTGCAGGCAATCCGGGCAGGCACCGCAGGCAGTGCCATCCGTGGCGCGCTGACGGCACCAGAGCGCTGCCGTGATGCAGGCTGCGAAGTGACGTTTGCCGGCACCGGGCGGCCCGGCAATCAGCAGTGCATGGCCCAGGCGATCGTCCAGCATCGACGCGGCGACCGTCGTCCACAGCGCGCGCTGCCAGGGCAGCGGCTGGAAGTTCGGCGTGCTCATGGCGGTGCTGCGAAGGAGTCGAAAAGCATGGCGCGATGATAGCAGCGCCTTGCCGTCATTCTGGCCAACTGGTCAGAGGGAAAATCCGCGGAGGCCCCGCCCTACAGATCAATTTCCCGGCTGGCGCTCGCAGCTGCGAACCGAGCAGACGAACTTGTCGGAACCCTTACGCAGGCTTTGCGGGAAGAGTGCACAGCCTGCAGGTACAAGGGAGAATTAGGGAGATATTAAACCTAGCCCCGCCAATCACCAGCAAGCCCGGATGACTCGATGCAGTAATGACGAAGTGGCTGTGGAAGAAGCGCAACTTAGACTTCCACCCGAACTGCTCCCGATCAGAAAATTGGATCACGAATTAACCTATGAACTATGAATTCATAGACTCTATCGGAGTTATATTTTTGTGTAGTTACGCTGAATGATCCGGGCTCCATACTAATGCGCGCACAAATGGCAGGATCAATGCCGTCCAGAGCTGCATCGAACAAAACTAAACCAACGTTATCCAAAATAAATTTCGTTGGCTTCTCAATAAATGGTAACTCCGACGGAAGTTGAGCGATCGCGTCCTCTGCACGTTCTCTCGATATACACGATACCCACCGTACTACGAGTACACATTCGTCCTTCATAACAAAAGCCGACTGAAAGGGTTCGTCGCCCAGAACGAGTACTTGCGAAGAAGCGCATGCGATGGCGCCAACGTAATTCGTCTGATCACAAGCACGCTCGTAATCACTTATAGCCCCCCCTATAGAACTTGCATGCGTTCCTCGCCAAGATTTTGCTGCAACCAGACTCGCGCACACGAGCGGTCCGCCTTTAGTATTGACCCATGTTAAATACATAGATAGCGCTCTTATGAACCAGTTTTTGAGCCACGCACCTAGCCGCCCTGAGTTCTGCTACAACTCAGGCACTGTGGATACAAACGTTGCGGACCACCATCGGAATTCAGTCCGTTAGGCGGCTGGTGATCAGGTACATAGTTTCCGCTCTTTGTACCTGGGTCTTTCGAGCCACAGGTATGGCAACCAGTGTCTTTTCCGATGCCCATTAATTTTGCTGCGCTCTTCAGGCGTGAAGTTACGTTCTGGGCCTCGTGCGGGTATCGAATCACCCGCACTTGGTCCGGGGCTCAGCGTAGATTGCTTATCTTTCGGCGCGTCCGCTCCAGAATCGCTCATCACCTCCGTCATTAAATCCGATAGCGCATCGGATACAGCCGGGAACGGTGATTGTCCAGTGTATAAACCTTCAGCGGCAACAGCAATGGCAGCAGCAGCAGCAACCACAGGAAACCGAGCGGCTACCGGAGCGGCCGCCTCTATCCTCGCTGAAATTGTTGGTGCATTCGGCGCAACTTGTGTGGGTGCAGAAGCCTCCCCATCCGGATCTGTGTACTTATAAGGATTGTTATTCGAATATGTATATCGACTAAAAGAAAACGTGCTTTCGTCTGAAAAAGACATTGGATCAATAGACAGAAACCGCCCGACCAGCGGATCATAGAATCGCGCTTGGGCATAGACCAGCGAGTAGCCCGGGTGTAACCCGGGGTTGGGGCGAGCAATCCCGGATTGCATCCGGGCTACCTCGCTTGTCATGGGAATGGGTAAGCTGTCACCGTAATCTTGTCATGGGAATGGGTAAGCTGTCACCGTAATCTGTGTCCGTAATCTGGCTGTCACCGTAATCTGGCACCGTAATCTGGAACCGGAAATGCTGCTGTGGCTGGCGGCATTCGCAGCCCTGCGCTGGCGGCGAGTGGTAGGTATGAAGAGGGTATGAGCTGAAGCGCCCCCGCCTTGCCCTCGAGTCAGGGTTGCTCCAAGCCGTCGATGAACGCGGACGCCGCGTCGATCATCCTGTAGCCTGCGGCGGCTTCCAGCGAATCGATGCTGTGCTGGCCCTGCAGCACTCGCTGCAGTTTCAGGCGGTTGCCACATTCGGTCCAGGTTTCGACCTTGCCGTCGCTAGTGCTGTCGGTGAGCTGCGGCAAGGTCCCGCATCCTGCCTGGCTGCGCAGCTGCTGCTGGTGCCATTCTCCGATCAGGACCGGATCGACGAATGCTGGCGAACCTACCGTCAGGACGGGATTGATCCTCCACGTAGTTTCCGGCCAATTGCCGTTTACCTGCAGCACGTCGTCCTTGTCGCCGACGATTCCGAAGTAGGGCTGCACGACACCCGGTGCGCATGACGTCGCCGGCGCCAGGTAGTACTCCGAGGCCGGACCGGCGATCGACACGTAGCCGTCAAAAGTTGTCGGCGATTCGCACCACATCCGGTTGGCCATCATGCCGCCGTTGGAATGGCCCATCAGGTACACCTTGGAAACCCCGTATTGCGTGCGGATGTAGCTGGCCAGCGCCTGCAGGAAGGCCATGTCGTCCTGCCCGGACGTCATCACGTGGTTGGTCCAGGTAAAGTCCGACGGATCGCTGGCGATGGCCTGCCCCTGCGGGAAAACCGCGATGACTTTGTGATCATGCAACCAAGCCCAGTCGATCGTGCCCTGGGTGGGTGGAGCGTCGCTGCTGTTCAGCCCCAGGTTGTAGGCGATCTCGTAGTTATGACCCGCGCCGCCGTGCAGGACCACGACCGCCTTGTCGGCGTTGTCGACATCGTAGATGTCGACCGAGTGCGGAAAGCTGGGCAAGCTTACAGTTTTGAGGCTTTCTGCCGGTTGCGGCGCGGCGCCGCTGTCGTCAGACCCGCCGCCGCTGCATGAACTGAGCAGGGCGGCGCAAACAACCAGGACGCTTCTTGCAATGATTCCGTTTGCCATAACAACTCCATGTGGTGATGCGTCGGCGGCGAAGGCCGGGATGAAGCTCAAGAACTCCCACACGCCGCGGTTCCGACCATGGGCGTTTGCTGCGGGAAGTTTGTGACGAAACAGCTTGATGCCTGCGATAAAACGGCCGGACTGACGATGAGAGTGAAACTCGCTGCAAGCTATCAGCTGCACATTGCAACACATGGAGGCAAGAGCCAACGCAATTCGGCGGTATCAAAAACGAGGCAAGATATAATCCAACCTTTTGACTTAATACATCCTGTCCAAGGCCGGATTGCGTCATAGGCATTGCGAACATAGAAGCTTTGCCCGGTGGTGCTGTTCCTTCTCTTCGATCAGGATCGGGCGCAACTGGGCATCGTGGTAGACGCTGCGCTGGAAATTGCCGAGCAGCTTGCGGCTGCGCCAAGAAGTGGCGGGAATACCGAGTTCAGGGGACGTGAGCTGAACATAGGTGTACGCGGGGCTGGCCCAGGCCACGCTGTCGCCCGTCGGGTAGGCAATCGATGCGAGCCGCCCTAGCAGATCGTAGCTGTATCCAGTCGCGCTGCTGCGCTCATCGGTGCGGCTGGTGATCCAGCCCTGGTTGTTGACGACTGCGGTTTCAAACGTTGCGTCCGCGTAATCGACGCGTTGCGGCGCACCGCGCTTCCACTGGCTGAGCTTGATGCTGCGGTTCAGCGGATCGGTGACCGTCGCCAGGGTGCCATCGGTGTTATAGGACAGCGTCCGCTGCAGCAGACCATAGGCATAAGTCTTCTCGGGCAGGCGGCTCGTACTGTTGTAGTCGGTGCTGGATTCGACGAGACCGGTATCGCTGTTGGTGCTGGATTTGACCAGGCCGAGTACCCATTTCGCCGTGTCGTCCTGGTAGACGGTGACATCGGTACGGCTGCCGCCAAGATCATTGCCGCGAGTGACACTGAGTTCGCGGGCCAGGGCGTCGAAGCTGTTGACGCTGCGGGTGTAGGTGGTCGACGACTGGGTGACGCTG